>JAISUF010000139.1 GCA_031272195.1 Propionibacteriaceae bacterium
ACAGCCGCAGTCGGCAGAAAGTCGGTCCGCTCCCTGGCCTCGTGGCGGCGCCGGGTCAACTGGGCGGTCCACATCCCAGCGATGACGCGCAGCAACGTCACCAACATCAGCACGATGCCGAACGTCACGATCTTCCCCGCCGGAGCCAGCACGGCCTCCACCGGCGGGTCCACGAAGTAGACGAAGGCCACGATCAGCGCGAACCCGATCAGCCCGCCCGCAACGGCCGAGCCCCACGCCACATACCTCACGCGCTCCCCGCTCATTTCGCCGGCTCCAATTCCAGGGTGTCGACCAGCGTCTGCCAGACGGTCTCGTCGAAAGCCGACTTCTCTGTGCCGTAGCGCAGCGAAACCATCGGAGTGCCCGGCGCTTGGGCCATCAATGCACGCAACCTGTAGTCGGCGGCCTCAATTGTCGTGTCGAACCGTGACGGTGTTTCGACCATGTGGTAGGTGTATTCAAACCACACCGCCGATGTGGCACCTTTGACCTGCGCCTCTTGTATGTCCCCAACGACTGGGTCTAACAGGGAGTTCTTGACAACGACTTGGAAGTATTGGGCCTGGATGTACGGACTCCCCAAGTTCTCTGTGCGGTCAACTGTCACAAACAAGGTGGGTTGCAAAGTGGCTTGTCCGGTGTAGACCACTCCAATTTCAGCGTCCGCCTCAGGCATGGAGCGCTGGTCCTCTGGAATCGCCTCCCACTGCTCTGGAACCGCCAGCGAATAGCTGTCGCCCTTGTATAACTTGTAGCCGGGCGGCACTGAGGATGAAGACTCGGCTGCTGTGGACGCTGCGGTTACGGCTGGCCCTTGAACTGCGCAACCTGCCACTGCCGTAGTCAGAGCCAATGCGACAACCAGCAATTGCGGTTTCAAAGCGGCCATCCTTTCAAAGTCCGATGCGGAAATGCTACTTGCAGGTGACAAGCGGCACCCAACCCTTGTTGCTAGTCCGATGGTCGTAGGCGATGGCCTCAACGAGGGTGCGGCCCTCCTGAGTTAGCTCGAGCCCACCGCCGAAAGCCCCGCCCTTGGCGCTGTAGTCCTTGCCGTCAACGCCCCCGTCGCCGGTGCCCACGTCATAGGTGTACTTGACTTCATAGGCGTCCGCGTCGAAGCGCCCGATCAGGGCGGCGAGGTTGGCGACCCATTGCCCTTCAGTTCCCGGCAATGGGACGTGCGGCATTGCGACGCTGGCAGCGTATTGCCCAACAGACACCGAGGCCACAGTGAAGTTGGCATCAAACGCCGCCTTGTTGGCGGGATCTGATAGGTCGAGGGTCCAAGTTGTCACCGAAGCGGTGACCGCACCCACGCTGCCTCCGAGTTCTGATTCACTGGACCCTGCCTCGTAGCCAAGGTTTCCCCCACCCTTGAGGCCCGCCGTAGTCTCGCCGGTGATGACGAGTTGTGCTGGTTGGCCGTTAGCGTCGAACACCACTGTGTAGGACCCCCTAGCTCCTGCTGTTGCTTGCCCTGTCAAGGCGGCGGAGATCGGACCGGCTGAAATTTTGCCCTCCAATTCTGCACTCACATCGCCCTGAACGGTGCCGGTGAACTCCGACTCGCCCGCGTCGTCGCCCAAGAGGATGGTTGACTCGCCCTTGACCGACGCTGAGGCGCTCGCCGAGGCACTCGCTGAGGCCGCACCCTTGGCCCCCAAGTCGGCGGACGCCGACGCAGTTCCTTGAATGTCCAGGCTCACCACAACAGCGTCTGGCGTGTTGTTGTCGCGGTCGGCTTGATGGGCGGCCTTGGTTTCGTCACTGGCGCCAGTCTGCTCGTCAATCCAGGCCTGGGCGGCCGCCATGGCCTGGTCTATCCCCATCTTGGCTGTCTGGACGCCAGGTATCGAAGTGTCGATGACCCTGTCCCCAACGTCCCGCTTGTCGGCGAGGAAGTCGATGGCATCCTGGGCGTTGGCAAAGTCATACTCGTAGCTCAAGCCTCCCTCCGCGACGGCGTGGGCGTCGGCCTCGCCTTCAGCACTCGAGCCGACACCGGCTTCGACACCGACCTGACCTGTCTGGGTTAGCGTAACTGTTGCGGTGCCGTCGGCGTTGATGACGATCTTGTCGCCACCACCCTCACCGGCCCGCACGCCGAACGCCACGATGTGAATCTTGTCACTACGCGTCGTCTCTGAGGTGGTGCAGGGAATCTCAAGCTCTTCCCCGCGGTCTTCGGACTCGCCGCCGTCGGCGGCGGCGCAGCCCAGGTCCAGGCCGGAAACCTTCTCGTAGGCGCGGCACAAGGCGTTCAGGAAGGCGTCGGCCACCGGCTGGGGGGTGATCGTCGCGATCACGCCGGTCAGCAGCATGACCACGACCACCATGATGCCCACGGCCTCGACGGTGGCCGCGCCGCGCTCACTCAGGCGGCCCACCCGTCCGGGGCCCGACACTCTTCGCACCGCCACGCCGCGCTCCAGGCGGCTGAGCTGCGCGCGATCTTGGGCGGGGCGCGTCGCCGTCACCGCAACGCACGGCGTGGGGCGTCGGTCACCAGCCTGGGGGGTGGTCGCATCGGTCATGCCTCCAGCCTGGCCGCCGAATAGTCCCGCCACTAGGGCCACACGTCCCCAACATCAGGGCATTTCGGCCCACGCCCGATGGGTCGATCGGCCCCGCGTCCGTCCCCCCGTTGTCGGTTGTGCCACGTCGCGGGCAACCGTTCGCGGTCGTCTTAGCCGAGTCTTGTCGGCAACTGGAACACCCGGCGGCTTTCGAGTACGCTGGGTGGGTCTCGGAGGCGTCGCCTAGTCGGCCTATGGCGCCCGCCTGCTAAGCGGGAGACGGTGTTGAACCGTCACGCGGGTTCGAATCCCGCCGCCTCCGCCACCGGCCCCAGCCACACAGCGCGTTGCCGAAGAGGGCGCCCCCGTTGCGCGACGGGCGAGGCACCGTCTACTGGAACGGCCGGAGCGACCACCGGTGCGCCCCGCTGCGCGACAGACGAGGCCCTCAGCGGCCGAGAGCAGCCCACCCAACCGCGTAACCCCTTGTGAGAGGGCAGATGCGTGCTACGCAGAGCCTCGGGGCCGGTAGTAAGGTGGGAAGAATGCTTGACGGTTATCTCTTCGCGACCACGGCAGTCACCTTGTGGGTCATCGTCGACCCGCCGGGCCTGCTGCCGGTCTTCTTGGGCTTGACGCGGGGCATGGGCAAAGCCGAGCAGCGCGCGGCGGCGACCAAGGCGTCGCTGGTGGCGTTCGGCGTCATCGCGGTGTTCGCCTTCTGCGGCAAGTGGGTGCTGGAGTATCTGCACGTCTCGGTGGCGGCTTTGCAGGTGGCCGGCGGGCTGCTGCTATTGCTGGTGGCGCTGGAGCTGCTGATGGGCTGGTCGCGCTCGCAGGACCAAGCCGAGCACGGCATCAACGTCGCCGTCGTCCCGCTGGGCACGCCCCTGATGGCCGGGCCCGGCGCGATCGTGGCCGCCATGGTGGCCGTCAACGACGCCACTTGCGTCAGCGACTATCTGGCCGTCGGCTTGGCGCTGGTGGCCGTCATGGCGGTCGTCTGGCTGTTCCTGTGGTTCGCCGGGGCCATCAAGCGGGTGCTACGCGACTCCGGCGTGACGCTGGCCTCCCGCATCGCCGGCCTCCTGCTGGCCGCCATCGCCGTCCAAATGGTCGCCGACGGCGTCTTCGCCTTCGCTGCCGCCTGAGACGGCTTGCCGTCAGTGTTCGGGCTGGCGCCCTATCGCTGACTTCCTCCTCAGAACAATCGAGCAAGCTCGTTGTTCTTCGTCGTCGTCAGTACCTCAAATAGACCACTTGGGACTGTAGGTATTCGTATAGGCCGTGCTTGCCGTCGGCGCCGCCGATGCCGGACTTGCGCCAGCCGGCGTGGAAGCCCTGGAGGCCCTCGAAATGCTCCCGGTTGACGTACGTCTCGCCGAAGTCGAGATCTTTGACAGCCCGCATGACGGTGTTGACGTTGGTCGAGAAGACCGAGCTGGTCAGGCCGTACTCGCAGTCGTTGGCCCAGGCGATCACCTGGTCGTAGTCGCTCCACTTGACGACGGGCAGCACCGGCCCGAAGACCTCCTTGCGCACCACGTCGGAGTCCTGCGCGGCGCCCTCGACGATGGTCGGCTGGAAGAAGTAGCCGGTGGGACGGTCGGCGACCCGGCCGCCGGTCAGGATCGTCGCGCCCTGCTCCTCGGCCCGCCTGGTGGCGGCGTCGATCTTCTCCAACTGGGCGCGGTCGACCTGCGAGGAATAGACGCTCGCCGGGTCGTTGGGGTCGCCGTACTGCGCCGCCTCGAAGGCGGCCTTCAACTTGGAGACGAACTCGTCGTAGATCGACTCGTGGACGTAGGCCCGCTCACAGCAGTTGCAGACCTGGCCGGAGAAGATCAGACGCGAATCCGTCACGCCCTTGACCGCGAGGTCCATGTCGGCGTCGGGGAAGACGATGGCCGGGGCCTTGCCGCCCAACTCCAGAGAGGTCTTCATCACCTTGTCGGCCGAGTTCTTGACGATCTCGACGCCCGCCTCGACCGACCCCGTCAACGACACCATCTGAATGTCCGGGTGTTTGGTCAGGGCGACGCCCAGCGTCGAGCCGCCGCCGGCCACGAAGCTGAGCGCCCCCTTGGGCAGGTCGGGGATGTTCTCGGCGATCAGCTCGGCGAAGCGCAGCGTCGTCAACGGAGTCGTGCTGGACGGCTTGACGACGATCGGGCAGCCCGTCAGGATGGCCGGTGCGACCTTGCGGGCCATGACGAAGAACGGGAAGTTCCACGGGCAGATGCCGGCCACCGGGCCGATCGGCTTCCAGTTGAGCCAGATGTTCTCGTTCGACGTGCCGTCGCCGCGAGCCGACGAAGAGTTGATGACCTCGCCGGTGTAGATGTCGGCCCAGCCGGCGTAGTAGTCGAAATAGCTGGCCGTGAAGCCGATCTCGACGCCCGCCAGGCCGGCGATCTTGGCCTGTTCGGCGATCAACAGGTCGGTCAACTCCTGCTGGTGGTCGCGGATGAGCTGGGCGAACCGCTTCAGATAGCCCGCCCGGACTTCCGGCGGCAGCTTCGGCCAGGTGCTGTGGTAGGCCGCCACCGCCGCCTCGACGGCTTGGTTGGCCTCGGCCTCGCCGCCCTTGGCGGCCTGCCCGATGATCTGCTGGGTGTACGGATTCTCGACGTCGATCCACTCGTCGGCTCCGACCAGCTCGCCGGCGATGTAGTTGCGGTATTGGGCCATCTCACTCCTTTGTTCGCCCTTTCGGCTCCAAGCCGTTTGGTCTCACCATATCCGAAGCCCGTGACAAAGTGACGGTTCTTGTGTCACGTGCCCCAGGTGCTGCCCCCGAACCCCCTTGCGATGCCACGGGGGCGGCGTCCAACCCAACCGAATCGCCGCCGGCGGGGTATATATAGGCGTGGAAGCTTTCGCGATTGGGGACGAGTTGCAACTCGACGGCATGGCCGAGGACCGGCTCACCCGTGACGGCTTCGCCCGCTGGGTGGAGCCGCATTGGGCGGCGATGGCGGCGTTGGCCGCCAGGGCCGGGGCCGACGGCGAGGACGTGCTGCAGGACGCCCTGGCGTCGGCTTGGCGCAAACGCCGCCAATTCGACGCCCGGCGCGGCACAGCCCGCAACTGGCTGCTGGCCATCACCGCCGACGCCCGCCGCAAACACTGGCGCAGCGCCGCCCGCCTGCCGACGCCGGTCAGCGACAATCCGGCCGTGACGATCATCACCGCTCCCGAGACCGCCATGGACTTGGACCGGGCGCTGGCCCAACTGGGCCGCAAACAGCGCCTGGCCGTCGAACTGCACTACTACCTGGGGTTGCCGGTGGCCGACGCGGCCAAAGTGCTGCGCGTCTCCGAGGGCACCCTCAAATCGAACCTGTCGGACGCCCGCCGACGGCTGAAAGAAATTCTCGGAAAGGACTACTGATGAACGATTTCGACGACGAGCTGCGCCAAGCCGGAACGGCCTGGCAGCAGAACCTCGGCCAGCCGCCCGCCCTCGGGCCGATGCTGGCCGCCGTGCCCAAACGCGACTTCCGTCCTGTGGTGGCGGCCCTGGCCGGGCTGAGCGTCATCACCCTGGCGGCGGGCGCCGTGCTGCTCTATCGGCCGGGCCAGGTCAGCCCCGCTGGCGGCACCGCGTCGATCATGGCCCCGTCAACATCCGAGTCGACGATTCCGCAGCCGTCTGCTTCCAACGCACCCGACTTGAACGAACCGGAGGCCGTCCTGACTTGGGGCGACAACGCCTCGCCAAAGCTGACCGTGAAGATCTATTACGACTACGGCTGCCCGTACTGCGTGACGAAGATCAAGCCGACGGCCGACAAGATCAAAGAACTGGCAAAGGCTGGCTACGACTTCGAGTTCATCCCGATCAGCATCCTCGACGGCACCACCTCCGGCTACTCGACCAAGGCGACCAACGCCGTCAAGACGGCCGCCGCCAGCGGCAAGGCCACCGCCGAGGCGTTGTGGGATCTCAACTTCACCCTGCTGAACGCCGACTCCGAGGAGGGCAAGAACGTCTCCGACGCGGCCATCGCCAAGGCCGCCTTGAAGGTCGGCGTCCCGCAAGAGGTTGTCGACACCTTCGCCGACGGGCTCTACGACGACTGGGCCGACGTGCAGACCAAGCGCGCCGAGGAGCAGGGCATCGCTGGGGTTCCCACCCTGCTGGTCGAGGTGACTTACGCCGACGGCGGCAGCTACGAGTTCAAGGCCGACGTCCTCGACGATCTGGTGGCCAGCGACGGCAGCATCGACTGGGACAAGTACATCGCCGCGGCCGAGGCGGGCCTGCGGCCAGGCTCAAGCAGCACGGCGTACGAGGGGACGATACAGGCCACCGAGGCGCCCGAAGCCGCCGCCGCCACCAACGCCACCGACGTCTCCGTCGTCATGGGCAACATCGAGGGCATGACCGACGCCAACGGCACGCTCAGACTCGAATACTCCGACAAAGCGTCCAAAGCTTGGAAAATCACGTCGGTGACGACGACCGGCGCGAAGTGGAACCAGCTGGAGCACGAGCTGTACAACAACGCCACCGGCGGCATCGAGTTCTCCAGCGACGGTGAAGCCGTCAAGGCCAACGCCAAGATCAAGGTGCGCCAGCTCGACCTCGGCGCCAAGGCGGCCCTCACCGAGTTCGACAACCCGACCGACGACGAGTCGGCCGAGCCGATCGCCAACGTGGGCATCGACCTCGCGACACTGGCGGGGAACACCGTCTTCGTCGCCTACGACGCCGACACCTTGAAGATCAAGCGGCTGTGGCTGGGCAACGGGCCGGTGTCCAAGGACACCCTGGCCAAACTGGGCAAGACGACCACCGAGACCATGGACTGGACCGACGACGCCGCTCCCGCCAGCGGCTCGGTCAGCTATTGGTACGTCGACCAGCCCGGCGGCTATCTGACGGTGTCCGAAGGCAAGCTGGCCGATGGCACCGTCGTCTCCCAGGCAGCCGCCGGCTCGTACCCCGACGGCGACGGGCCGACCGCCGACCCAACAGCGGTGCCCACCGAGTCGATCGTCAGCGTGGGTGACAACGGCCCGGTCACCTCCAACCCAGCGGCGTTGCGGATCCAAGTCAAGTAGGCATCGCCAAGAGTCGCCCACCCCCAACGCCGCCCGGCGCGTCATCCTTCGCCGGGCGGCGTTGGCGCGTCTGCGGCGGCAAGGCCAGTCGGCGTCATTCTGGCAGGGCCAAACCCTTGGCCGAACTGATAGATTTCAGGCAAGGAGTGAGCCATGATCACCTTGTTCACCATTGGCGCCGTCGCCGTGGTTGTGGCAGTGCTGTCGCTGGCCCTGGACGGGGTCTTCGACCTGCCCGACTTCGAGTGGTTCTCGACCACCGGCTTGGGCGCGGGCGTGGCCATGTTCTGCTTCACCGCCGGGCTGTCGCAGGCCGCCATGGCGCCCGCCGCCATGTCGTACGCCATCGGCGCGGTGGCGGCGCTGATCGTCATGTTCGGCAGCTCCTGGCTGCTCTACAAACTGCGCCACGCCGGCACCGACGCCGACTCGTCGGTAGCCACCGCCATCGGCAAGTTCGGATCGGTCGTCGTACCCATCGAAGTCGGGCGGACCGGCCAGGTCAGCCTGACCGTCGGCGGCGAAACCGTCCAACTCAACGCCGTCGCCGAGGAGGACATCGCCTTGTCCCAGCCGGTGCGGGTGGTCGACGTCGTCTCCCCGACCTGCGTCAAAGTGGAGAATCTGCGTTGAGCCCCGAACCGCTCCAATAGACTGCACCCAACAGAAAGGACCCCCAGATGTTCGACTTCCTATTCGGTTCCCCGGCGACGGGCGTCATCGGCATCCTCGTCGTGATCGCCCTGATCGTTTGGCTGGTCGCCTCGCGCTATCGCGTCGCCAAGCCGAACGAGGCCTACGTCATCACCGGGCGCGGCGGCAAGCGCATGATCGACCCGGCCACCGGCGCCACCACCACCGACCTGT
>JAISUF010000176.1 GCA_031272195.1 Propionibacteriaceae bacterium
ACATAATCCCGAGCGCTGGTTTGGGACGCTATCCTGACCCTTGTACGTCCCTACCAACTTGAAGGTTCTCATGGCCCGTGACATCACCCAGTTGCCCAACCTGCTAGACGCCTCCGGCCGCGTCGCGCCGGTCCGGGCCCGCATGCCCATCTATCTCGACTTGCTGCCGCCGTGCAACAACGCCTGTCCGGCCGGCGAGAACATCCAGGAGTGGCTCAGGCTGGTCAAGGCCGGCGAGGAGGAGGCCGCCTGGCGCGAGATCACCAAGAACAACCCCTTCCCGGCCATCCACGGGCGCGTCTGCTACCACCCGTGCGAGGCGGCCTGCAACCGCGAAGACCTCGACGGCGCCGTCTCGATCCACTCGGTCGAGCGCTATCTGGGCGATTTGGCGCTGGAGAAGGGCTGGGAGTTCGAGAAGCCGTCCTTCACAACCGGCCAGCGGGTGCTGATCGTCGGGGCCGGGCCGTCGGGCCTGTCGGCGGCCTACCAGTTGGCCAAGCTGGGCCACGAGGTCGAGATCCGCGACTCCTCGCCGCTGCCGGGCGGCATGATGCGTTACGGCATCCCGGAGTATCGCCTGCCGCGCGACATCCTCGACGCCGAGATCGCCCGGATCGTCAAGCTGGGCGTCAAGATCGTCAACGACTACACCGTCAAGGATTTGCTGGCCGACCAGGCCGAGGGCGGCTTCGGGGCCTGCTTCGTGGCCATCGGCGCGCACCTGTCGAAGCGGGTCGACATCCCCAGCCGCGACGCCTCCCGGATCGTCGACGCGGTCACCTTCCTGCGCGAGGTCGCCGAGGGCGAGCGGCCGGTGCTGGGCCACAAAGTGGCCGTCTACGGCGGCGGCAACACGGCCATGGACGCCGCCCGCGTGGCGCGGCGTTTGGGCGCGGAGGAGTCGATCATCGTCTACCGTCGCACCAAAGAGCAGATGCCGGCCCACGAAGAGGAGTTCGAGTCCGCCGAGCGCGAGGGCGTGACGATGAACTGGCTGCGCACGATCACCTCGGTCGACGCCGACGACATGACCGTCGAGATCATGGAGTTGGACGAGAACGGCAAAGCCCGCGGCACCGGCAAGTTCGAGAAGCTGGAGGCCGACACGGTCATTTTGGCGCTCGGCCAGGAGACGGACTCCAACTTCCTGCGCCGCATCCCCGGCATGCAGTTCGAGCACGACGTGTTGAAGGTCGATCCGAACACGCTGATGACGGGCGTGCCGGGCATTTTCGCCGGCGGCGACGCGGTGCCGTCGGCCCGCACGGTGACGGTCGGCGTCGGCCACGGCAAGAAGGCCGCCCACCAGTTGGACGCCTGGCTGGCCCACCGCGAGTACATCAAGCGGCCCAAGCACGAGCTGGCCCAATTCGACATGCTCCACTTGTGGTATTTCGGCGACGCCCGCCGCTCCACCCAGCCGGAGTTGGAGCCGGACGAGCGCGTCACCGATTTCGACGAGATCGTCGGCGGCCTGTCCGACGTCCAGGCTCATGTCGAGGCGGCCCGCTGCCTGTCGTGCGGCAACTGCTTCGAGTGCGACGGCTGTCTGGGGTCGTGCCCGGAGGACGCCGTGATCAAACTCGGCAAGGGGCTGAGATACCGCTTCGACTACGAGAAATGCATCGGTTGCGCGACCTGCTTCGAGCAGTGCCCCGTCCACGCCATCGAGATGATTGAGGAGAAGTGACATGGCCCGCAAGATGATTGACGGCAACGAGGCGGCCGCCTCGGCCTCGTACCGGCTGAACGAGATCTGCTCGATCTATCCGATCACGCCCTCCTCGACGATGGCCGAGCTGGCCGACGAGTGGTCGGCCAAGGGCCAGCCGAACGTTTACGGCAGCGTCCCGACGGTTATCGAGATGCAGTCGGAGGCGGGCGCGGCCGGCGCGCTGCACGGCGCGCTCCAGGGCGGGGCGCTGGGGACGACCTTCACCGCCTCGCAGGGCCTGCTGCTGATGATCCCGAACATGTACAAGATCGCCGGCGAGTTGACGTCGACCGTCTTCAACGTGGCGGCCCGCTCGCTGGCCGCCCAGGGCCTGTCGATTTACGGCGACCACCAGGACGTCATGGCGGTCCGCCAGACGGGCTTCGCCATGATCAACTCGGCGAACGTCCAGGAGGCCCACGACATCGCCGCTGTCGCCCAGTTGGCGACGCTGCGCTCACGGGTGCCGTTCGTCCACTTCTTCGACGGCTTCCGCACCTCGCACGAGGTTGGCTCGGTCGATCTGCTCAGCGACGCGGAGCTGCTCGAGCTGGTGCCCGAGTCGCTGGTCCGCGAGCACCGCCAGCGGGCGCTGTCGCCGGAGCACCCCTACATTCGCGGCACCGCCCAGAATCCCGACACCTACTTCCAGGGCCGCGAGGCGGCCAACCCGTATTACGTCGCCGTGCCGGGCATCGTCAAGGAGGCGATGGCCAAGTTCGCGGCCATCACCGGCCGCCAATACGGCCTGGTCGAATACCACGGCGATCCGCTGGCCGAGCGTGTCGTCGTCGTGATGGGGTCGGGCGCGGAGACCGTCCGGGAGACCGTCAAGTATCTGGTCGGCAAGGGCGAGAAGGTCGGCGTCGTCCAGCTTCGGCTCTACCGGCCCTTCCCGATCGACGACCTGCTGGAGGCGATCCCGGCGACCTGCACAAAGCTGGCCGTCCTCGACCGCACGAAGGAGCCGGGCGCGGGCGGCGAGCCGCTCTACTTGGATGTCTCCTCGGCCCTCGGCGAGGCTTGTTCGGCGGGTCGGCGCGAGAGCCTGCCGATCATGATTGGCGGGCGTTACGGCTTGTCGAGCAAGGAGTTCACCCCGGCGATGGTGGCTGGCATCTACGACGAGTTGAAGCTGGACGCGCCGCGTCCGCGTTTCACCGTCGGCATCAACGACGACGTCACGATGACGTCGCTGCCCTACGACGCCTCCCTCGACATCGAGGATCCGGCCACCCTGCGGGCCGTCTTCTACGGCATGGGCTCGGACGGCACGGTCGGCGCCAACAAGAACACCATCAAGATCATCGGCGAGTTGCCCGAGACCTTCGCCCAGGGCTATTTCGTCTACGACTCGAAGAAGTCCGGCTCGCGCACCGTCTCCCATCTGCGCTTCGGGCCGCATCCGATCCGGGCGCCCTACTTGGTCAGCCAGGCCGGTTTCATCGGCGTCCACCACTGGTCGATCCTGGAGCGGGTCGACGTGTTGGAGTTCGCCCGGCCAGGCACCGTCTTGCTGCTCAATTCGCAGTATCCGGCCGACGAGGTGTTCGGCAAGCTGCCGCTGCCGATGCAGCGCAAGATCATCGACCTCGGCTTGGAGCTTTGGGTGATCGACGCCAACATGGTGGCCCGCAAGGCCGGCATGGGCAACCGCACCAACACCGTCTTGCAAACCTGTTTCTTCGCCATCTCGAAGGTGATGCCGCGCGAGCAGGCCATTGAGGAGGTCAAGAAGTCGATCCGCAAGACGTACGCCCGCAAGGGTGACGACGTGGTGGCCAAGAACGAGCTGGCCGTCGACGCCTCGGTCGCCGACCTGCACCACGTCGAGGTGCCGGCCGCGCCGGTGTCGGCCGAGCAGATGATCCCGCCGGTGCCCGACACGGCCCCCGAGTTCGTCAAGAAGGTGACGGCTTCGATGCTGGCCGGCACGGGCGACTCGCTGCCCGTCTCGGCGCTGCCGGCCGACGGCACGTACCCCTCCGGCACGACGCGCTACGAGAAGCGCAACATCTCCGACTACATTGCCGAGTGGGATCCGAACGCTTGCATTCAGTGCGGCAACTGCGCGTTCGTCTGCCCGCACGCCGTGCTGCGCGCCAAGTACTACACCGAGTCGGCGCTGGAGGGCGCTCCGGAGTCGTTCGAGTCGGCGCCGTTGAACGCGGCCGGCTTCCCCGGCTCGCGCTACACGTTGCAGGTGTACGCCGAGGATTGCACCGGCTGCGGTCTGTGCGTCGAGGCCTGTCCCGTCAAGCCGCTGGGCACCGCCAACCGCAAGGCGATCAACTTGGCCTACGTGTTGGAGCGCGACGACAAGCGGGCCAACGTCAAGTTCTTCGAGACGATCCCGATCAACAAGCGCTCCCGGGTCGATTTCGCGAATGTTCGCGGCACGCAGTTCTTGGAGCCGCTGTTCGAGTTCTCCGGGGCCTGCTCGGGCTGCGGGGAGACGCCGTACTTGAAGCTGTTGACGCAGTTGTTCGGCGGCCGGGCGACGGTGGCCAACGCCACCGGCTGCTCGTCGATCTACGGCGGCAACCTGCCGACGACGCCTTGGTCGTCGAACAAGTACGGCCGCGGCCCGGCCTGGTCGAACTCGCTGTTCGAGGACAACGCCGAGTTCGGCCTGGGTTTGCGGCTGGCAGCCGATTTGGCCACCCAGACCGCCCGGACCCGCTTGGAGCAGTTGCGCCCCGAGCTTGGCGACGAGACCGTCGACACGATCTTGAACGCCCCGCAGCGCTACGAGTCGGAGCTGTCGCAGCAGCGGGCCCGCGTCGACGCCCTCAAGGAGCGTTTGAAGACGATGAGCGGGCCGGTTGTCGACGACCTTCTGTCGGTGGCCGACCATCTGCTGCGCCGCTCGGTGTGGATCGTCGGCGGCGACGGCTGGGCCTACGACATCGGCTCGTCGGGCGTCGACCACGTGTTGGCGTCGGGCCGCAACGTCAACGTGCTGGTGCTCGACACGGAGGTCTATTCCAACACCGGCGGGCAGGCGTCCAAGTCGACGCCGCTGGGCGCGGTGGCGAAGTTCGCCGCGGCCGGCAAGGTGACCGGGAAGAAGGACATGGCCATGCAGGCGATCTCGTACGGCAACGTCTACGTGGCCCGGGTGGCGATGGGCGCCGATCCGCAGCAGACGTTGAAGGCTTTCCGCGAGGCGGAGGCGTATGACGGGCCGAGCCTGATCTTGGCGTATTCCCATTGCATCGCCCACGGCATCGACATGCGTCGCGGCCTCGACCAGCAGCACGCCGCTGTGGCGTCGGGCCACTGGCCGCTGGTGCGCTACAACCCGTTGTTGCGCGACACCGGCCACAACCCGTTCCTGCTCGACTCGCCGCGTCCCCGCATCCCGCTGCGCGACTACCACATGAAGGAGTTGCGCTTCAAGCAGTTGATGAACGCCGATCCGGCCGCCGCCGAGAAGTTCTTGGAGGTCGGCCAGGCGCAGGTCATCCGCCGCTGGCAGGACTACGAGGAGATGGCCTCGCGCGCCCCCGAGCGTTTCAGCGAGACCGGCACGGCCGCCGCCCAGCCCGTCGAAGTCGAGCCAGTCGAGGTGCCCACGTCGTAAGCCCGTCAGGCGGGCAGCGACCGCAGCACCGCGCCTGGACGCACAGGGATGTCCATGGCGGTGTGTTCCCTGCGTGCGCATTCTCCCATAGTCTCGTTCGCTGGTGGCGAGTTTGCGTACGAAATCCGCCGAAAGGCTTAGTGAAGTGCGCCCGTGGTTGTAATCTTGTGGCAAAGGGGCCGTTTGGTACTCAGCTTCGGGGGAGCTTGTACGCAATCTCACGCGGTGCGTGCTATGGGACATCTCTATCCTCTGGGGGCTGGGCGCCGACTGCGCCCTTGGCTGACGGAGTGTTAGGAGAAGCTCATGGACGCCAAACGTAGTTCTTCGCTGGACGCGGTCGCCGTGGGGCGCGGTCGCGGTGCCACAACCCATGTTTTCGCTCGCCGCTCCGGCCTGGGCCGGTTGGCCCGCCGGGGCTCGCTGCTGTTGACGGCCTTCGCGACGGCTTTTCTGATCGCCGCGCCACCGGCTTTGGCCGATGAGCCCGATCCGGCGCAGGAGTCGTCTTCGCCGACTGCCGCAGCGCGGGTCGGCGAGGCGTCGTCGCCGGCTGCCGACGAGTCCGCTGCGGCGGCTTCCGAGGGTTCGGCGGGCAGCGGCTCCGCGGCCAGCGCTGGCGATAGCGCTGCGGCGTCGTCGGACTCGACTGCGGCCGAGTCTGAGGCGGGCGCGACGTCTTCGGCCAGCGCCTCCGACGGCGCTTCGAGCCAGGCCTCTGCCTCCAGCGCGTCGGCTTCGACTGCCGCCTCGACGGCGGCGTCCGCCGGGGCCTCTGGGGGGTCTTCGTCTGCCTCGTCAAGCGCCGAGCAGTCGGCGTCGGCGTCGAAGGATGTCGCTTCGACTGACTCCGGGCAGGCGTCGTCGGCTTCGTCCAAGGACGCGGCCAGCCAGAGCACCGCGTCGCCGACCACCCAGTCCGGCCAGTCCGATTTGACCGGCGATGCAGCCGTCGCGGCGTCCGACGACTCCACTGCGGCGTCTGCCGACGACCCGGCCGGTCAAGCCGATCCCGTGTCCGCCGGGACGGAGGGCGGTGCCGCCGAGGCCGTCCCCGAGGCGGCAGCGTCCTCGCCCCTGCTACAGGCCGCCAAGGTTGGCGCCGTCCTGTCGGCGCAGCAGTCTGACAGCCCTTGCCAGGCGAACAGCCAGGCCACGTTAAAGGCCTGCATCCTGGCCGCGCCGACCAATGGGACGCTGTACGAGATCAAGGTGACGGGGTCGTTCATATTCAGCGATCCGCTAACAATCGGCGCCGGTCAGAATGTGCGGATCAGCGCCACCTCGAGCGAAGTGCTCGTGCAAGCGGCCAACTCGGCGAGTGCAGGCAGCCTGCCGGTCGCCGGGTTCGTGATTGCCGGCGGTGGAGCGCTGGCAATCGCCGACCTCGACTACATGGGGGGCGACTCGTTGACGCCGCTGATTGATTTCGGCGACGGCGGCGGGACGCTGGTGTTGGAGTCGGGCGCGTTGTTGCGCAAAACCACGCCCGGGGGCACGGGGGGCGCGAGCCGCCCCACCGCCCCCAGCGGGTCGCAAACGATCAAGGTGCAGGCGGGCGCGAAGATCGACAATAACGACGCTCTCGGCAACGGCGGCGGAATCTACGCCGTCGGAACGTCTGACGCCCCGGTGGTGGTGGAAATCTACGGGATCGTGAC
>JAISUF010000196.1 GCA_031272195.1 Propionibacteriaceae bacterium
TCACGCTGGCCATCAGCTTGCATGCCCCGGACGACGCCCTGCGCGACAAGCTGTGCCCGCTCAACACCCGCTATCCGATCGCCAGCGTTCTCACGGCGGGGCGCGGCTATTTCGCGGCCACCGGTCGGCGGGTGTCGATCGAGTACGCCCTGATCCGCGACGTCAACGACCAGGCCTGGCGGGCCGACGCCTTGGCCAGGCTGTTGAGGGGTTACGGCCCCGCCTGGGCCCACGTCAACCTGATCGGGCTCAATCCGACGCCGGGCTCCAAGTGGACGGCGTCGCGGCCCGCCGACCAGGCGGAGTTCGTTCGGCGGCTGGAGGCCAAAGGCGTGCCCGTGACGGTGCGCGACACCAGGGGACGGGACATCGACGGGGCGTGCGGCCAGTTGGCCGCCCGGTCGCTCGCGCCGTCATGAGCCGTTGCGGCATCGGGTGTCAGGAGTGGCGGTTTCCCACGGCGGCCCGGCGGTAGTGCCGCAGCAAGGCCGCCAACATTCTCGCGTCCACGCCCAGCGGGTCGGTGGCGATCCAAATGGAGTCGCCGGTTCGCTCGAAGCGGTTCAGGCGGGCGAACCACCGCCCGAGCGGTGACATGCGAGCCGCCAAGGCGTCCGGATCGGCCACTATCACCCGCACGAAAGCCTGGCCGGCCCGCCTGGCGGCCTCCACGCGCGCGACCTGTGACCAGGGCGTGAAACCGGTCGCCGACACCGATATGGTTCGGTCGGTCAGGCCGCGCTCGTCAAGGATCAAGCCGTTGCCCGGCGGGATTCGGCGGCTTATGCACAGCGTCGCCGACCCGCAGAAGGCGACGCCCACCACCGCCACGGGCAGGGCCACCCAGGGCGAGGTGTGGAAATCGTCGCTGAAACCCATCCAGCCCAGGAACACCGAGGCCGCCGTCATCAGGAGTCCGAGAGCGGCGTATCCGACAAGCCATCTGCCGTACGCGATTGTCGCGGGCCCTGGATAGCTCCACTGGGGAGGCCAGGGCTCGTCGGCGCCGACAGGTGATGGACTCTGGTTCGCGGCCCTCACAGCCACCAGGCTACTCGCCGCGGGCCGCGGTCACATCTTGCGGTTGGGGTGTTCCTTCTCCCAGGCGCTCAGTTGGGCTTCGAGGGCCTTCATCAGCTCGAAGACCTGGCTGGGGGGGATGCGCACGCGCGACACGATGGTCGCGTCCAGGATCGTGCGGTCCTCTTCGGCTCGGGGCGGGTCCGCGAAAGCGGCGAAATCCAACACGAAAGCCTCTTGGGTGTGCCAGGCCCGGATGAAATCGGCGAAGACGCCCGCCGCCAGGTCGCTCGGCATCCGCACCTGGATTTGCTGTTCAGCCATATGGCAATTGTGTCAGACTTCGCCCGCGCGTCCCACTCGGGGTGTCACCCGGCGAAGCGTCGGCGCCGCGGCCGGGGCCAATCCGCGAGCCGGCGTTACCCAACCCGCGCCGGCGTCGGCTTCACAGACAAAGGCGGCCGGGCCAAGCCGCGAGGCGGCGTCACTGCGGGACCGACAGCGCGGAGAGCTGGTCTTGGTAGTAGTCGGCCAGCAGGACGGTCGAATCGCCGTGCTGCAAGGGGAACTGGACCCAGCCTTGGCGGGTTTCGCCGGACTCCACAATAGTGCCGCCGTCGCCGGGCCAGTCGGTGGAGGGATACGAGTCGGCGGCGTCGGCGGTGGCGTCGTTGAAAGCCATGAAGCGCAACTGCAGCGGACCCTGGTCGACCTCGACCTTGACCAGCACCGACAGCCCATTGTCGGTCCACTGGTGGTCGAGGATCGCCCACTGGCCCGAATACTGCTCGTCGGGCGTCGAGAAAGCCAGCCCCCAGGGTGTGGCGGTCGGTTGGGCGCTGGACGGGGAGGCGCTGGGCGTGGCGGCCGCGCCCGGGGCCCGCGACAAGAAGAACGCGGCCGACAAGGCCACTGCCAACACCGCCGCCACGATGGCCAGCGGCAGGAGTTTCGTCTTGGGGGCGGCGTAGTCGTCCACCTTGGCGCTGACGGGGGCGGCCGGCTCCCAGGCGGCGCGCTGGGCCGGGGGCTGAACGCCGGCGGCCCAGCGCTGGTCGGACAGCGGCGGCGGCGTCCAACCGGGCGGCGGTGCGTCGGCGCTGGTCGGAGGCGGGTTCTCGGTCATTGCTCCAAGGGTACCCCTTCGGGTTGTCGGCTCCCCATGTCCCGGCAACCCTGGCCGGGCCGGTCCCTGCCAGGGCGGGCATCCGCGCGACGGGCGCGGCGTAGTACAATCCCGAAGGTTGGACTTAAGGAGAACTATCGTGGAGACGCCCAGACCGAGCTATGACGCGGCCGCTGCGCAGGAGCGCTGGCAGAAGTTCTGGGAGGCCGACAAGACGTTCGCCCCGCTCGACGACGGGTCGAAGCCGCGCCGCTACGTCCTCGACATGTTCCCCTACCCGTCCGGCGATCTGCACATGGGCCACGCCGAGGCGTTCGTCATGGGCGACGTCATCGCCCGCTACTGGCGGCTGCTTGGCTACGACGTCATGCATCCGATCGGCTGGGACTCGTTCGGCCTGCCGGCCGAGAACGCCGCCATCAAGAACAACGCCCACCCGGCCGACTGGACGCACGCCAACATCGAAACCCAGGCCGGATCGTTCAAGCGCTACGGCCTGAGCCTCGACTGGTCGCGCCGACTGCACACCTCCGACCCCGAGTACTACCGCTGGACGCAGTGGCTTTTCCTCCAGTTCTATTCGCGCGGTTTGGCGTACCGCAAAGACTCCTACGTCAACTGGTGCCCGCAAGACCAGACGGTGCTGGCCAACGAGCAGGTCGTCGCCGGGCTTTGCGAGCGCTGCGGCGCGGCCGTCACCAAGCGGAAATTGACGCAATGGTATTTCCGCATCACCGAATACGCCCAGCGCCTGCTCGACGACATGGCGGCTCTGGAGGGCAACTGGCCCGACCGGGTGCTGGCCATGCAGCGCAACTGGATCGGCCGCTCGCAAGGCGCGACGGTGCGCTTCCCGGTGCCGGGACGCGACGAGCCGATCTCGGTCTTCACGACCCGCCCCGACACGCTGTACGGGGCCACGTTCATGGTGGTCGCCCCCGACGCCGACCTGGCCGCCGAACTGGTCGCCGACGAGCAACGGGCCGAGTTCGAGGCCTACCTGGAGAAGACCAAGCAGGCCACCGAGATCGAGCGCCAGGCCACCGACCGGCCCAAGACCGGCGTCTTCCTGGGGCGGCACGCCGTCAACCCGCTGACCGGCCGGGAGATCCCGATCTGGGCCGCCGACTACGTGCTCAGCGAATACGGCACCGGCGCGATCATGGCCGTGCCCGCCCACGACCAGCGCGACCTCGACTTCGCCACGGTTTACGGGCTGCCCGTCACGATGGTCATCGACACCGCAGAGGGCGACCCGGCCCAAACCGGGCGGGCCACCACCGGCGACGGCGTCTACGTCAACTCCGAGGCCTTGAACGGCCTGGACAACAAGTCCGAGGGCATCGCCCGCATTTGCGCCAAGTTGGAGGCCGACGGCGACGGCGAGTCCACCGTCACCTTCCGGCTGCGCGACTGGCTGCTGTCGCGCCAGCGCTTCTGGGGCTGCCCGATCCCGATCATCCACTGCCCGGTCGACGGCGAGGTGCCGGTGCCGGACGACCAGCTTCCCGTCGAGCTGCCCGACTTGCGCGGCGCCGAATTGGCTCCCAAGGGGACGTCGCCCCTGGCCAACGCCACCGACTGGGTGAACACCGTCTGCCCCAAGTGCGGCGGCCCGGCGACCCGCGACGCCGACACCATGGACACATTCGTCGACTCGTCGTGGTACTACTTCCGCTACTGCTCGCCGAACGACGAAACGCAGGCTTTCGACCCGGCCGAGGTGGCCAAATGGATGCCCGTCCACCAATACGTCGGCGGCGTCGAGCACGCCATCCTGCACCTGCTCTACTCGCGCTTCTTCACCAAGGTCTTGCACGACATGGGCCTGGTGTCGTTCACCGAGCCCTTCACGCGGCTGCTCAACCAAGGCCAAGTCATCAACAACGGCAAGGCGATGTCGAAGTCGCTGGGCAACGGCGTCGACTTGGGCGAGCAGATCGACCGCTACGGGGTGGACGCCATCCGCACGACGGTCGTTTTCGCCGGACCGCCCGAGGACGACATCGACTGGGCCGACGTCTCACCTGCGTCGTCGTTGAAGTTCTTGCAGCGCGCCTACCGCCTGGCGGCCGATGTGGCCAGTCGGCCGGGCGTCGACTTCGCCGGCGGCGACTTGGAGCTGCGCCGCGCCACCCACCGCTCTATCGCCGCCATCACCGAGGCGCTCGACTCGCGCCGCTTCAACGTCGCCGTGGCCCGCGTCATGGAGTTGGTCAACGCCGCCCGCAAGGCCGTCGACGCTGGTCCTGGGCCGGCCGATCCGGCGGTCCGCGAAGCCGTCGAGACGGTGGCCGTCGCCTTGTCGCTGGTCGCGCCGTATGTCGCCGAGGAGATGTGGGAGCTGCTCGGCCAGCCGCCGTCGATCGCCAACGCCGCTTGGCCGCAAGCCGATCCGACGCTGCTGGTCCAAGAGGCCGTTACGTGCGTGGTGCAGGTGGCGGGCAAGGTGCGGGCCAAACTGACGGTCTCGCCCGAGGCGTCCGACGCCGAGCTGGAGGCCTTGGCGCTGTCCGACGAGGCCGTTGTGCGGGCGCTGGCCGGGCGCGCGGTCCGCCAGGTCATCGTGCGGGCGCCCAAGCTGGTCAGCGTCGTGCCGGTCTGACCGCCGCTTTCGGCGTGTTTGGCCCTTGGCCCTCTGTCTTGGCGATTTTCCCCGGCTTTTCGGCTGGGCGCCAAGGGTTGGCGGGCGCAGGGGCGGCTGGTCGGCGCGGCTCGCCGTCTAACGCACCGAGGCTAGGGCCAAGTCGGCGACCAATCCCAAGTGGTCGGTGCCGGAGACCGAGATCGGTGTCACGGCGAGGGCTTCGAAGGAGTCGTTGACCAGGATGTGGTCGATGGCCACCAGCGGGGGGATGGGCATCAGGTTGGACGGGAAAGTCGGCTGCCAGCCGGAGCCGGAGGACATCTTGGCGTCCGCCATGCCGGCCGAGGTGAGCAGCCGCATGGGCAGGCTCTCGTGGGTGGCGTTGAGGTCGCCTGCGATGACCAGCGGCGTGGCCGAGTTGGATGCGGCCAGCGAGACGAGTTTGTCGCCGTCTGCTACCCAGGCGTTCGGGTCGCGCAACGGGTTTACCATGTGGGCGGCCACAATCGTGAACGACGAGTCTGGATCGTCGTTGTTCGAGACCTTGGCCACCACCGCCTGATTGGTCATGTCCTGCAATCCGTCCAACGGCGTCAGCGCGTGTTTGGCGTACACCACCGTGCCCGACGGGTCGCCGATGCCGTTTGCGGCGTCCTTGCCCGGAGTGCCGAGGTGATAGGGGTAGGCGGCGTTCCACAGCGGGTTGTCGAGGGTGGCGACGTTGCCCTCGGTGATCTCGGTCAACACGACGACTTCGGGCAGGTAGCGCTCGACTTGGACGTAGAGCTGGTTGAGGTTCGCCCTGCCGAAGCAGAGGTTCAACTCCATGACGCGGAACTGGGCCGTGCCCTCGGGCGGCTGCTGGGGGGCGTATGGGATGAGCAGCGTGGCGTGTCCGATCAGCCCGGCCAGGGCCACCAGCGACAGCAGGCGGCCGCGACGCTTGCCGGCGATCGCGATGACGGCTACCGCGAACAGCCACAGCAGCGCGCCGTACGGCCCGACGGCGGCCAAGACGGCCAGGCCGGGGACTTGCTGGAGTCTTGGGAACAGGTCCGACAACAGGATGACCGCCCCCGCTAGCACCGATATCCAGGCGATGGCCAGCCAAATCGGATGATGCCTCTCCAACACAATCTCCCTTCCGTTGATCGATAGTACTAGACGGCGCCGACGGTTCCTGGCTCATCGGGCGGCGGTTGGCGGTTTGGCGGACCCGTTGGGAGCGGCTCGCGATTGGCTCCCACGGGCGGTCTTGAAGTCGGAGGGGTTGTGCGTTCGGGATTCCAGCGATAGCGTCCGAAACGGCCCGTCGCCGCGTCCGGCACGTCCAAATGGACGAGGCGCAGCCTTCGGCACCGGGACGCGAACCGGCGGGCGCCCCGGCCGGTTTGCGGACGACGCGGGACGGCGGCGGCCCGGAGCGGGTGCCGGACAGACAGGTGTTCGCGCTGGGACGCCACATGCTGGACTGCGCCGGGCTCGAGTTTCCCCGTCCGCGGGGCCGGGCCAGGGAGGAGCTTGCCGCCGAACTGGAGGCCATGTCGGTTTCGGCGGCGGCGCGCAGGATACGGGCCGCCGGGCCAGGACTGGGATGGCTGGCCCGGTCGATGCCCGCCCGCGACAGGGTGCGGCTGCTGGACGATCTGGGCACGGACGGGCGGACGGTGTTGGCGGCTAGGCACGCCGTGGAGCGCCCGTCGAAGCTTTCGGCGCGCCTGGCGGCCCGGTTGGCGGCGCAGTTGGGCGGGCCGGCGCCGGAGAGCGTGTTGCGCGCGGTTGGCGCGGGCTGGGCTGCCTGGCTGGCGGGGTCCGGGCGGGGCCAGTTCGACGGGCCGTCCGGCGAGTTGTCCGTCCGGGACGGGCGGTTTGGCGGGCCGGAGGATGTGGAGCGGGCTTTGGAGCGGCTGTTGGCGTTGGAGTGGTGCTCCCGGCCGGAGGAGTTGTTGGCGACCCGTTTGGCTGTGGCCGGTTTGCCGCCGGTTCCCGACGGGCTTGCCGGGCGGGTCGCGTCCGCGTCGGGGGTGGATTCGCGGACGGCCGGTTTGTGGTGCGCCGCGTCGAGGGGGCGGGCGGATTTCGACGCCTTCCAGCGGTCGGCGGCGGATAAGGAAGATCCCGACCGGTGGCGGGCTGTGGACGGGGCTTTGTTCGCCGCGTGGGGAGATGTGGCCGAAAAAACCGCCACACAAAGCTAGCCCTGAATAGAGGCTAGCCCCCTATCGGATTTTCGCCGTGTCGGTAGAGGTTTTCGTGGTGTAGCCTTTCGCGGATCGGACGACGCGGACTTTCAACGTCTTGCCCTTCCACGATTTCGGCAGCTTCAACCGCTGCTTTGTGGCGCCAGCGATTTTCTTGCCGTTCAGCCACCAAGTCCACTTCGCTTTGGCTCCGCTGGGCGACTTTCCGGTCAGCATTGCCGAAACGGTTTTCCCGGCGAGCGGCGAGTTGTTTAGCGAGTCGCCGCTGAACGTGCTGATGTCCACGCCGCCCGCTA
>JAISUF010000204.1 GCA_031272195.1 Propionibacteriaceae bacterium
CAGCGGGCCCGCAACGAGGCCGACACCTACTTCGCCTCGCTGAGCGCCCGCACCTGCGTCTACAAGGGCATGTTGACGACCGTCCAACTGGCCGAGGTCTTCCCGGACCTGTTGGACGAGCGGGTCGCCTCGGCCCTGGCGCTGGTCCACTCCCGCTTCTCGACCAACACCTTCCCGTCTTGGGAGCTGTCCCACCCGTACCGGCTGATCGCCCACAACGGCGAGATCAACACCGTCAAGGGCAACCGCAACTGGATGCGGGCCCGCGAGGCGCTGCTGGAGACGGCCAACATCAAGGGCGACCTCAACCGCCTCTACCCGATCTGCACGCCCGGCGGGTCCGACTCCGCCTCCTTCGACGAGGTGCTCGAGCTGCTGCACCTGGCCGGACGGTCGCTGCCGCACGCCGTGCTGATGATGATCCCGGAGGCCTGGGAGAACAACGCCGAACTGGACCAGGCCAGGCGGGAGTTCTACTCCTTCCACGCCTCGCTGATGGAGCCGTGGGACGGGCCCGCGGCGGTGTCGTTCACCGACGGCACGCTGATCGGGGCCGTGCTGGACCGCAACGGCCTGCGGCCCGGCCGCTACTGGGTGACCGACGACGGACTGGTGGTTTTCGCCTCGGAGGCCGGCGTGCTGGACATCCCGCCATCCAAAGTCATCCAGAAGGGCCGTCTGCGCCCCGGCCGCATGCTGTTGGTCGACCTGCGCCGCCACCGCCTGATCGACGACGACGAGATCAAACAGCACCTGGCGCACGAGAATCCCTACGGCGAGTGGCTGGCGGCCGGCCGCGTCCACCTCTCGGAGCTGCCCGAGCGGCAGCACGTCGTCTACTCGCACGCCTCGGTGGTGCGCCGCCAGCAAGTCTTCGGCTACACCCACGAGGAGCTGCGCCTGCTGGTCGCGCCGATGGCCAACACCGGCGCCGAGGCGATCGGCTCGATGGGCAACGACACGCCGGCGGCCGTCCTGTCCGACCGGCCCAGGCTGCTGTTCGACTACTTCTCCGAGCTGTTCGCCCAGGTGACCAACCCGCCGCTGGACGCCATCCGCGAGGAGCTGGTGACGTCGCTGACGGCCACCTTCGGCCCCGAGCGCAATCTGCTGGAGCCGACCGCCGACTCCTGCAAGCAGATAGTCATCGGCTACCCGATCCTCGACTCCGACGAGCTGGCCAAGCTGGTGCGCATCAACCGCGACGGCTCGATGCCCGACTACGACACCCACGTCGTGCGCGGCCTCTATCCGGTCGAGGGCGGGGGAGAGGCCCTCAAAGAGTCGCTGGACCGCCTGTGCCAGGAGGTCTCAGAGGCCATCGAGCGCGGCTGTCGGACGATGATCCTGTCCGACCGCCACTCCAACTCCGAGCTGGCGCCGATCCCGTCGCTGCTGTTGACCTCGGCCATCCACCACCACCTGGTGCGCGAGAAGACCCGCACCCAGGTCGGCTTGATCGTCGAGGCCGGCGACGTCCGCGAGGTCCACCACGTGGCCCTGCTGATCGGCTACGGGGCGGCCGCCGTCAACCCGTATCTGTGCTTCGAGAGCGCCGAGGACCTGGCCGGCCGGGAGTTCTTCGTCAACGTCGACCCGGAGGTCGCCGTCAAGAACATCCGCAAGGCGCTGGGCAAGGGCGTGCTGAAGGTAATGAGCAAGATGGGCGTCTCGACGATCGCGTCCTACACCGGCGCCCAGATTTTCGAGGCCCTCGGCCTGAGCCAGGACTTCGTCGACCAGTATTTCGAGGGTACGGCCAGCCGCGTCGAGGGCATCGGCCTGGACGAGATCGCCGCCGAGATCGCCGCCCGCCACGCCGTCGCCTATCCGACCACCGGCGTCCACCCGCCGCACCGCACGCTGGAGGGCGGCGGCGAGTACAAGTGGCGCCGCGAGGGCCCGCCCCACCTGTTCAACCCGGAGACGGTCTTCCGCCTGCAGCACTCCACCAGGCGGGGCCGCTACGACATCTTCAAGCAGTACACCAAACTCGTCGACGACCAATCGAAGCAGTTGATGACGCTGCGCGGGCTGTTCGAGTTCGACTCGGACCGCCCGCCGGTGCCGATCGAGGAGGTCGAGCCGGTCGGCGAGATCGTCAAACGCTTCTCGACCGGCGCGATGAGCTACGGCTCGATCAGCCGCGAGGCGCACGAGACGCTGGCCATCGCCATGAACCGGCTGGGCGGCAAGTCCAACACCGGCGAGGGCGGCGAGGACGCCGAGCGGCTGCACGACCCGGCCCGCCGCTCGGCCATCAAACAGGTCGCTTCGGGGCGCTTCGGCGTCACCAGCGACTACCTGAGCAACGCCGACGACATCCAGATCAAGATGGCCCAGGGCGCCAAGCCCGGCGAGGGCGGCCAACTGCCCGGCCAGAAGGTCTGGCCGTGGGTGGCCAAGACCCGGCACTCGACGCCAGGCGTCGGCCTGATCTCGCCGCCGCCGCACCACGACATCTATTCGATCGAAGACCTCAAACAGCTGATCCACGACTTGAAGTGCGCCAACCCGAGCGCCCGCGTCCACGTCAAGCTGGTCTCCGAGGTCGGCGTCGGCACGGTGGCGGCCGGCGTCTCCAAGGCCAAGGCCGACGTCGTGTTGATCTCGGGGCACGACGGCGGCACCGGCGCGGCCCCGTTGACGTCGGTCAAACACGCCGGCGGCCCTTGGGAGCTGGGCCTGGCCGAGACCCAGCAGACGCTGCTGTTGAACGGCCTGCGCGACCGCATCGTCGTCCAGGTCGACGGCCAGCTCAAGACCGGCCGCGACGTCGTCATCGGCGCGCTGCTGGGGGCCGAGGAGTTCGGCTTCGCGACCGCGCCGCTGGTCGTCTCCGGCTGCGTCATGATGCGCGTCTGCCACCTCGACACCTGCCCGGTGGGCGTGGCCACACAGAATCCCGAGCTGCGCGAGAAGTACGCCGGCAACGCCGACTACCTGGTCAACTTCTTCGAGTACATCGCCGAGGAGGTGCGCGAG
>JAISUF010000005.1 GCA_031272195.1 Propionibacteriaceae bacterium
GCCGCCTTGCAGCGCAAGCGCCTCGGCTGGGTTCTGGACGGCGTCGCCGTCTTGGTGATCGGCGGCTGGATCGCCGCCTCCCGCGCTCCGGCCACTGTGCCGGAGTGGGCCGCCGCCTGCACGACGCTGGTGATGATGGCGATCAGTGGCGCCACCGCCATCACCGTGCGCATCCTGGTGGACCGCTACGACGCCAAGACCGACGCCCTGGTGGCCGAGCATTTCGAGGACGGGCGGCTGGAGGAGCGTCTGGCGCTGGCCCGCGACCTGCACGACACCGTCACCAAGACCCTGTTCGGCTGCGCCGCCTACGCGCGCGTTCAGGCCCGCGATCTGGAGGCGCGCCGCGACCCCCTGGCCGACCGCGAGCGCAAACTGGTGCGTCTGCTGGAGGCCGCCGAGTCGGAGGCCCGGCACTTCCTGGTCCAACTGCGCTCGGACTCGCCCGAAGACGTCGACTATTCGTCTGGAATCGCGGCCTTGGCCAAACATTACGACGGTTTGAAGTTTCACTATTCGGGAGATTTCCCGGCCCCCAGCAATGTCCAAACCCAGTTGTTGCTGCACCGGGCGGTGCGGGAGTTATTGGAGAACGTCTATCGCCATTCCGGCAGCGGCCAGGTGTGGATGGACTCGCACCGCGAGGGCGACGTCATCACCTTCTCGGTGCGCGACGACGGCTGCGGCTTCGACACGTCCACCCTGGCCGACAAGGCGCGACTGGGCCATTACGGCCTGGCCGGGGTCCGCGAGACGGCCACCGATCTATGCGGAACCGTTGACATCGAGTCCGGCCCGGATGGGACGCTCGTCGAATTGCGCGTCCCGGCAATGTGACGGTAGGCCTGGGGAATTGGCTCCCCCGACGACGGCCGATCCGCCCAGCGGACGGCCAGCCAGGGCGTGTGGCGTTAGCTGATCGGGCGTCCTGCGTGTACTCTTGTTGGGAAACTGACTTTGGGGAGTCGGTGGAAACTGGGTACACGGAAGACGGGGTCTGGGGGACAGGCGGAATGCGCGTATTAGTCGTGGACGATAACTCCATACTTCGGACTGGTCTGCGGCAGATGTTGGAGAGCATGGACGGCGTCGAGGAGGTGCTCGAGGCGTCGAATGGCGCGAAAGCTCTCGAACTCCTGTCGGCCTCGGAGTTCGACCTGGTGCTGCTCGACATCCGGATGCCGGTGATGGACGGCATCACCGTCCTCAAGCGCATGAAATCCAACGCCACTGTGCTGGTGCTGACCAATTACGGCGATTCCGCCTCGGTGCGCGAGGCCATCACCTGGGGCGCCAAGGGTTTCCTGGTTTACGGCGACATCAGCCCCGACAAACTGGAGGAGACGATCCACCGCTCTTTGGGCGGCGGCATGTTCCTGTCCGACTCGGCGGCCCGCGCCTTGCGGCAGGGGATGGGGGTGTCGCCCGACGGCAAGGGCGGCTTCGACTTGACCGGCCGCGAGCGGGAGGTCATGGAGGTCTTGGCCGAGGGGTCGACGCGGGCCGTCATCGCCGAGCGTTTCGGCATCACCCAGCAGACGGTCAACGTCCACCTGTCGAACATCTACAGCAAGTTGGGCGTCAGCTCCAGCCAGCAGGCTGTGGCGCGCTGGCGCGAGTTGTATCCCTCAGCCAAGTCGTGACGCCGCATCCTGGCCGCCGCCGACTCGGCGCGCGGGTCGGCCCGCCGACACGCGCCGCGAGGGGAGAGAGTCGGCCCGGATGGCCGCTGATCGGCGCTGTTACACCCGACCGTTGCGCCTCGGCGGGCTTCATCGCGGCGCTCCCCTTCCCGATCCAGAGGCCGCTGTCGGCGGCAGCCGCGTCTCGGCTCTAGCGGAAGTCGCGCTCCAGGTATTGGTCGCTGGTGTCGCCGGAGGCCACCCGGCTGGCCTCCTGCTCGCGCAACTCGACCCGCCTGATCTTGCCCGAGATGGTCTTGGGCAGCTCCTGGACGAACTCGACGATGCGCACCCGCTGGTAGCCGGACAGCCGCTCGCGGGCGTGCTCGAAGATGGCTTTGGCGGCGTCCTCGCCGGAGGCGGCTATGTCGTTCACCAGGCAGACGAAGGCCTTCGGGACGGCCAGCCGCAGCGGGTCGGGGCTGGGCACGATGGCCACCTCGGTGACGTAGGGGTGCTCCAGCAGGATCGACTCCAGCTCGAACGGCGAGATCTTGTAGTCGGAGGCTTTGAAGACGTCGTCGGCCCGTCCGACGTACGTCAAGTAGCCCGCCTCGTCGCGTGAGGCGATGTCGCCGGTGTGGTACCAGCCGTCGTGGTAGGCGGCGGCGGTCAAGCCCGGGTCGTAGTAGTAGCCAGTGGACAGGCCGACGATGCCGGCGTCCAGGCTGAGGCAGATCTCGCCCTCGTCGG
This sequence comes from Propionibacteriaceae bacterium, assembly GCA_031272195.1. Classification (GTDB taxonomy): domain Bacteria; phylum Actinomycetota; class Actinomycetes; order Propionibacteriales; family Propionibacteriaceae; genus Propionicimonas. The sequence goes on from JAISUF010000005.1 coordinate 2,376, forward strand.
GCGTCTCCTCGCCGGTGACCGGGTCGCGCAGCGTGATCGCGTAGCCGGGCAGCGGGCGTCCCATCGATCCGGGGACGACCGGCTGGCCGGGGGTGTTGCCGATGGCGCAGGTCATCTCGGTTTGCCCGAAGCCGTCGCGGATGGTGCCGCCCCAGGCCTCGCGCACCTGGTTGATGACCTCCGGGTTGAGCGGCTCGCCGGCGCCGAGCAGTTCGCGCGGCGGGTGCTCCAGGCCTGACAGGTCGGCCTGGATGAGCATCCGCCAGACCGTCGGCGGGGCGCAGAAGGTGGTGACGCGGTGGCTGTCCATGACGCGCATCAGGGCGGCGGCGTCGAAGCGCTCGTAGTTGAAGACGAAGGCGGTGGCCTGGGCCAGGAACGGCGCGAAGAAGTTGCTCCAGGCGTGCTTGCCCCAGCCGGGCGAGGAGATGTTGAGGTGGACGTCGCCGGGGCGCAGGCCCAGCCAGTACATCGTGCTCAGGTGGCCGACGGGGTAGGACACCTGGGTGTGGCGGACCAGTTTGGGCTGGGAGGTCGTGCCGGATGTGAAATACAGCAGGCAGGTGGCCTCGGCCGGGGTGGGCGACTCGGGCTGGAAGTCTTCGGGGGCCTTGTGGGAGTCGGCGAAGTCGATCCAGCCGGGCACCGGCACCGGCCCGACGCCGATCTTGGCCAGCGCCCGGCCGGTGTCGCGGAAGCGCCGTTTAAGCGAGTTCGAGGCGATGGCGAACTTGGCGCGGGCCCGCTTGGCGCGGAAGGCCAAGTCGGCGGGGGAGAGCAGCGTCGAGGTGGGCACGGCGACGCCGCCGGCTTTGAGCAGTCCGAGCAGGATCTCCCATAGCTCGATGGTGTTGGGCAGCATGACGATCATGTGGTCGCCGAGTTTGAGCCCCAGCCGCCGCAGCCAGTTGGCCACCTGGTCGGAGCGCCGCGACAACTCGCCGTAGGTCCAACTGTTGGTGCTCTCGCCGTCGGCGATGGTGACGGCCGCCCGGTCGGGATGCTCGGCGGCGACCACGTCGAACCACTCCAGGGCGAAGTTGAACTCGCGCAGCTTGGGCCACTCGAACCCGGCGACGGCCGCGTCATAGTCGTCGGCGTGCTCCAACAAGAAGTCGCGCGCCCGGCGCACGGCCAGCGTCGCCGCTGTGGGGGACCGTCCCGTCATGTCAACTCCAACCTACGGAACCGTAACTTACGCTCCCGTAGCCTAGCCCATGCGCCCC
>JAISUF010000238.1 GCA_031272195.1 Propionibacteriaceae bacterium
CCGACCAGGCGTTTCGGGTCGAGGTTGCCCGACGTGATGAGGTCGAGCATGTGGGGGTACGAGGCGGCCGCCATGCCGTGCGAACCGGCCACCACCAGCTCTTGGGCGATGACGGTCGACCACGGCAAGGATGCGTTAGCGTTCTCGGCCAGCATCAGGCCGACCTGGACATGGCGGCCCTTGCGGCGCAGGCTGTGAACGGCCGCGTTGGACGTCGCAGGGCTGCCTACGGCGTCGAGGCTGACGTGGGCCCCGCCGGCGGTGATCTCTTTGACGGCGGTCGCCGGATCGTCGGACAGCACCGTCTGCGCGCCCAATTTGGCGGCCCGCTCCAGGGCGGTTTCGGAGCGGTCGACGGCCACCACTTGCGCCCCCATGGCGACGCCGATCATGATCGCCGACAGGCCGACGCCGCCGCAGCCGTAGACGGCCAGCCACTCGCCGGCCTTCAGCCCGCCCTGCACGTGCACGGCGTGGAAGGACGTGGCGAAACGGCAGCCCAGGGCGGCCGCCGTCACACAATCCAGCGAATCGGGCAGCGCCACCAAGTTGAGATCGGCCTGGTGGACGACGACGCGCTCGGCGAACGACCCGGCGTGGGTGAAGCCCGGCTGGGTCTGGTTGGGGCAGACCTGCGCCTGTCCGGCGGCGCAATACGAGCACGAGCCGCAGCCGTTGACGAAAGGCGCCGTAACGCGCTGGCCGACGGCGAAACCCGTCACCAGCGGCCCAACTTCGGCGACGACGCCGGCGAATTCATGGCCGGGGGTGTTCGGCAAGGCCACCGGGTCATGGCCGCGCCAGGCGTGCCAGTCGGAACGGCACACCCCAGTGGCCAGCACCTCGATGACGGCCCCGGCGGGGGGACATTCCAATTCGGGCACGTCCCGCCAACGGGCGGGGCCGCCGTAGGAGTCGTAGACGACAGCGCGCATGGTTTCACACTAGCGGCGTCGTGTTACAGATTCTCGCCCATTTCAGCGGCGACGCGGGCCACCACCTGCGGGTCTTTCAGGATGCGGTGGTGGCCGAGGCCCTCGGTGGTGAACAGCTCGGCGCCGGGCCAGGCGTCGGCCAGCGTCTGGGCGGTCTTGAAGCGGACCTCTTTGTCGAGCCGGTCGTGGACGATCAACGCCGGGGGCAGGCGGTCGTGGCCGAGGCGTGCCAGGACGGCCGGGTCGGAGCGCTCCAGAGACTCGCCGGACCAGGCCTCGGCTTGGGGACGCAGTTGCTCCATCGCCTTGGCCGACAGGCGCAGCTTGCGCCCGAAGGCCGTCAAGTACTGGACCATGTCGGGGCTGGGCGCGACCAGCGCCAAGTTGGTCGTCGTCACGTCTTCGAGCAGCGCGGCGGCCACGACGGCGCAGCCCAGCGAGTGGGCGATGATGCCGTGCGGCTGGCCAAACTCGCGCACCACGGCTTGGAAGGAGCGTCTGATTTCGGGGGACGACGACAGGTTGGCGCCGTACTCGCCCGGCGCCGAATAGCCGTGGCTGGCGGCGTCGAACCCGATCACCTGGAAACCTCTGGCCAGCAGCGGCTCGACGAAGGCGCCCAGTTGGCCGTGCCAACCGCCCCAGCCGTGCACCAGATAGACGATCGGGGCAGCCTCGTCACCCCAAAGCTCGGTGTTGAGACGGGTCCGAGTTGTGGTGTCGCGCAGGCCGATGGCGGCCTCGACTTGGAGGCGTCGGCCAGGGCGGGGACGGTTGTCCATGCGCCGTCCGGCGTTGCCCGGCAGGCGACACCACAGCTTCGCCGCCTGCTTGGCCGCCGACGCTGGTGCGATTCGGCTCTCGACGGCGAATCCCGCCGCCACCGCCGCGACGGGCAACCGTCGCAAAGACTTCAACACCTTCATAGCCACCCGAATACCGTACTCCGGCTTGAGGTCTGTCGCGCGGAGGCGTTCGTCGACCTGGCCATCGCCGCCCTGCTGGCCGGCGCCCCGGGTTGGCGTTCGCCGCGCGGAGGCGTTCTGCCGCCGATCAATCCTTGGCTTCGTCGTGGTCGTACGAGAACGGCAGGGCCGGGCCGAAGATGGCCTCAACCTCGTCCAGCATGGTGCGCGGCTCGCGCGGGTCGCGCCATGTGAAGCGGCGCGGGTGCTTCGCCCAGGTCGGCGCGTCTGGGGTGGTTGTGCTGGCGGTCGCGTCAACGTCCGGCGGGGCGGACGGGGCTTGCGACGTGGGCGTCGCCGGGGAGTCCTTCGGCGGCGTCGCGGCGGTGGTGGCCCGAGTTGTCGCCAGCCAAGTCGGAGCAGCGGCCTGGCCCTTGGGAGTCGCGGCCCGTCCGGCCTTGGGGACGCCGCTGTCCGGGCGGGTCGCCGAAGCCTCCCCAACCGCTGGCTCAGCCTTGGCCTTGGCTTCAGCGTCCGCCTTGGCTTTGGCGGGAGCCGTTGGGGACGTCGATCGGACAGGGGTGGCCTGGGCAGTCGGACTCGTGGCTCGGTCTGTTTGGGACGCGGCGGCAGGGTTGGCAGGCGCTGCGGCTTCGCCGTCGTGGCTCGGGCCGGCCTTGGCCGAGCTGGCCGTCTTGGCGCTCGGCGATCCGCCAGCGGCTTTCGCTGCGCCGGGGCGTTGCGGTGCTTCGGCGGGCGGGTTGGCGGCGGCGGCGCGCCGCTCGGCCTTGGGGGCGGACTGGGCAGCCGGGACGGGGACAGCGGGCGGTTGCTGGGCGGTCGGCCGGGCGGAGGTTGTCGTGGTGGCCGAGCGGTCCGGTCTGGCTGTGGGCGAAGGGGTGGCC
>JAISUF010000240.1 GCA_031272195.1 Propionibacteriaceae bacterium
GCGGCGGCGGTCGGATCGGCCGACGCGCTCGCCTGGCCGGTGGCGCTGGCCGACGGGTCGGCGACTCCGGCGGTGGCGGCCGGGCTGGCGTCCAACGGCTGCGTCGGGCCGGGCTCGCCGACTGCCGTCTGGCTGCTGGCGGCCGGGGTCTGCGGATCGGCGCCGGTCGTCGTCGGCTGGTCGTCGCCGGCGCTGGCCGGCGTGCTGAACACCACCGCCGGGTCGCCGGACACCCCGTTCGGCGAGGTGACGGCGCAACCGGTTAACAAGACCGCAGTCGCAACCCCGATTCCAACTATTCCTCGAAACACCACTTGAATTTCCTCCCCCTTATGACTTTACCGCTGCGGGCTCGGATTCGCCCGTCGGCGTTTGGGTCTGTGTTGGCTGGGGAGATTCTGGCGGCGCTTGGCTTGACGCCGGGTCGGTTGGCTGGATGGAGGCGGGCGGTTCGGACTGCGACGGCTCGGGGTTCGGCTCGGTCTCCTGGGAGGCCGTCGGCTCGGGCGAAGTGGCCTGTGGGGAGGCCTCTTGGCTGGGCGTGGCCGTCGGCTCGGCTGAGTCTTGCGGCGTGGGCGAGGCGGTCGGCTGGGCCGAGTCTGTCGGCGTCGGCGTGGCGGATTCCGGCTCCTCGGACGGCGGTGGGGAATCTTGCCGATCTTCGGGCTCGACGACTTGCGAGATCGTCGTGCCGCCGCGTCCGTCCAGGGCCCGCCCGGTCAGCAGTTCCCAGCCGGTGATGACGGCGAACGTGATCGCGAAGATGATCAGGGCCGCCAGGACCGTCCCCAGCACCAGGGGTTTGCGCGGCCGCCTCGGCGCCAGGTCGAAAGTCTGGGGCAGGGTCTGCTCGCGGGTCGGCTCGTCGTCGACGAAGATGTCCATGTCCGCCCCGAAGTTCGGCAACCGGCTCGGGCCGGATTCGGCCAGTGGGATGACGGCCGTCTGGTCGGACGAGGGGGCTGTGGGAACGGTCGTGTCGAACGCTCCGGCGCGCGGGGCGGACCCTGGTGGGGCGGCAGCCCCCGGCGTCGCGGGTGCCGCCCCGTCGGCGGGCGTCAGGACCGCTGTCGCGTCTAACTGGCTTGCGCCGGGTGTCGTGCCGTATGCGGGCGTCGTGCCGAAGGGGGGAGCCGTGGGTGCCGCCCCGTCGGCGGGCATGGCCTGGCCGATGGGGGCTGCGGCGTCTGAGGACGGGAGGGGGCCGATGGGGGCTGTGGCGTCCGATGCCGACAGCGAGCCGATTGGGGCGGTCGCGTCGGGGCCCGTTCCGGCGGGGGTTGCCGCCTCGGAGGCGTCGGGCGATTGGCGTTCGTCCATCGCTCCCCCTTTCAGCGCGACCCGCTGATAGCCGCGTTTGACGACCTTGCCGACGCCGCGCGCGCCGCGGTCGATCCAGGCGGTGTAGACAGTGCCGCAGACCGCGCCGAGGACCGACGCCAGACTGGCGCCGATGATCGTCCCGGCCACGCCGAGCGTCGATCCGATGACGGCCGAGGTGGCCGCCGCCAGCGCGCCGCCCAGGATTTGCGGCAGGGAAAAGGAGACGCCTGGGCGTTCCTCTTCTTGCGCGGACTCGTCCTCCGGCTCGGATTCGCTCGCCATTCACACCCCCGCAACGACGTTACCTGACGAGTCCAAGCCGCGACTGAGCCCTTCTCAGCCTGCAATCAGAAGCCGGTTCGGCCAGTCCGGACGCCGCCGCTGGACGCCGCCGGGGAGAGTGGTTCGGCGCGGGCGGCCTGACAGGGGCCGCGCCCAGAGCGCGGTTCCCGGCTCAGTCCCGTACGCCCAGGTGGGCGGCGATGATGGCGGCGATCTGGCGCGACGAGTCGGGACGGGCCAGGGCGGCGGAGGCGTTGCGGGCGGCGGCCAGCTTGGCGGGGTTGGCCAGCCAGTCCTCCAGGGCGTCCGCCACGTCGCCTGGGTGGGGCGCCCAAACGCCCGCGCCGTGGTCGCAGACGTAGTCGACGTTGCCGTCCTCCTGGCCGGGGACGCGCGAGAACAGCACCAGCGGCAGTTTGGCGATGAAAGCCTCGCTGATCGTGCCCGGCCCGGCTTTGGTGATCAGAATGTCGCTGGCGGCCATGAATTGCGGCATCTGGTCGGTGAAGCCATAAAGGTGTGTGGGAATCTTCCAGTCGACGGCTTCCAAATCGGCTTTCAGCTCGGCGTTGCGCCCGCAGACGACGGCTAGCGTCAGCGGCAACTGGCGCTTGTTGATGGCCTTGGCGACACGTCGCAGCGGCCCCATGCCGTCGCCGCCGCCCACCAGCAGCGCCACCGGCAAGTCCGGGTCCCAGCCGTGGTCGGCCCGGAACGGCGCCGAGTCGGCCGGCAGGTGTCGGAACGCCTCGGCGACCGGCAGTCCGACGACGCGCAGATTGCCCTCGGGCACTCCGAAGCGGAGGGCTCGCTGTTTGGCCAGCTCGGTGGGAACGACGACGAGGTCGGCGTGGCGGTCGTACCACAGGGCGTGGACTGAAACCATGTCCGTAACCACCGTGATGAACGGCTCGGGTTTGTGGCGCATCGCCTTCGGCAGGGTGGAGTTGACCAGCGGGTGCACCGAGACGATCAGGTCGGACGGATTCTCCTCCAGCAGGCGGCGGATGCCGTTGCGCATCAGCGGATAGGTGAGCTGGACGGCCGCCACCGCCCGGCCCTTGCCGTCAAGCATCTTGAAAGTCGGACCCCAGGCGCCGAGCTTCTCCAGGCTGGGGTAGATCTCGGGGGCGTAGCGGAACGGGAAGGGGTAGTAGTCGCGCAAGAAGTCGATGATCTTGCAGTCGAAACGACCCGGATAGAGCACGTTGGCGGCCTCGACGATGGCCGTGGCGGCAGAGCGGTGCCCGCCGCCGGTGTCGGAAATCAAGAAGATGATCCGCTTCTTCGCCGGTGTCGCGCCGTCCACCCCCCAAGCATCCCAAACCAGACCCCGGTTTCGCAGCGATTTCGGCCAGGTGGCGTCAGGTGGCGGCGGCTTGCGCGCGCTCGACCAGCGCGGCCAGCGCGTCGTCGGTGACGCCGACGCCGGGGAAGCGGCACAGGCGGTCCAGGGGGTTGCCCGACATCAGCGTCATCAGCTCGGGATTTCCCAGCAGGCCAGCCGAACCTGAGGCGTCGAACAGCTGGCGTAGCAGCGGGCCGCCGGCCGGATGCGCCAGCCACTCGCCCAGCGGCGACTTGGCGGTCAGCGCGGGCGCGGCGGCGTCGCCCGGCAACTCGATTTCGGCGCGCAGCCGGATGTCGCGCGACGACGCCCCCACCCGCAGCTCGAAACGGCCCCCTTCGACGACCCAGCGGCCGTCCCTCGGCGACCACCAGGCGAAGGCGCGGGAGTCGAGGGCGAAGCGCATCCGGCGCGACTCGCCGGGCGCGAGGTCGACCCGGCCGAACGCCTTCAACTCCTGGGTTGGGCGCATGACCGTCGCCACCGGGTCGGCGACATATAGCTGGACGGTCTCCGTGCCGGGGCGCGGTCCGGTGTTGGTGACGGTGAGGCCGACGTCGACGCGGGCGGCTGCGGCGTCGGCCACCTCGACCGACAAGGCCGAGTAGTCGAAGGTCGTGTAGGTCAGGCCGTGGCCGAAGGGGAAGGCGACCGGCAATTGGCGAGCGTCGTACCACCGGTAGCCGACGAGCAGCCCTTCGCCGTAGCGCACCTGGCCTTGCTCGCCGGGGAAGTTGCCGACGGCCGGGGTGTCGAGATAGCGCAACGGGATG
>JAISUF010000157.1 GCA_031272195.1 Propionibacteriaceae bacterium
AGGCGATGCTTGACATCCACGCGGCGCTGTTGGGGGAGTCACAGCCAGAGTTGACGGGCGACTGGCGGACCGAACAGGTCTGGATCGGGGCGTCCTCCGTCAGCCCGCATGGCGCGGACTACGTGGCCCCGGTTTGGGAGGACGTGCCCGCAGCCATCGACGATCTCTGCCGGTTCGCGGCGCGCACCGACATGGTGGCCTTGGCCCAAGCCGCCCTGGCACACGCCCAGTTCGAGGCCATCCACCCGTTCCCCGACGGGAACGGCCGGGTTGGCCGGGTCCTGATCCACTCGTTGTTGCGGGCCCGCGGGCTCGTGACCCACTCCACGGTCCCGGTGTCAGCCGGCCTCCTCCACGACCCGACGGCGTACTTCGCCGCTCTGGCCGCCTACCGGGCTGGCGACATCGAACCCATCGTCACGGCGGTCGCCCATGGGGCAATCAATGCGGTTGCCAACGGTCGTCTGCTGGCGCGCGACATCACGGCCATCCACAGCGAGTGGCTGGACGCTGTGGGTGGGCGGCGCGACTCGGCCGCCCGTCGCCTGGCCGGTCTGTTGTTCCAGCAGCCGGTGGTCAGTTCCGCCTGGGTCCAACACACCTTGGGGGTTTCCACCGCCACCGCACTCAACGCCATCGGCACCCTCGAAGGGGCGGGCGTCCTGAAACAAGTCACCGCCGGTCGCCGCAATCGCCTGTGGCAGGCTGACGATGCCCTCAAGGCCATCGACGCCTTCGCCGTCCGCTCCCAGCGCCGCCGCTAGCGTTGGCATGGTCGGCGGTGTTGCGCCTCGGGCTTTCGCTCGCTCCAAGTGGTCGTCCGAAGGCACTTATAGCGAGCTTGGGGTGTGCGATGTCGGGGCGATTCCGCGCGGCGGGGATGGCGCGCCCCCCCGGTAGACTTGCCGTCATGCAATCTGTGCCTGGCGAGTTGAGCGCGCGCATCGAGTCGGCGGCGGGGATCGACCCGCAGCTGCGTCCGGCAACCAAACCGCAGTTCGGCCACTACCAGACCAACGTCGCGCTGCGGCTGGCCAAGTCGGCCGGACGGCCGCCGCGCCAAGTCGCCGAGGAGCTGCTGGCCAAGCTCGACTTGGACGACCTGTGCGAGCCGCCCGAGATCGCCGGTCCGGGCTTCATCAACCTGCGGGTGCGAAGCCGCGTGCTGGCCGCCATCGCCACCAAGCTGGCCCACGACCCGCTGGCCGGGCTGGAACCGGTCGCCCAGCCGAAGACCGTCGTCATCGACTACTCCTCGCCCAACGTCGCCAAGCAGATGCACGTCGGCCATCTGCGCACGACGATCATCGGCGACTGCTTCACGCGCCTGCTGCGGGCACTCGGCGAGCGCGTCATCCCGCAAAACCACGTCGGCGACTGGGGACGCCAGTTCGGCATGCTGATCGAGCAGATCGCAGACGAGCGCCTCGACCTGGACTCCCTCGACCTGGCCGGGGCCGAAGAGCTTTACCTGAGGGCCAACCGGCACCTCGACGCCGACGCCGACTTCGCCGACCGGGCCCGCGCCCGCGTCGTCGCCCTGCAGGCCGGCGATCCGCCGACGATAGCCGTTTGGCAACGCCTGATCGCCATCTCCAAAGCCGGTTTCAACCAGACCTACGCCCGGCTGGGCGTGCTGCTGACCGACGACGACATCGCCGGCGAGTCGAGCTACAACGACATGCTGGAGCCGATCTGCCGCGACCTGGAAGACCGAGGCATCGCGGTGGTGGACGACGGCGCGCTGATCGTCCGCGTCGACGGCTTCGACGCCCCCGTCATCTTGCGCAACTCGGCCGGCGGCTACGGCTACGACGTGACGGACGTCGCGGCCCTCAAGCACCGCGTCGACGACCTGCGGGCCGACCGCCTGATCTACGTCACCGACGCCCGCCAGCACGAGCACTTCCTGAAACTGTTCGCCGTCTGCCGCCTGGCCGGCTATCTGCCCGAGGGCGTGGCGGCCGAGCACGTCGGCTACGGGATGGTCTTGGGCGCCGATCAGCGTCCCTTCAAGACGCGCGAGGGCACCGCCGCCCACCTCGACGACCTGCTGGACGAGGCCGAGCAGAACGCCGCCCCGGCCGTGGCGCTGGCCGCCATCAAGTACGCCGACCTGTCCAACCAACTGCAGAAGGATTACGTCTTCGACCCGGTCCGAATGACGCAGACCACCGGCGACACCGGCCCCTATCTGCAATACGCCCACGCCCGCGTCGCCCAAGTGTTGAAACGGGCCGGGCAGGTGGCGACGGACGTCACCCGGCTGGAAGAGCCCGCCGAGCAGACGGTGGCGCTGGCCCTGTCGCGCTTCCCCGACGTCGTCGAACAGGTCGCGGCCACCCTCCAGCCCCACCGCCTGTGCGGCTACCTTTACGAGCTGGCGTCGGCCTTCTCGGTCTTCTACGAGAACTGCCCAGTCCTGAGCAGTGAAGGGGCGACGCGCGAGTCGCGCCTGGCGCTGTGCCAAGCCGTCGGCAACGTCATGGCCAAAGGCCTCAACCTGTTGGGAATCGAGGCGCCCGACCGGATGTAGCGTTGGACGCCCCAGTTTGGGCGTGGACGGCTGCACGGGCTCGTTGTCGGCTTCGGCGCTCCCGAAGAGCGCCAGCGATGGGGAACGGCGGGCCGCAGGGATGAGCGGCAATCACCGCCAACTCGATGTGTCAGCGGTCGCTCAACCGAGCGGGTCGGGGTGGGATTGGGCGTCTACGGCCAGCCAGGCGGCGCCGATGATGCCGGCGCGGTTGCGCAGCTCGGCGGGGATGATCGGCGTTTTCAACTCCAGCTTGGGCAGGAACTTGTGATGGCTGCGCGAGATGCCGCCGCCGACGACGATCAGGTCCGGCCAGAACAGCGACTCCAGGTGGGAGTAGTAGCGCTGCAGACGGGGGACGTACTCGGAGTATTTCAAGCCCTCGTTGGTCTTGACGCCGGCCGAGGCGTGGCTTTCGGCGTCGCGGCCGTCGATCTCCAAATGGCCCAGCTCGGTGTTGGGGACGAGCAGGCCGCGATAGATCAGCGCTGAGCCGATGCCGGTGCCCAGCGTCGTCACGATCACCAGGCCGGGGTGGCCCTTGGCGGCGCCGTACTGCACCTCGGCCATGCCGGCGGCGTCGGCGTCGTTCACCAGCACAACGCGGCGACCGAGCTTGTCGGCGAAAATCTGCTCGGCCTCGGCGTCGATCCACGACTTGTCGATGTTGGCCGCCGATCGGGTGCGCCCGTGCGTCACGACGGCCGGAATGGTGATGCCGACGGGATCGTCGCCCAGGTCGTGCTCGGCGGCGAAGCTGTTGACGATCCGGGCCACCACCTGGGCCACTTTGGCAGGCGTGGACTTCTCCGGGGTGGGGATGCGCAGGCGGTCGGTGCAGAACTCGCCCTTCTCCAAGTCGACCAAGGCCCCTTTGATGCCAGAGCCGCCGATGTCAATGCCGAGTACAGGTCGCATGGACCAAGATTAACGCCCCCAGCCCGGCCGCGCGGTGCCCATGCCGAAATCGGTCGGGTCGGAGGCCTCACCCTGCGTGGCACCGTCTGGGATCGCGGTCGTTCTCGGCGAAATCGCCCGGCCATCGGTCGAGGTGTTGGCGGCGGCTATTGGCGCCCGTCGCGCCGTCGGACGCGCCGTCGGGTTGGCGCGAGGGGGCCGAGCCCGATGTCACAGGCCCCCTGTAGACTCGCCGCATGAACAACACATGGCTGGTGACCGGCGGGGCCGGATATATCGGGGCGCACATCGTGCGGGCCTTCCAGGCCCAGGGGATCACGCCCGTCGTCCTCGACAACCTCTCGTCGGGCTTCGAGAAATTCGTGCCCGAGGGCGTCAAATTCGTCCAAGGCGACATCTGCGACACCGAACTGGTCACCAACACGCTGATCGACTGCGACTGCGCCGGCGTGGTCCACGTGGCCGGCTTCAAGTACGCCGGGGTGTCGGTCCGCGAGCCGCTGACGACGTACACCAACAACGTCACCGGCATGGTGTCGGTGCTGCAGGCCATGGACACTGCCGGCGTGCCCAACATCGTCTTCTCGTCGTCGGCCTCGGTCTACGGCACGCCGAGCGTCGAATTGGTGACGGAGGACGCCGCCAACGCGCCCGAGTCGCCCTACGGCGAGTCGAAGCTGATCGGCGAATGGCTGGTGCGCGACATGGTGCGGGCCAGGGAGGGTTTCAACGGCGTCAATCTGCGCTATTTCAACGTCGTCGGCTCGGCCACCAAACAGGTTTACGACGCCAGCCCGCACAACTTGTTCCCGCTGGTCTGCTCGGCTCTGACGCAGGGCAAGACGCCGAAGATTTTCGGCGACGACTACGACACCCCCGACGGCACCTGCGTGCGCGACTATGTGCACGTCGGCGACTTGGCCGTCTCCCACGTGGCGGCCGCCCAAGCGCTGGCGTCGGGCAAGAAGCTGTTGCCGGCCTACAACCTGGGCAGCGGCGACGGGCTGTCGGTCAGGCAGATCATGGACGCCTTCGCCGACGTGACGGGCGTGGCCTTCACCCCCGAGGTGTACGACGCCAGCCCGCACAACCTCTTCCCGCTCGTCTGCGCCGCGCTCTCCGCGGGCTGCACGCCGCTGATCAACGGCGCTGACTACCCGACGCCCGACGGCACCTGCGTGCGCGACTACATCCACGTGGCCGACCTGG
>JAISUF010000161.1 GCA_031272195.1 Propionibacteriaceae bacterium
TCGCCCACCAGGACCTCGCCGCCGTCGGGCTGGTAGAGGCCGGCGAAGACCTTCATCAGCGTCGACTTGCCGGCGCCGTTCTCGCCGCACAGGGCGTGGATCTGGCCGCCGCGCAGCAGGAAGTCGACGTTGTCGAGCGCCCTGACGCCGGGGAAGACCTTGGTCACCCCCCTGGCTTCCAACAACACCTCGCCCAACGCCGTCGGCGCCGGCTCGACTTCGGTTAACGTCATCCCAGCTCCCTCGCTGTCCCGTTAGCGGCGGACCACAGCTCGTCCACCTGGTGTGCCTACATCCTGCCCCCGGACAGGCCATTTGTCAACACATATTCACTAACTATCAATAAGTTGACATGCCGACACGCCCAGCTCCACCGATCCGGCCGAACCGACAAGCAAGGCCCGCCGCAACGGCGTTTCACCGGCGGCGAGCCCCCGCGCCCGACGGGCGCCCCACGACAATAACACGGCGACACGCCCCGCGAAGCGATTCGCCCGCACCCGCAGTCGGCGCGCTCCACACTTCGCCACGGCACCGTCTCCAGAGCCTTCGCGCCGAGACGCGCCCCGCGTGGCCGACTTGCGGAATCGGGCCCCACCTGCAATTGTTAGGACATATGTATGGCCTCACAAAAGTGAGTGAGGCTTCCCGGACGCGCTAGGAGATCCAATGGCGACATGGCACTATCCGGCCGGCGATGGCGACGGCTGGCTGCAGACCATCGATTCCAGCACTCCAGGATGGAGCCACACCGGGCTTCGTATCGGCCGCCTCACTGCGGGACGGCGTTTGAGCTTGGGCGCCGGACCAGTCGAACGCGTCGTGCTGCCATTGGCGGGGTCTTTCCACGTCGAGGCCGGAGGTCGGCGATTCGACCTGGCGGGCCGCCCTAACGTCTGGTCCGGGCCCAGCGACCTGGCCTACGTCGGCCCCCAAACAGGACTTGAAGTCGGTGGCGAAGGGCTCTTCGCAGTCTGCTCCGCCACGGCCTCACAGCCACGCGAACCCTACTACCAACCAATGTCGGCCACACCCATTGAGTTCCGCGGTTCGGGCAACATGAGCCGCGAAGTGCGCAATTTCGGCACCCCAGGCGTCGCCGAGGCCGAGTCGATCATCGCCTGCGAGGTGCTCACACCGGGCGGGAACTGGTCGAGCTACCCGCCGCACAAACACGACCGGGAGCTGGAGGGCGTCGAGACCGAGCTGGAGGAGATCTACTACTTCCAGTTGCGGACCGCCCCCGACGGCGGGCCCGCGCCCGAGCGCTGCGCGCCGCTGGGCTATCAGCGGGTGTCGGCCTCCGACGACCGCTCGATCGACGTGTTGGCCGAGGTCCATGACGGCGACGTCGTGCTGGTGCCGTTCGGCTGGCACGGGCCGTCGATGGCCGCCCCCGGCTACGACATGTACTACCTCAACGTGATGGCCGGTCCCGGCCGCGAGCGCGCGTGGCGCATCACCGACCACCCCGACCAAACCTGGCTGCGCACGATGTGGCCGCACCACCAAGTCGACCCGAGGCTGCCGTTTGGCGCCGACAACCACTAGGAGAAGAAGATGTACACCGTTTCCCACTGGATCAATGGCCAGGTCGTCGCCGGAGGGCGAGGCGTGTCGCCGATCTACAACCCGGCCACCGGCGAGCAAATCGGCGAAGCCGAGCTGGCCACCGAGGAGATCGTCAACCAGGCCGTCGCCAACTCCCTGGAGGCGTACAAGACGTGGTCGCAGATGTCGCTGGGCCGCCGCACCGCCGTGCTGTTCAACTTCCGCGAGCTGGTCAAGGCCGACACCGACCGCCTGGCCGAGATCATCGTCCGCGAGCACGGCAAGGTCTTCTCCGACGCCCAGGGCGAGGTCGGCCGGGCCCTCGACGTAGTCGAATACGTCTGCGGCATCCCCGAGCTGCTCAAGGGCGAGTTCACCATGCAGGCCTCCAGCGGACTGGACGTCTTCAGCTTCCGCGAGCCGCTGGGCGTCTGCGCGGGCGTGACGCCGTTCAACTTCCCGATCATGTGCCCGATGTGGATGGCCCCGGTCGCCATCGCCTGCGGCAACACCTTCGTGCTCAAGCCGGCCAAAGCCGACCCGTCGGTCTCGCTGGAGGTGGCCAAGCTGTGGCAGAGGGCCGGGCTGCCCGACGGCGTCTTCAACGTCGTCCAGGGCGACCGCCACGTCGTCAAGGCCTTGGAAACCCATCCCGACGTCCGCTCGGTGTCGTTCGTCGGCTCGACGCCGGTCGGCAAGGAGCTGCACGACATCGCCACCGCCCACGGCAAGCGCGTCCAGGCGATGTCGGGGGCCAAGAACCACGGCGTCGTGCTGGCCGACGCCGATCTGGAGTTCGCCGCCGCCAACACCGTCGCGGCCGCCTTCGGCGCGGCCGGCGAGCGCTGCATGGCACTGCCGGTGATCTGCGTCCAAGAAGATGTCGCCGACGAGTTCCTGGAGCTGGTGCTGGCCAAGGCCAAAGAGGTCAAGGTGGCCGACGGCATGACGCCGGGCGCCGACATGGGGGCGATCATCACCGCCGCCGAGCGCGACCGGATCGAGCAGATCGTCGACGAGGCGGAGCGCGACGGCGCCAAAGTCGTCCTGGACGGGCGCGGCTGGCGTCCCGCCGACCGCCCGAACGGCTTCTTCACCGGCCCGACCATCGTCGACAACGTGACGTTGGAGATGCGCGCCTACGTCGAGGAGATCTTCGGCCCCGTGCTGGTGGTGCTGCGCGTCAAAGACCTCGACGAGGGCATCAAGACCATCCAGAACAACCCGTACGGCAATGGTGCTGCCATCTTCACCTCGTCGGGCGAGGCGGCCCGCCGCTTCATGCGCGAGATCCCCGTCGGCATGATCGGCGTCAACGTGCCGATCCCCGTGCCGGTGGCCTACCACTCGTTCGGCGGCTGGCAGGACTCCTTCTTCGGCGAGAGCCACATCTACGGGCCAGAGGGAGTCAAGTTCTTCACCGAGGCGAAAGTCGTGACGCAGCGCTGGCCCGAGCCCAAGACCGGCGGCCAGGCCACCTTCCACTTCGCCGGGGCCTCCCAGGGCGCCAACTGACGGCCGGTGGGCCGACCGGTCTCGGGCGCGGCGGCCAGACCGGTCGGCCACGCTAGGCTGAAGCCATGTGGGAGCTGGGAGCCTTCGAGGAAGTCGCGCCAAGAGTCTGGCGGGCCGTCAACGAGCCTGAGACGGTCAACGTCGGCTTGATCGCCGGCGACCAGTCGGCCCTGGTCGTCGACACCGGGTCGTGTCCGGCCCACGGCGAGGCCATCCGGCGCGTCGCCGGGGAGGTTGTCGGCGTGCCCATCAAGGCGGCGGTCGTCACCCACGCGCATTACGACCACTCCTTCGGCCTGCTGGCCTTCTCCGACCTGGCCACCTACGGCCATGAGACGCTGGCCGACGCCGTGCCCGCCCAGGAGGCGGCGATGGCCGAGCTGCGCCTGACGCCGGACGACGTCATCGGCCCGAACACGCTGTTCTCCCTGGCGCGCAGCCTCGACTTGGGCGGCCGCACGGTCGAATTGGTCCACTTCGGCCCGGCCCACACCCAAGGCGACGTCTGCGCCATCGTGCCGGACGCCGATGTCGTCTTCGCCGGCGACTTGCTGGAGAGCGCCGGGCCGCCGCAGTTCGACGCCGACTCGTCTTTCAAGGGCTGGCCGCACGCCCTCGACGGCATCCTCGGCACACTCAACGAGCGCTCGATCCTGGTGCCCGGCCACGGCGACCCGGTCGGGCGCGATTTCGCCTTCGAGCAGCGGGCCAGAATCGCCGGGCTGTACGCCCAAGCCCAACATCTCATGCAGCTGCGGGTGCCGTTGGAGGACGCCCTGGATCGCGGCGATTGGCCCTACGACAAGGCCGTCATCGCCGGATTCCTGCCGCAGCTATACGACGAGGTGGCCCGCACCGGCAAGGTGCCCCAGCCCTGAGCAGTCCCGGCGCGGCCTCGCCGCCGCCGGTCGCAGCGGCGCCGGCGTGCCACTCCAGCCAGTCGTCGCTGTTGAGTCGTCCAGCGTCGCGCTGGGCATGTCAGCGCAGCTTGAGCGTCTCGCAGGCGGTCGCCCAGGCCTCCTCGGCCATCGCCGAAATGATTCGCCGGCCGACGGCGCCGGCGCAGTAGGGCGCGCCCTCGTCGGTGGCCGACTTGCCGCCCAGCTCCTCCACCATCAGCGCCCCCGCCAGGTGGTCCCAGGGGAACATCGTCCGGTAGGCGATGAAATCGACCTCGCCGGTGAACAGCTTGGGATAGTCGACCGCGCAGGCCCCCCAGGTGCGGCGCAGCGCGACGTCGGCGCCGGCCTCGTCCAACAGCGGCACATACGTCGCCCCGAGCAGGCGCTGGCGGGTCGGCTCGGGCGGCGACAGCGGCTGGCCGTTGCGCAG
>JAISUF010000166.1 GCA_031272195.1 Propionibacteriaceae bacterium
GTCCGGGGCATGCAAGCTGATGGCCAGCGTGACGGGCAACCCCTCGGCGGCCAGCCGGTCGATCTGGGGGGCCAGGCCGACCGTCGACACCGTCACCTGGCGCGCCGAGACGCCGAGGTCGGAATTGATCGCCCGCAAGGCCGGCAACAGGCGGTCGTAGTTGGCCAACGGCTCGCCCATGCCCATGAAGACGACGTTCGACAGCCGTCCGCCCGGCCAGCGGGCGGCGTCGACCACCTGCCAGAGGATCTCGGCGGTTGACAGGTTGCGCCGCAACCCGCCCTGGCCGGTGGCGCAGAACGGGCAGGCCATGCCGCACCCGGCCTGGGAGGAGACGCAAACCGTCACCCGCGAGCGATAGGCCATCAGGACGCTCTCGATCAGCGCCCCGTCATGCAGCCGCCACAGCGTCTTGACGGTCCGCCCGCCGTCGGCGGCCAACTGGCGAACCTTCGCCAACAACTCGGGCAAGAACGCCTCGGCCAGCGCGGCTCGGGCGGCCTTGGGCAGGTCGCTCCACTGCTGGGGGTCCAATTCGTGTCTGACGAGGAGCTGGCGGGTCACCTGGTCGGCCCGGAAACGCGGTAGGCCCAGCTCGGCAACGGCTGCCTCGCGCTCGGCTGGCGTCATGTCCAGCCAGTGCCGCGGCGGTTTGCGCCCACGCGGGGCCGTCATCGCCAACGGCAGCTCGCGCCCGGCGCGGGCTTGGGCTTCGGACGCGTCGAAGGCGGCCTGCTCGGCCGCGGTCAGGCTCACCGGCCGCCCCTCACAAACCCAGCAGCGCGAACAGCGCCCACCCGGCCGGGAAGGCGAACAGCAGCGAGTCGAGGCGCTCCATGACGCCGCCGTGGCCGGGCAGCACCGACGACATGTCCTTGATGCCGACGTCGCGCTTGACCATCGACTCCACCAAGTCGCCCGCCGTGCCGAACAAGACGGCCACCGCCGCCACCAGCAGGCCGACCCACCACGGCATCCGCAGCGCGAACACCGCCATCAGCACGCCCACGGCGATGGCCAAGATCCACGAACCCAAGAACCCCTCCCAAGTCTTCTTCGGGCTGATGTTCGGGGCCATCGGGTGCCTGCCGAGCGTCGCCCCAAGCGCGTAGCCGCCGGTGTCCGAGCCGACCACGCACATGAAGATCGCCGCCGCCTTCAACGCCCCCGACGGCATCGCGAAGACCACGCCCGGGAATGACGCCAGCACGCCCAGATAGCCCAGCACCAGCACCGACGCGGCGACATCGCCGACGTACCCCTTGGCACCTTTGGGCATGCGCCAGGCCAGGACCCAGATGACGGCCCCGCCCAGCGCGCCCCACAACGCCCAATGCCACGGCAGAACGCCCGACACCGCCGCCGCGTAGGCGCCCGCGATCAGCGCCACGACACCCACCAGCGTCGGCGTCAGCACTAGCGTCACGCCCAAACGCGAGAAGGCGTCCTTGAATTCGAAAACGGCCAGGCCGCACAGCCCGCAAAGCAGTGCCACGACCGCCCACGGCGCCCACAGCAAACCGGCGATGACGATGAAGAACAGGCCGAAGCCGACCAGCAGCGCGGCGGGCAAGTCCCGCCCGGCCCGCTTCTTGCCAGCTTCCCCTTCCGCCATCGAACCGGCTCAGACTTCGAGCAGTTCGGACTCTTTGGACTTCAACAGCTCGTCGACCTGGTCGACGCGCTTCTTGGTGGCCGCGTCCAACTGCTTCTCCGCGCCGCGGGCGTCGTCCTCGCCGACCTCCTTGGCCTTCTGCAGCTTGCCCACTTGCTCGAGGGCGTGGCGGCGGATGTTGCGCACCGCCACGCGCGCCTCCTCGGCCTTGTGGCGGGCCAGTTTGATGTACTCCTTGCGGCGCTCCTCGGTCAGCTGCGGCAGCACCAGTCGGATGACGTTGCCGTCGTTGGCCGGGTTGACGCCCAAATCGGAGTCCCGGATGGCCTTCTCGATGTTGTGCATGGCGCCGCGGTCGTACGGCGCGATCAGCACCACCCGCGCCTCCGGCACCTGGAAGGTCGCCAACTGCTGCAGCGGCGTGAGCGCCCCGTAATAGTCGACTTGGATCTTGTTGAACATGGCCGGATGGGCCCGTCCGGTGCGGATGCCGGAGAACTCCTCGCGGGCGTGGTCGAGGGCCTGGTCCATTTTGCGGCCGGCCTCGGCGATGATGTCGTCAATCATGGGTGTCCTTCGTTGGTCAGGCGTGCAGCGTCGTTCCGATTCTCTCACCCGCGACGACTTTGGCGATATTCCCCTCGACTCCCAAGTCGAAGAAGACCATCGGCAAGTTGTGCTCGCGGGCCAGCGAGACGGCCGTGGCGTCGGCCACCTTGAGGTCTTTGGTGAGGAAGTCGTCGTAGGTCAGATCGTCGAACTTCTTGGCATTCGGATTGGAGCGCGGATCGCTGTCGTAGACCCCGTCGGCCCCCTGCTTGGCCATCAACAGCACCTCGCAGCCGATCTCCAGCGCCCGCTGGGCGGCCACCGTGTCGGTGGAGAAAAACGGCATGCCAGAGCCGGCGCCGAAGATGACGATGCGCCCCTTCTCCAAGTGGCGGATCGCCCGCAAAGGGATGTACGGCTCGGCCACCTGACCCATGGTGATGGCCGTCTGGACGCGCGTGGGGACGCCGGCCTGTTCGCAGAAGTCTTGCAGCGCCAGGCAGTTCATCACCGTCCCCAACATGCCCATGTAGTCGGCGCGCGCGCGGTCCATGCCGCGGGTCTGCAACTCGGCGCCGCGGAAGAAGTTGCCGCCGCCGGTGACGATGGCCACCTGGACGCCCGTCTTAGCCAGCCAGGCCACTTGGCGGGCGATCGACGACACAACGTCCGGGTCGACCCCGACCTTGCCTCCGCCGAACGCCTCGCCGGAGAGTTTCAACAAGACGCGGTTGTACGGACTCGCCATGACGGCTTCCTCTCCTAGATGCTTCCACCCCTGGTGGCCGATCGACACCGCCCAGCCTACCCGGCTCGACCTCTCGTCGAGCCAACAAGCGCGCCTTCAGGCGCCGGCCGCGAAACGCACGAAACGCTTGACGGTGACGCCGTTGTTCTTCAGCAGCTGCCCGACCGTCAGCTTGTCGTCGGAGACGGACTGCTGCTCGACCAGGCAAACCTCCTTGTAGAAGCCGTTCAGGCGGCCCTCCACAATGCGCGGGATGATCTTGTCGGGCTTGCCCTCCTCCTTGGCGGTCAGCTCGGCGATGTGGCGCTCCTTCTCGATGACGTCGGCGGGCACGTCCTCGCGCGAGACGTAGGCCGGCGACATGGCGGCGATCTGCATGCAGACGCCCCGCGCGAACGCCTCGTCGCCGCCGGCGTATTCGACCATCACGCCAACCTGCGGAGGCAGGTCCTGGGAACGCTTGTGCAGGTAGATGGCGACGTCGCCGTCGAAGGTGGCGGCGTTGGCCAGCTCCAGCTTCTCGCCGATCTTGGCGGCCAGCTCGCCGATGGCGTCCTCGACTGTGCCCTTGCCCAGCTTGACGGCCTTGGCGGCCTCCAGGCTCTCGGGCGCGGCGGCGTCGACGGCCTTGGCGATGTCGTCGGCCAGGGCCATGAACTCGGCGTTCTTGGCCACGAAGTCGGTCTCGGCGCCCAACTGGATGACGGTCTTGCCCGACGAGGTGACCAGCCCGTTGCTGGCCTCGCGGTCGGCCCGTTTGGCCATCTTGGCCTGGCCGGACACCCGCAGCGCCTCGATGGCGGCCTCGAAATCTCCGTCGGCCTCGGTCAGTGCCTTCTTGGCGTCCATCATGCCGGCGCCCGTGCGGTCGCGCAGCTTCTTGATGTCGGCGGCTGTGATTGCCATTTGTTTTCCTTCTCGTTGTGCTGGTGTGTTCGTTGTCGGTGGCGTTGCGGCCCGCTTGGACTTGGCGCCCTGCGCAGGCCTGGTTGGCGGCTCGGCTGGCGCCCTGCGCGCTCTATTCGGCTTTGCCCTCGGCGGCCGCCTCGACCGCTTCGGAAACCTCTTGCGCCTGCTCCAAGATCTCCTTGACCTCGGGCTCGTTGACGACCTCGGCGGCGATCTTTGCGACATCGGCGGCCACCTGGTCGGCGGCGGCCTTGGCCTCGTCCAGCTCGGCTTTGGTCGCCTTCGGCTTAGCGGGCGCGGACGGCTTGACGGCGGCTTCCCCCTGCGCGACGGCTTCCGCATCGGCGGCGGCCTCAGCGGGCGCCTCAGCCTTGGCAGCGGGGGCCGGCTTCGGCTCGGGCTTGGCGGCGGCCTCGGCCTTAGGCTGCGCCTTCTTGGCCGGAGCCCTCTTGGCGCGGGACTCTTCCTTGGCCGGTTCGGCCTCGGCGACCGCCGGCTCCTTGACGGTCTCGGCAGCGGTGGCTTCTACCGGCTCGGCGACAACCTCGGCGGGCTTCGTCTCGGCGACGACGGCTTCGACTGGCTCTGGGACCGCAGCGGCGGGCGCGGCCTGGCCAGCGGCGGCGACGGGTGTCTCGGCGGGCTGGGGCGCGGCTTCGGCTGGCGCCTCGGATGCCGCCTCGGCGACCGGCGCGGCCACCTGGCCGGCGGCGTCATCGCCGACCGGGGCAGCCTCCGGCGTGCCCAGCAGCTCGGCCTCCCATTCGGGCATCGGCTCGGCCTCTTCGCCTGTCGCCTCGGCGGCCTGGGATCGGGCCAGCAGGCCGTCGGCCACGGCGTCGGCGATGACCCTTGTCAACAGGCCGACCGAGCGGATGGCGTCGTCATTGCCGGGAATGGCGAAGTCGACCTCGTCCGGGTCGCAGTTCGTGTCGAGGATGCCGACAATCGGGATGCCCAGCTTGCGGGCCTCGTCGATGGCCAGGTGCTCCTTCTTGGTGTCGACCACCCAGATGGCCTGCGGCAGGCGGCCCATGTCGCGGATGCCGGACAGCGTCTTGGCCAGCTTGTCCTTCTTGCGCGTCTGCTGCAGCAGCTCCTTCTTCGTCATGCCGGAGGCGGCCACGTTGTCGAAGTTGATCCCCTCAAGCTCTTTCATCTTGGAGATGCGCTTGGCGATGGTGGCGAAGTTCGTCAGCATGCCGCCCAGCCAGCGCTGGTTGACGAACGGCATGCCCACACGGGTGGCCTGTTCGGCGATCGACTCCTGGGCCTGCTTCTTCGTGCCAACGAACAGGATCTGGCCGCCTTTGGCGACGATGTCCTTGACGAAGGCGTAGGCGGCGTCGATGTAGAGGGCCGACTTCTGCAAGTCGATGATGTAGATGCCGTTGCGCTCGGTGAAGATGAAGCGCTTCATCTTCGGATTCCAGCGGCGGGTTTGGTGTCCGAAGTGGACGCCGGCGTCGAGCAGTTGACGTGTCGTTACGACGGCCATGGCCGTTCCTCTCTTTCAGCGGGCTGGCCCGCCTTGGGTTGTCGGAGCCGAACCGCTCGGCTCCCCTGATGCGGCTGGCCGGTCCCCACTCTTGCGAGACCACGGGGCGGGCCATCACTGGCCGCATGCGAAGTCGCCTCTTGCGAGGCGCGAGAAGTCACTATACTCCAAGCGCCCGGCTGCCACCAAGCCACTTCGCTCTCAAGTGTGTGTGAAGCGCTTCTGCCCCCTCGACCCGCCGGTTTTCCACAGGCCAGTTCGGCGGTGGAGAGTTTTCCACAGGCCGCCGATCCCCAGCAACCTCGTCGCCTGGCCTCCACATAATGCCGGGTGTTGGGAGGACCGATGAGGAGATTCATTTGCTTGACGCTGGCGCTGGCACTGCTTGCGACGACCCCGGGGACGGCCTGGGCGCTGACGGGCGTGGCGCCGATCCCGGGGCCGGTTGTGCGCGCATTCGACCCGCCGTCGGTGAAGTGGGGTTCGGGCCACCGCGGGGTCGATCTGCTCGGCGCGCCAGGCGAGTCCGTGGTGGCCGCCGCCGGCGGCACCGTCACCTACGCAGCCGTCTTGGCCGGCCGGGGCGTGCTCGTCATCTCGCACGGCGAGTTGCGGACCACCTACGAGCCCGTCAAGGCCACCGTCAAGGTGGGCGACAAGGTGGCGGCCGGCGATGTCGTCGGCAAGTTGGACGACGGCCACGCCTGCCCCGGCGGCACCTGCCTGCACTGGGGCTTGAAGCGCGGCGACGAGTACCTCGACCCCCTCTCGCTGCTGGACCACCTGCAGGTCCGCCTCTTGCCGGCCTCCGCCAAAGCGGTGGCCAAGAAGCTGGCCGACGGGCGCAAGACGGCGATCTCGTCCGGCGAGGGCATTCCGGGATTGTTCACCATGCCCACAGACGGGGCGCTGGGCTCGCCGTTCGGCATGCGCTTCCACCCGATCTTCCATGAGTGGCGGATGCATTCCGGCGTCGACATCGGCGGCAGCTGCGGCCAAGACATCAGAGCGGCCGCGCCAGGCAAAGTGGAGTCGGTCGGCTACGACGACTCCGGCGGCCATCGGCTGGTGATCGACCACGGCGTTATCGGCGGACACCGCCTGCGCACCCACTACCTGCACGCCCAGGGCTATTCAGTGACAGCGGGCCAGGCCGTGGCGCGCGGCCAAGTCGTCGGCAAAGTGGGCAGCACGGGCTGGTCGACGGGTTGCCACCTCCACTTCTCGGTCAGCGTCGACGGCGCCTACGTCGATCCGGCGGGCTACCTGTGATCGGCCCCGTCAGCCTCACAGCCGCCGGTTCACATGGCCGGTCAGGCGCGGGGATGCGCCTGTTGGAAGGCGGCTTTCAGGCGGTCGGCGGTGACGTGGGTGTAGAGCTGCGTGGTGGCCAGCGAGGCGTGGCCGAGCATCTCTTGGACGCTGCGGAGGTCGGCTCCGCCCTCCAGGAGATGCGTGGCCATGGCGTGGCGCAGGCCGTGGGGCCCGAAATCGGGAATGTCGGGAACAAGCGCCAACGCCCGATGGACGATGCGGCGCACGACCCTCGGATCGATTCTCGAACCCAAGTCGCCGACGAAGACCGCCCCGCTGTCGGGTGTCTTGGCCAACCGGTGGCGCTGCCCGATCCAGGCCTCCAGCGCGGCCAGAGCCGGGGCGCCGACGGGCGCCGAGCGCTCCTTGTCGCCCTTCCCGACCACCCGCAACACGCCCCTGGCGGCGTCGATGTCGGAGAGGTCGAGGCCGCACAGTTCGGAAACGCGGATGCCCGAGGAATAGAGCACCTCCATGATGGCGGCGTCGCGCAGGGCCGAGGCCCGCCCGAGGGGATCGCCCGCCTGGTTGACGCGGTCCGCGACGGCGTCCATCAGCGCCGCGACCTGCGACTCCAGCACGGTCGGCGGCAGGCGCCGGTCCAACTTGGCCGCCTTCAAGCCGACCGCCGGGTTCTGCGACACCCGGCCTGTGCGGGCCGCCCAGGCGAAAAAGACCCTGACCGCGGCGACTCTGCGCCGCATGGTTGAGCGTTCGGCGCCGGCCGCCCGCTGGTTGGCCAACCAGCCGCGCAGGTCGGCGGCGGCGATGTCGTCCAGCGCGCCGCGATCCACCCGCTCGAGATGGGCCAGCAACGCCTCGACGTCGCCGCAATAGGCCTTGACGGTGTTCGCCGACAGCCCGCGCTCGGCGCGCAGATGCCGCGCGAAAGCGGTCAGCGCCTCGGCGTTCTCAGCCGACACCTGGCCTGTGGCCGACAGCTCGCCCATGGCTGACAGACTACCGTCGGCGAAGCGCCATTGGGCGGCGGCAGCGCCGTCGCCCACCGAGACGCCGGCGAGCGGCCGCAACCTCCGCAGCGAGGCTGTGCCCAGGCTTCCGCGCGGGCCGAGGCCCAGGCCTGCAAGAGTGGGACGCTGCCCGCAGGTGACTGCCGAGCTTGGGCACGAGCAGCGCCAAGGTATGACGGTCCAGGTACAGCCCGCAGTAGTCGCCGGGCTTGGGAACCAGCACTGGCAACAGGTGACGGCCCTGATACGGCCGACAGTGGATGGCCGGGCTTGCGCGCGCTCCGAGACCATGGCCCAGCGGGTCGGCGATAAGCTTGCGCCTATGGCTATCGAGGAGTTGATGACGGGCGGAAAGGTGCTTCCCATCACCCGGTGGGGGGAACCGGTGATGCACCAGCCGACGAAACAGGTCGATCGGTTCGACGACGAGTTGCGCCAGCTGGTGCGCGACATGTTCGCCACCATGGAGGCGGCCCAAGGCGTCGGGCTGGCCGCCACGCAAGTCGGGCTGGGGCTGGCGCTGTTCGTCTTCCACTGCCCCGACGAGGACGACAAGTACCAGTCCGGGGCGATCTGCAACCCCGTGGTCGCCACCCCGGAGGGACCAGACCGCGCCCTGGAGTCGATCGACGAGGGCTGCCTGTCGCTGCCCGGCGCCTACGCGCCGCTGGCCCGGCCCACCGAGTCCACCTGCACGGGCCTCGACCCTTGGGGCGAGCCGGTGACGGTCCACGGCACGGGCCTGCTCGCCCGCTGCCTGCAACACGAGACCGACCACCTCGGCGGCACCGTCTTCGGCGACCGCCTGTCGGGGCGGGTGCGGCGCAAGCTCTACGCCAGCCACGACGAGCTGGCCCACCTCTACCCGGACGACTGGCCCGTGACGCCAAAGCGCCAATCGGCCAGCGAACCGGTCGAGCAAAAAGTTGCCGAGTAAGAGTCGATCAATCAGCGGGCGCGACGGGCTTGGCTCTCGATCAAGCGGACTCGCCAGTGGAGGTCGTCTCGCCGCGCGATGCGAACCGCCCGCCGCGAACCGCCCCGCGTGGGAGCCGCCGTGGGCGCCGCAGTCGACGCCACACCTCGGCTCGGCCAATCCGAACAAGCTTGGCTCTCGCCTCAGTCGTGTCGCCGGTGGCCGCTGGACAGCGCCTCGCCGCGACGTCGGGCGCGAGTGCCACCAGCACGAAGACGATCCTCCTGGTTGCGATCCACCACCCATCGCCCATCCTCGCGACGGCACCGACTCTTGAATCACCTCTTGGCTTGACTCTCGAGGCGATCGTATCGTCGGCGGTAATCGTCTGACCGCAGCGCCAGGCGGGCACGGACCTGCCCGATGGTCAGTCGCACAGCCCCGACAGATTGCCGTAGAAGACGATGTTCTTGGGCGACTTGCCGCAGACGCTGGCCGCCAGCGACAGCCCGTCGGACGAGGCCAGCGGCGGGGCCTGGCCAGGCACGCGGGCGGAGGCGCCAAACAGCAGTTGGCTGATCAGGTTGGCCGCCGCCGGAGCCTCGACGCGCATGTCGTCGGGATCGACGCCCAAGTCGGCGGCCGCCTGGCGGAAGGCCTCGTCGCGTCCCAGTTCGGCGTCGATCAAGCCGTTCTTGACGGCGTCCTGGGCGCTGAAGACCTGCGCCCCGAGCGTGTTCCGGATGGTCTTCTCGTCGATTGAGCGACCGACGGCCACTCGCGTCACGAAGGCGTCGTAGTCGGCGTCGACGATCTTGCCGATCATGGCCTTCTCGGCGGCCGTCGCCTTGCGGTAGGGATTGCCGAAGTCCTTCCCCTCGCCGCTGGTTATGTACTCCACCGAGATGCCGCCAGAAGTGGTCACGCCCCCGCTGAGGATGCCGCCGTCGACCGCGACGACGCCGTCGTAGTATTCGAGCGGCCCGAAGATGACGCCGATGGAGCCGATGATCGACCCGTGGTCGGCGTAGATCTTGTCGGCGCCCGCCATGGAGAGCATGCCGCCCGAGGCGGACATGCCTTCGACGATGGCAATCACCTTGTGGCCGGTGCGCTCCTTGTAGCGGGTGACGGCGTCGGCGATGGCCATCGAGCCATTGACGGAGCCGCCAGGCGTGTTGAGCACCATGATGACGCCGGGGCTGTCGTCGGCGGACAGCGCGTCCAACTGGTCGGCGATCTCGTAGCCGTAGACGCCGCCGTCGGCCACGGTGCCGTCGCTGGCGTCGGCCAGGATGGTCCCGGTCACGCTGATCGCCCGCACGGCCACGCCGGCCGCCGCGTCGCCCCAAACGACTTGGTATTGCTGAGTCCCTCCGCCATCGGCCGCCAGGGCCGCCGCCGCCATCATGGCGCCCAATATGAGCGAGGAGACCACCATGCCGATGGCCAGCACCGCACCGAAGCCGATACCCGCGCCCGCGCCGACTCCGAAACCGTGCCCGAAGCCGCTCTTGGTCCGGGCGGGGCCAGCTGCGACCGGCGCCTCCGGCGACCCGCCGAACTGGGACGCTTGCGCCGCAGGCTTCCAATCCGCATACAGATCAGGCGGCGCGCCGAAATCCGAGCGGGAGTCCGCGCCAACCGCTGCCGCCGCGCCAACCGCGCGGCCCTCGCCAAGTCCCGGCGGCACAGCGCTGGCCCCCCAGGCCGCGCCATTGTCCAAACCGGCCCCGGCCGGGCCTTCGCCGGACGATGCCGCCTGGCCAATCGGCGACGCGAGTTGAGCAGTGCCAGTCACGGATGCGAGTTGATCAGCCCCGCCAGCCGGAAACGCGAGTTGCCCGGCCCCGCCAGCCGTCGGCCCAACCGCCGCCTGGCCACCCGCGCCAGCCGCGACGCCGGCGCCGACCGCCGGCTCGCCGATGGCCGGCTCGACAACGGGCAACTGGCCGCCCTCGGGCGGGAGCGGGTCGGCGGCGTAGCGGGCGCCGACAGCCG
>JAISUF010000009.1 GCA_031272195.1 Propionibacteriaceae bacterium
GGCTTCCACGAGCCGGCTTTCACCTTGAGCGTCTTCTTCACTTTGGCGGTGCCGGAAATCTTCGGCGTCGGTTTGGTGGTGAACGTCAGTTTGGGCACGGTGGCCGAGCTGGCCGATTTGACGGTGGTCGCCTTGTAGGAGGCCCAGGTGGTGGAGACGCTGGCGGACAGCTTCTTGCCGACGTCGGCCAGTTGGACGACGTAGCGGCTCTTGGTGGCGCCGGGGATGGCGACGCCGTTGCGATACCACTGGTAGGCGCGGCCGCCGCCCGAACTCCAGCCGGTGGCGGTGACTTTGACTTTGCGCCCGACTTTGAGGGTGCCGCCGAGGACCGGTGTGGGTGTGCTGGCGAGCGTCTTGAGCTGTCCGCCGACTCCGCCGAGGACGGCCCGTACGGGCTTGTGGTCGGAGCCGGTCTCGGCGCAGTTGTCGTAGGTGTCGAGGGTGCATTCGTGCATCGTCTCGTAGTAGAGCGGGGCGCTGAAGCCGCGGTAGAGGATCTGGTCGATCGGCTCGGTGGCGCCGCTGGTGGCCAGCGAGGCGATGTTGTTGGTGTAGGCGGTGGCGGAGGTGTTGTAGGCGGTGCTGAAGCCGGCGTTGCGGGCCAACTGGTAGGTGGCCGCTTCGGAGGGCTTGCCGTTGAGGTCGCCGACCAGCATGATCGGCCCGCTGACCTGGCCCAGCAGCGCCATCAGGTTGGTCATCTCCATGACGCGGTGGTAGTCCATGTAGCTGTAGGCCGGGAAGTGGACGCTGACCATGGTGAACGTCAGGCCGGTGCTGGTCTTGAATTGCATCATGCGGGCGTAGCGGGTGCCGGACTGGCGGTATTTCTCGGCCAGCTCGGTCCAGGGCACGACGATCTGCAGGCCGGTGAGGGGGTCGATTTGGGCGGGTTTGTAGGGGTTGGGGTCGGGATCGACGTGGTAGCCGCAGTTGGCGCCGCTGGTCAGCGAGCCGCTGGTGGTGCGGCAGGCCTCGCTGGTGGTGGTGAAGATGGCCTGGTCGAGGTCGAGCAGCCTTTCGCTTTCGGGCACGACGTTGAGCCAGTTGGTGTCGTAGATGATGCCGGTGTCGTTCATCCCGTAACGGCTGGTCAGCGTGGTGGACGCCCAATGCCCGCCGTAGTAGGTGTTGAGGATGTCGATCAGCATCGTCTTGCATTCAGTGGAGCCGTATTCCTGCAGGCCGACGATGGCGTAGTTCATGCGGGTGGCGATGACGCTGGCGACGGTCGCCATGCGGGAGGGGTAGTTGTAGCCGTGCAGGCAGCCGAGGACGTTGAACGAGCCGACGGTGAAGCCGGCGGGCACGGCGATCGGGTTGGGGAAGGTGGTCGGCGGCGTGCCGTCGTTGGGGTCGAGCTCCTCGTCTTTGCCGGGCACCTCGCCCTCGGAGTTGACCGACGAGGTGGCCGTGGCGGTCGCGGTTGACGCGGCCGTGGCGGTGGCCGATGGCGTCGCGCCGGCGGTGGTCGCGGGCGTCGTGCTGGGGCTGGGCGTGGGGGTCTCGTCGGCCAGGGCGATTCCGGCGGGCAGGCTGGCCAGCCCGCCCGTCGCCACGCACAGGGCAACCGTCACGCCGATAATTCGTTTGAGCATCCGTCTCCCCTTCGTGAACGTGCCTTCCACCCTAGGCGATGGTTCACCCAAGGCCAAACCCCCGCGCCGCGAGTCTCCACCCTGGCTGAACCATCCCAATGTCACCTTGCGAGAGCAGAACGTGACAGAAGAAGCCCATGTCACGTTGTGGGCAGCGTCAGGGCTGTCGCCAGTCCGCGAGCCATTGGCCGGGTTGGCTGAAGTAGACTGCCGTGCGTGTCTGGTGCGGAGCAAACCGGCCCAACCATTCGGGTCCGAGATGGCGCCGGTGTTGGCGTTGCCGGAGCGTTTTCCGCCGGAGTTGGGATGGTCGCCTTGCTCGTGGCGGCGATCCGCTTGCCTCTTGAGGACACCTCCAGGTTCACCTTCTTCTGGGCGGTCTTGTTCTGCGTTTTCGGCGTGCTCAACGGTCTGGCGTTGGAGACCACCCGAGCTGTCACGTCGGCGCGATCACAGGCTTGCGCCTCGGGCTGGCCGGTGGGCCGAGTGCTGGCGGCGGCGATGGTGTTTGTGGGTGTGGTCTGCGCCGCCACGGCACCTGCCTGGAGACTTGCCCTGCCTGCGATGGACGGCTCGTTGTCGTGGTTGACGTCGCTGGCCGTTGTGGTCGGTGTGACGGGGTTCGCGGGTCACACTACGTTTGCGTCGGCGCTGGCGGGCAACGCCTTGTGGCGCCTCTATTCGTTGACAGTCGTGGCAGAGTCGGCGGTGCGGCTGGTATTGATCTTGGCCGCAGCATGGTTAGGCGGCGGCCTCATAGGCTTGGCCTTCGCCACGGTAGCCGCCGAGTACGCCTGGATTGGTGTCGCCGCGTTGTCCAGAGACGCCCGTCATGCCTTGTCAGCGCACACAGACGCCGGTCCCAGACTGTTTTGGCGGCGCGTCGGATCGGCGACGGCTGGGCAAGCAGCCAGCGCAATTCTCGTCGTTGGCTTTCCGTGGCTTCTCGGATTGACCAGCACCAGAGCGGTTGCGTTGACGGCGGCGCCTTTGACCATGTCGGTCACCTTGACCCGCGCACCGCTGATGGTTCCCCTGAACGCTTTCCAGAACGTGGCCGTGGCTCATTTCTCGCAGGCGCGCGGCGGGCGGCTCGGCGCGGCGGGCCGCATTTTTGGGCTTGTCTGCGCAGTTGGAATCGCTGGTGCTGGCCTGGCCTGGCTGATCGGACCTTGGCTGCTACGTCTGATCGGCCCTGGCTATGTCATCGATCAAGCGACGATGGCGGGCTTGACGCTGGGCGCGACGTCGCTGGCGATCTTGACGCTGACGGGTGTACTGTGCCAAGCTTCTGCGCTTTATCGGGTGTATGTGACGGGTTGGGTCACGGCTGCCGCAGTCGCGGTCGGGGCGCTGCTCCTGCCGCTGGCGTTAGCTCCCAGGGCCGTGGCGGCGCTGCTAGCGGGCCCTCTGATTGGATCCGGCGTCCACTTTCTCGGACTCAGGCGAGCGCGCGCCGAAACACGTCCAGCGTCCGCTCTGCGGTCTGAGCCCAACTGAACAGTTTCGCACGCTGCCTGCCGCGCTCGGCAAGGTCTTCGGCCACGGCTGGACGGCTGGTGATCGAAATCATGGCGT
>JAISUF010000021.1 GCA_031272195.1 Propionibacteriaceae bacterium
GAGCACAACGTCACACCAGCCGCGTCATAACGGATCTGGACCTTCGTCGCCGCCAACGCCGAAGGCGCGCCAACCAGCGACGACCCCACAAAGCCCACGCAGACAGCCACCGCCAACCGCCTCAGCCAACAGCCACCCGGCCTACCGTGTGTGTGTGGCGCTGCGCGACAACTGCGCCATCAGACCACGGGCCCCGGCCCCGAATGCAGACTTGGACATGCGTCCCCCTTTATGCGGTTTCCACCCGAGCCGCCATCGGCCACCAGCGGACTGTGAAGCTTTGCCCCACAACCTAGCACCACCCCACACCCCCACAACAGAGCTTTCACAGAACAAATTCATAACAATTCGATAACGGCCCAGGCCCGCCCCGCGGCAGCGACCACGCCACGCGGCGAGCCAACGGCTCACGCTGCTCAAGCTCCCAAGAAGTGTCAGTCCCCGTGTGTAGGTTTGGGGAACAGGTCAACCGGCGCTGGAAGGAGGGCGCATGGACAAGCAGCTCTCGCTGCTGGAGAACTATCCAGACACGGGCATCGTCCAGGCGGTCAACGGCTGTTGTCGATGGCGCGCCACCAGGGGGCCCATGTGGAATCCATGAAGCCTTTGCGCCATGCGCTGGGAAGCGGAGTGTGTCGCACGCTTGCCGGGGCTGGCATAGACTGTAGGGGCAAGCTAGCTTAAGGAGCAGGACATAACCGCCGAGAGTATTCCGGCCGTGGCCACCAGGCGAGTGGCGATACCGGCCTCGATCAACATGGTGGCCGTGCTCGGTCCGCGTGACGAATTCCTCCACATCTTGGAACGCGAGTTGGACGCCGACATCCACGTGCGGGGCAACGAGATCACTTTCACCGGGGAGCCGCAGGCGGTCGTCGAGGCCGGGGACGTGCTTACGGAGCTGATCACGGTGGTGCGCACCGGCCAGGGCCTGACCGCCGACGCGGTCGAGCGGATCATCGGCATGACCGGGGAGGCCGACGTCAGCGCCGCCGAAGTGCTGACGCAGAACATCCTGTCGACGCGCGGCAAGACGATCCGGCCCAAGACGCTCAACCAAAAGCGCTACGTCGACGCCATCGACTCGCACACCGTCGTCTTCGGCATCGGGCCGGCCGGCACCGGCAAGACGTACCTGGCCGTCGCCAAAGCCGTCCAGGCGCTGCAGGCCAAGCTGGTCAACCGGATCGTCTTGACCCGCCCGGCCATCGAAGCCGGCGAGCGGCTCGGCTTCCTGCCAGGCACGCTGAACGACAAGATCGACCCCTACCTGCGCCCCCTCTACGACGCGCTGCACGACATGTTGGACGCCGCCTCCGTGCCGAAACTGCTGACCTCGGCCACCATCGAGGTGGCGCCGCTGGCCTACATGCGCGGCCGCACGCTGAACGATGCCTTCATCATCCTCGACGAGGCGCAGAACACCTCCATGGAGCAGCTCAAGATGTTCCTCACCAGGCTCGGTTTCGGCTCGAAAGTCGTCGTCACCGGCGACGTCACGCAGGTCGATTTGCCCTCGGGCACCCGCTCGGGCCTGCGCATGGCCGAGAAGATCCTCGACGGCATCGACGACATCGCCTTCTGCCAGCTCACCCGCCACGACGTGGTGCGCCACAAACTGGTCGGCAAGATCGTCGCCGCCTACGACCAATTCGAGGCCCGCGACGGACGGCTTTTCTGAGAGGCTGGCAATGATCGAGATCAACAACGAGTCCGGCGTGGCCGTCGACGAGAAGCGGCTGCAAGAATTGGCCGTTTTCGCCCTCGACTATCTGCGCATCCATCCGCAGGCGGAGCTTTCCGTGGTGCTGGTGGACGAGGCGACCATGGCCGAATACCACGAGCGTTTCATGGGCGAGCCGGGGCCGACCGATGTGCTGAGCTTCCCGATGGACGAGCTGCGCGCTCCCGAGCCCGGCGAGGAGCCGCCCGTCGGACTGTTGGGCGACATCATGCTGTGCCCCCAGGTGACGTCCGCCCAAGCGGCGGACAACGGGCGCCAGTCCGAGGACGAGGCCGACTATCTGCTGATCCACGGCCTGCTCCACCTGCTCGGCCACGACCACGCCGAAGCCGAGGAGAAGAAGACGATGTTCGACCTCAACGACGCCCTGATCGCCGCCTGGAAACAGACCAGGAAGCGCCGATGAGCGGCCATAGACCGCCGCTCCCGGCGCCGACGGCGAACAGCGCCGCCACCATGCCTTCGGCGTCGTGCCGGACCCTATCCGTCGCGAGCCTGGAGCCTGCCTCGTGAGCGCGACGCATTGGGCATGGATAGGCTGCGCCGTCGTTTGCGCGGCGCTGGCCGGTTTGGCGACGGCGGCCGAGGCGGCCTTCGCGTCGCTGTCGAAGGCCCGCGCCAAAGAGCTGGTCGAGGAGGGCAGGCGCGGAGCCGAGCGGCTGCTCGACATGCTGGCCGACGTCCCCCGCTATCTCAACACCGCCCTTTTCCTGCGCTCGCTGCTGGAGATCGCCGCGACCGTCTTGGTGGCCATGGTCTTCTTCGACAACTTCGGCCCCGACTGGGAGCAGATCGTCTTCCCAGTGTTGACGATGCTGGTGGTGTCGTTCATCCTGCTCGGCGTGGCCCCGCGCACCCTGGGGCGCCAGCACGCCGAGGCGTGGGCGCTGCGCACCTCGGGCCCGCTGCGGGCCCTGGCGGCCGTGCTCGGGCCGGTGCTGCGCCTGATGATCCTGATCGGCAACGCCGTCACTCCCGGCAAGGGCTACGCCGACGGCCCGTTCGCCTCCGAGGCCGAGCTGCGCGAGCTGGTCGACATGGCCGAGGCCCGCGATCTGATCGAGGACGACGAGCGCAAGATGATCCACTCGGTGTTCGACCTCGGCGACACGATCGTCAAAGAGGTCATGGTGCCGCGCACCGACATGGTCTACATCGAGTCGTCGAAGACGCTGCGGCAAGGCGTTTCGCTGGCGCTGCGGTCCGGCTTCTCGCGCATCCCGGTGGTCGGCGAGGACGTCGACGACGTGGTCGGCATCCTCTATCTGAAGGACGTCATCCGCCGCATGTACGACAACCCCGCCTCGCAAACCTCCGAGCTGGTAGAGGCGCTGATGCGCCCGCCGGAGTTCGTGCCCGACTCCAAACCGGTCGACGAGCTGCTGCGCGAGATGCAGCTGACCCACTCCCACGTCGTCATCGTCATCGACGAGTTCGGCGGCACGGCCGGCCTGGCGACCATCGAGGATGTGCTGGAGGAGATCGTCGGCGAGATCGTCGACGAGTACGACCACGAGGTGCCGCCCGTCGTCGAGTTGGGCGACGACCGCTACCGCGTCTCGGCGCGCCTGCCGGTGGACGAGCTGGGCGAGCTTTTCGGCCTGGAGGCCGACGACGAGGACGTCGAGACGGTGCTCGGACTGATCGCCAAACAGCTCGACATGGTGCCGATTCCCGGCTCGCGGATCGTCTGGGAGGGCATCGAGCTGGTCGCCGAGCGGGGGGCCGGGCGGCGTCACGCCATCCAGACGGTGCTGGCCTCCAAAGCGCCGCAGGAGCCCGACGAGGTGGCCGCCCAGGTGGCCGCCAAGCTGGCCGGGGCGAAGGAGCCGGATGCGTAGCGGATTCGCCTGTCTGGTGGGACGGCCCAACGCCGGAAAGTCCACCTTGACCAACGCCCTTGTCGGGACGAAGGTGGCCATCGCCTCGTCGAAGCCGCAGACCACCCGCCACGCCGTGCGGGGCATCCTCAACCGCCCCGACGCCCAACTGATAATCATCGACACGCCGGGCCTGCACCGGCCCCGGACGCTGCTGGGCGAGCGGCTCAACGACTTGGTGCGGGCCACCTGGTCGGAGGTGGACGTGGTGGGCGTGTGCCTGCCCGCCGACCAGAAGATCGGGCCGGGCGACCGCTATCTGGCAGGCGAGGTCGCCAAACTGCCTCCCAAACTGGTTGCGCTGGCGACGAAATCGGACCTGGTCTCGCCCGCGCGGATGGCCGAGCACCTGCTGGGCATCCAGGCCTTGGAGGACGAGCTGGGCCTGGAGTGGGCGTCGGTCGTCCCCGTCAGCGCCCTGACCGGCGAGCAGGTTGCCGTGGTCGCCGACGAGATCGTCGAACTGCTGCCCGAGGGGCCGCTGTACTACCCCGACGGCGAGGTCACCGACGAGCCCGACGAGGTGGTCTACGCCGAGCTGATCCGCGAGGCCGCCCTGGAGGGGGTGCGCGACGAGCTGCCGCATTCGATCGCGGTTGCGATCGACGAAATGGGCCTTCGCCCCGGCCGTCCGGCCGACCGGCCGCTGCTGGACATTTTCGCCTCGCTGGTGGTGGAGCGCGAGTCGCAGAAGGGCATCGTCATCGGCCGTCAAGGGGCCCGCCTGCGCGAGATAGGCGCCGCCGCCCGCCGCCAAATCGAGGCCCTGGCGGGCACGCAAGTCAACCTCGACCTGCACGTCAAAGTGATGAAGGACTGGCAGCGCGACCCCAAACAACTCAACCGGCTGGGATTCTGAGGCGACGGGTCGCACGGCCCTGGGCGTGTCGCGACTGGACGAGGCGGCTATGGCGCCGCGCGGCCAAACCCGCCACAATGGTCCTAGCGACTTTCTAAGGAGGGGACATGCGAGTCTCCCGCATGTTGGCGGCCGCGTCCGCGCTCGGTTTGGCGGCGACAATTCTGATCGGCCCGGCCCAGACGGCCCAAGCCGAGGACGCGCTGCCCGCCGGGGCGGTGGCCCCGCTCGACTACGCCGCGACCGGCATTCTGAAGGGCATGTACGGGCAGTACGGGCGCGACTGGAACTGGGCCAGCCCGGCCAGCCTGTACGTCTATCCGGTTGGCGCCAAAGTCGGCGTCGTGGCCGTCGACAAGTCGAACGCCTGGTTCACCGCCACAACCTATGGCGCCTCGCAGCCGGCCAGCGCCGGCGGCGCCGCCACTTACTCCCCGGTCGACACCAAGACGGTGTCGTTCGCCGACTTCCCCGTCTGGGGCGGTTTCTACGCCGCGTCCGACGGCAACTACTACGTGGTGACGGGCAAGGCCAACACGGCCGAGAGCAAGACCGACAATGTCATCGCCATCGGCAAGTACGACGCCAACTGGCAACTGCTGGCCACCGGCTATGTGGCCGGCGGCGTGACGCAGGAGTTCGAGGGGGTTTACAAGCCGTTCGAGGCGGGCTCGGTGTCGATGGCGCTGGTCGGCGGCTCGCTGATCGTCCACACCGCCCGGCAGATGTTCGCCGCCGCCGACGGCGTCCGCCACCAGTCCAACCTCACCTTCGAGGTGGACACCGCCACCATGGCGACGACGTCGTTCGACGCCAAGGGCATCGGCGGTCCGTACGCCTCCCACTCGTTCAACCAGTTCGTCCAGGCTCAGGGCAACGAGGTGGTTTTCGTCGACCACGGCGACGCCTATCCGCGGGCCTTGATGATCAGCGGGCTGCGCGGCTACTCGCCCGGCGCCATGACGCTGGACGCGGCCGCCGGCGTCTATTGGTACACCTATGAGCCGCTGAAGTTCGTCGGCGACCTGGGCAACAACGCCACTTACGCCTCGGTCACCGGTTTCGAGCTGGGCCAAGGCCAGGCGCTGGTGGTCGGCAGCTCCGATCCGCAGGACGGCGAGATCGCCGGCGTCTCGGGGGCCACCGCCAGCCTGAAGCGCAACGTTTTCCTGGTGACGGCCGCCACAGGCGACGCCGCGCCCAAGAAGACGTGCACCTGGCAGACCGTCTCGGGCACCGCCAAACAGGTTTGCAGCACCGATCCGGCCGGTTCGTCGTCGCTTACCTGGCTGACGCAGTTGTCGCCCGTCGGGACGGCGGGCGTTGGCGAGCCGAGGCTGGTGAAGCTGTCCGACAACCGTTTCGCCGTTCTGTACGACGTGGCCGACGCCGGCTCGCACACTTTGAACTACAAGCTGATCGATTCGACGGGCGCGGTCCTGGCCAGCCAATCGTGGCCGGGGGAGTATTTCGGCTCCGACTCCCAGCCCGTCCTGATCGGGTCGAGCCTGTGGTGGGCCGACGTGCCAGGCGAGACTTCGACGACGCCGTACCTATACGCCTTGAACGTCGCCAAGCCAACCGCCCCCCGCGTCGCCTTGACGCCCAGCGCGTTGAGCGTCGACGGGGCGCTGGCCGTCGGCGCCAAGTCGGCCGCCGCGCTGAAGATCGTCCTCGACGGCGAGACGCTGACCAGCGGCGCCGACTACTCCGCCAAGGTCTCCGGCACATCCAAGGTCGGCTTGGGGAAGGTCGTCGTCACCGGCAAGGGGCGCTATTCGGCCAAGGTGACCGCCAGCGTGCTGGTCAACCCGGTCAAGACGAAGGTGACGAAGGCCACCGCCGGCAAAGGCAAGGTGACCGTCAAGTGGAAGAAGATCGCCAAGAGCCAGGTGACCAAGTATCAAGTCGCCTATCGCGTCAAGGGCGACAAGTCGTGGAAGACGAAGACCGTCAAGGCGAGCGCGTCTTCGCTGGCGGTCAAGAAGCTGAAGAAGGGCAAGGCCTACCAGGTGCGCGTGCGGGCCTACAAGAAGATCGCCTCGGGCGCGTCCAACGGCACCTACTACGGCGCTTGGAGCAGCGTCAAGACGTCGGCCAAAGTGAAGTAGCCTGCTCCTCAGGCGGGCGGCTCCGGGATCGGTTGGCGCTCGTCCAGGGCGGCGATCTCGCCGACCCGCCGCGAGTGGCGCTCCCCGCCCTCCCAAGGCGTTGTCAAGAAGACGTCGACGATCATCGTGGCCAGGTCGGGCCCGATGACGCGCGCCCCCATGGCGAGCAGGTTGGCGTTGTTGTGGGCCCGCCCCATCTTGGCTGTGTACGGCTCGCTGGCCAGCACGCAGCGGGCGCCCGGCACCTTGTTGGCCGACATCGAGATGCCCGCCCCAGACCCGCAGATGACAATGCCCAGATCGGCTTCGCCGGCCACCACTTTGCGGGCCGCGGCCGCCCCGTAGATCGGATAGTCGGTCGACTCGGCCGAGTTGGTGCCGAGGTCGGTGACGGTGTGGCCGAGTTCGGCCAGGTGCGCGGCGACATGCCGCTTCAACTCGACAGCCGCGTGGTCGTTGCCCAAGACGATATGCATGCCGTCCAGTCTACGGCTGGCGTCCCGACCGCGTCGGCGCGGCGATGCGAGCGGCCGGCCGATTTCGACCGTCTGGCGCGCCCGCCTGACAGCATGCCCAGTGCCACTGCCTCGGCGTGGTAAAGTACCCGTCGTGGCGCAAGCAACCCTGCTGCTTCTCAGCCGCGACGGGGCTTGATTTCAGGCTTCCTCGTTGCGGCGATTTCTGACGCGCCTGAACCCACCGCAACAAGAAGGAAGCGAACATGAACACCAAGAAGCAGCCCAAACCAGTCCAACAGCCCTCGCCGATGCCGTGTTGGCGCTACACGCCGTTCCAGCCCATCGACCTGCCCGACCGGACCTGGCCGTCGAAGAAGATCACCCAGGCCCCGCGCTGGCTGTCCACCGATCTGCGCGACGGCAACCAAGCCCTCATCGATCCGATGACGCCAGGCCGCAAACGCCGCCTGTTCGACCTGCTGGTGCGGATGGGCTACAAGGAGATCGAGATCGGCTTCCCGTCGGCCTCTCAAACCGACTTCGACTTCGTGCGCCAACTGATCGAATCCGACGCGATTCCCGAAGACGTCACGATCACCGTCTTGACGCAGGCCCGCGAGGACTTGATCGAGCGCACCGCCGAGTCGATCGTCGGCGCCCACCGGGCCAACATCCACCTCTACAACGCCACCGCCGAGCTGTTCCGCCGCGTCGTTTTCGGCATCGACGAGGCCGAGTGCATCGAATTGGCGCGCCAGGGCACCGAGTGGATCATGCGGGCCGCCGACAAGCGCCTGCGCGATGTCGAGTTCGGCTACGAGTACTCGCCGGAGATTTTCACCCAGACGCCGACCGACTTCGCCATCGAGGTTTGCGACAACGTCATGGAGGTGTGGCAGCCGGGGCCCGAGCGCGAGATCATCCTCAACCTGCCCGCCACGGTCGAGATGTCGACGCCCAACACCTACGCCGACCAGATCGAATACTTCATCCGCCACGTCTCCAACCGCCAATACGCCGCCATCTCGCTGCATCCGCACAACGACCGCGGCACGGCCACCGCCGCCACCGAGCTGGCCCTGATGGCTGGGGCCGACCGGGTGGAAGGCTGCCTGTTCGGACACGGCGAGCGCACCGGCAATGTCGACTTGGTGACGCTGGGCATGAACCTGTTCAGCCAGGGCATCGACCCGCAGATCGACTTCTCCGACATCGACGAGATCCGCCGGACAGTCGAATACTGCACGAACATCGGCGTCCATCCGCGCCACCCGTACGCCGGCGACTTGGTCTACACGGCTTTCTCCGGGTCTCACCAGGACGCCATCAAGAAGGGCCTGGACGACCTCCAGCGCAAAGCCGAGGAGGTCGGCAAGACGATTCACGAGATCGGCTGGCAGGCCCCGTATCTGCCCATCGACCCCTACGACGTGGGGCGGACCTATGAGGCCGTCATCCGCGTCAACTCGCAGTCCGGCAAGGGCGGCATGGCCTACATCATGAAGGCCGAGCACAAGCTGGAGCTGCCCCGGCGGTTGCAGATCGAGTTCTCCCGCGTCGTCCAGCGCCACACCGACGAGGAGGGCGGCGAGGTGACGCCCGACGAGCTGTGGAGCATCTTCGAGGCCGAATACCTCCAGCCCGGCCAGCCGTTGACGCTGGTCAGCGTCTCGGCGCGCTCCAACGGCCACTATTTCGTCGACGCCACCGTCATCGACCGCGGCGTCGAGCGGCAGATCAGCGGCGAGGGTAACGGCCCGGTCAGCGCCTTCGTCGACGCCATCGCCCTGCTCGGCTACCAGGTCCGCGTCCTCGACTACTCCGAGCACGCCCTGTCTTCGGGCGGCGACGCCAAAGCCGCCGCCTACGTCGAGACGGAGGTCGGCTCCGGCGAGGACGCCCAACAACTGTGGGGCGTCGGCATGCACGAGTCGATCATCACCGCCAGCCTGCGCGCCGTAGTCAGCGCCATCAACCGCGCCGCCGCAGCCTGATGGCGCTCTCCCGCGGCCCGGCGCGGGCGGGCGAGTCGGTTGGGGCGGGCGCTAGTCTTGGCCCGTGGCTGATGCGTTGACCGAACCGAATCTGGGGGCGGTGTCCGCGCCGACGCGCCTGGCCTATCTCGACGTGCTGCGCTGGGTGGCGACGGCGGCGGTGGTCTTGCTCCACGTGGTGGCCGGCGTCTGGCACACCTTCCCCGAGAAACTGGACTCGGGGCAGTTGTCGGTGTTCATGGCGGTCCATTGGGCGCTGCTGTTTTGTGTGCCGAGTTTCGTCATGATCACGGGGGCGCTGTTCCTGAATCCTCAGAAGCGTTTCACGCCGCGAACGCTCGCTTTCAAGTACGTCAGGCGCAT
Organism: Propionibacteriaceae bacterium; assembly: GCA_031272195.1. Classification (GTDB taxonomy): domain Bacteria; phylum Actinomycetota; class Actinomycetes; order Propionibacteriales; family Propionibacteriaceae; genus Propionicimonas. The sequence continues at coordinate 9,410 of JAISUF010000021.1, forward strand.
CGTCTTGGCGCTTTGCCTGTTCGGATATCCGATGGCCGTCGTGGAGGCGCTTGCCGGCCATGGCGCGATACGGGGATGGGCGGACGCGGCGGCGGTCGCCGGACAGGGCCTCCTCAACTTCCTGGCGGGCCATTCCTGGTCGCACATGTGGTATCTCTACATGCTCGTCGGTCTCTACCTGTGCCTGCCGGTGTTCAAGTTCTTCGTGGCTGCGGCGCCGAAGGGGTTCGTCTATCTGACGGTTGGCGCGCTGTTCGTCTTCACCAGCCTGTTTCCGCTTGTCGAAAGCCTGTTCGGGGTGGCCATCGGCTTCCCATTGCCGATCGGCTCGGTCTACGTGCTCTACCTGCTGCTGGGCTATCTGATCCGCTTCGACGACTCGCCGATCTGGCGGCGGGCGGGCCTTTGGGCGGCGGTTGGCGCCGCCAGCCTGGCCGGGTTGGTGGCGCTGGGCTGCTTCCAAGTCGGCGTGGACTACGACCATCCCCTCGTGGTCGCCTGCGCGGTGGCGCTGTTCGTCTGGCTGGCCCGTCCCGGCGTCGATTACGGGCGGGCCGGGGTGTTGGCGGCCAAGACGCAATATCTCTGCCTGGGGGTCTACATCGTCCACCCCGTGTTCCTCAACTTCGCCTATAAGAAGCTGGATATTTTCCCGATGGATTTGCCGTTGCCGGTGGGAATCGCGGCGTTCTTCATCGGCGCATTCGTTTGCGCGGTCTTGGCGTCATGGCTGCTCAACCTGATCCCGCCGCTGCGCAAGTATGTCCTGTGATCGCCCGCGCGCCGGCGCGTAGCGCGGCCTGGCGGGGCGGGCGGCGTGGGGCGGGGCACGCGATAGACTCTTGGCCCGTGGCTAAAGTGTTGACGAAACTCCCCGTGGGGGAGCGCGTGGGGCTCGCCTTCTCCGGCGGGTTGGACACGTCTGTGGCGGTGGCTTGGATGCGGGAGAAGGGCGCGATCCCGTGCACCTACACCGCCAACCTGGGGCAGTACGACGAGCCGGACATCGAATCGGTGCCCGGAAGGGCCGCCCAATACGGGGCCGAGCTGTCGCGGATGGTCGACTGCCGCGCGGCGATGGTCGAAGAGGGGCTGGTGGCGCTGACCTGCGGGGCGTTCCACATCAAGACAGCCGGGCGCACGTATTTCAACACCACGCCGATCGGGCGCGCCGTCACCGGCACCATGCTGGTGCGGGCGATGGAGGCCGACAACGTCCAAATTTGGGGCGACGGCTCCACCTACAAGGGCAACGACATCGAGCGGTTCTACCGCTACGGGCTGCTGGCCAACCCCAAGCTGCGCATCTACAAGCCGTGGCTGGACGCCGATTTCGTCGGCGAGCTGGGCGGACGGGCCGAGATGAGCGGCTGGCTGAAAGAGCGCGGGCTGCCGTATCGCGACTCCCAAGAAAAGGCCTATTCGACCGACGCCAACATCTGGGGGGCCACCCACGAGGCCAAAGACTTGGAGAGCCTCGACGCCTCCATCGAGTTGGTCCAGCCGATCATGGGCGTGCGCTTCTGGGATCCGGCCGTCGCCATCGAGGCCGAAGACGTCACGATCGCGTTCAAGCAGGGACGTCCCGCCGAGATCAACGGCCAAACTTTCGCCGACGCCGTCGCGCTGGTGCTGGAGGCCAACGCCATCGGCGGACGCCACGGCCTGGGCATGTCCGACCAGATCGAGAACCGCATCATCGAGGCCAAGTCGCGCGGCATCTACGAGGCGCCCGGCATGGCGCTGCTGCACATCGCCTACGAGCGCCTGGTCACCGCCATCCACAACGAGGACACCTACTCCCGCTACCAGATTTGGGGACGCGAGCTGGGACGCCTGATGTACGAGGGACGCTGGCTCGACCCGCAGGCGCTGATGATGCGCGAGTCTATCCAGCGCTGGGTCGGCTCGGCCGTCACCGGCTCGGTGACGCTGCGGCTGCGCCGGGGCGACGACTATTCGATTCTGCGCACCGAAGGCGACGACTTCTCCTACCAGCCGGAGCGCCTGTCGATGGAGCGGGTGGAGGACGCCGCCTTCAACCCGCTGGACCGCATCGGCCAGTTGACCATGCGCAACCTCGACATCGCCGACTCCCGCGCCCGCCTGGAGCAGTACGCCGGATTGGGCGTCATCGGCGGCGAGGTCGCCAGCCTGGTCGGGGCCCTGGAGGCGGGCTCCAAGGCAGAGGAGCTGCCCTCTGGCGGCGGGGGCTCGCAGGATAGTTGAGTCTGGTGGGCTCAACTTCTTGATTTTGCCTTTTGTGGGGTGCATACTGGACGTGTTGTTAGCACTCACACCATGAGAGTGCTAACAAGGACGGGGGCCGCACAGGCCCCAGGGAGCAAGACTAAGGAGCACAACATGGCACGCACATTCGACCCGTTCAGGGAACTCTTCACCGACGTCGCCCGCACCCCGGCGGCCACCGCGATGCCGATGGACCTCTATCGCGACGGCGACGCCTTCGTGGCGCAGATCGACCTGCCTGGCGTCGATCCGTCGTCCATCGATGTGGACGTCGACGACCGCCAGCTCACCATCCGCGCCGAGCGGTCCAGCCAGGCCGTCGAGGGGCAGAAGTGGCTGGTGCGGGAGCGCCCGGCGGGCACCTTCGCCCGTCAGCTCACCCTCGGCTACGGCGTCGCGCTGGACAAGATCGAGGCCAACTACGCCGACGGCGTGCTGAGCCTGCGCATTCCGGTGGCCGAGGAGGCCAAGCCGCGCAAGATCGAGGTCACCCACGCCGACCAGGCCCGCCAGATCGAAGGCGAGGCCGAGTAGGGAACTGGCCTGCAACCGGGCCCGGGGACGCCGCCGGGCCCGGTGTCGCGCCAAGTAGTGGATGACGGCGCGCCGCCGCCGCTGGCGCCGCTGCCCAAGCGGTGGCGAGCCGCCAACACCATGCGGGAGCGGGTGGTCAGGCCGAGCCGAAGCGGCGGTCGCGGCCGGCGTAGTCTTCGACGGCGGCCCACAGGTCGCGGCGGTCGAAGTCGGGCCACAGCTTGTCGGAGAAGAACAATTCGGCGTAGGCGGACTGCCACACCAAGAAGTTGGAGGTGCGCAGCTCGCCGGAGCTGCGGATGAACAGGTCGACGTCGGGGATGTCGGGCTCATCCAAGAACTTGCGGAAAGACTTTTCCGTCAGGTGGGCGGGGTCGAGTTTCCCGGCGGCGGCCTGTTCGGCTATCTGGCGGGCGGCGTCGACGATCTCGGCGCGTCCGCCGTAATTCATGCAGAACTGGAGCGTCAAGACGTCGTTGCCTTTGGTCTGCTCCTCGGCGATCTCCAACTCCTTGATGACCGACCGCCACAGTCTAGGGGCGCGTCCGGCCCAGCGCACCCGCACGCCGAGGGCGTCCAAGTCGTCGCGGCGGCGGTGCAGCACGTTGCGGTTGAACCCCATGATCCAGCGCACCTCGTCGGGCGAGCGCTTCCAATTCTCGGTCGAGAAGGCGTAGGCCGAAAGATATTTGACGCCGATCTCGATGGCCCCCTCGATGACGTCGAACAGCGACGCCTCGCCGCGCTTGTGTCCCTCGGTGCGGACCAGCCCGCGGGCCTTCGCCCAGCGCCCGTTGCCGTCCATGACGACGGCGACATGCCTCGGCACCCGCCGAGGGTCGAGCGTTGGCGGCTTGGCTCCGGAAGGATGCGGCGCGGGCGTCTTGGGCATACCCCCCAGCCTAGTGTGCGAACCGGGGCGGGATCCGCGTCTGGATTGGTACAATCTCCCCGAGCAGTTCGGCGCAGGACGGGGGTGGTTGTATGTCTGACCAACCTAGTCGCGTCTCCAATTCTTGACGCTTTCCCGATCCGCCGCTTCGCGGCCCACTGCTGCCCGCCAAAGTGAGGAGTCCACCATGGTGCCCCGCAAACTGCCCGCCGACGCCTGGCTCAACCTCGTCGAGCCCGCAACCGAGCGCGTCGACCAACTGGCAGACGACTTGAACCTGCACGACCTGCTGCGCGAGGACCTCGTCCAGGCCCACCAAAATCCCAAACTGGAGCGCTACGGCGACACGCTGTTCGCCGTCCTCCACACCGCCCACTACGTCGACTCGACCGAGCAGGTCCAATTCGCCGAAGTCCACGTGCTGGTGCGGCCCGACCAGGCCGTCACCATCACCCACGGCTTCACCAGGGCCGTCGCCACCGCCCGTCGGCGCATGTCGGGCGAGTCCGAGCTGCTGTCGCTGGGCCCCGAGGCGGTGCTGTACGCCGTGCTGGACGCGGTGGTGGACGAGTACGGGCCGGTCGTCAAGGGGTTCGGCCACGACGTCTCCGAAATCGACTACCAAGTCTTCTCGGCCGATCCCGGCGTCTCCCACCGCATCTGGTCGCTGAGCGGCCAAGTCGCCCAGTTCGACCGCGCCGCCCAAGCGATGCGGGAAGTCCTGGGCGGCCTGATGGCGGGCTTCGGGGCCTACTCCGTGCCCGAGCAGTTGCAGTCGTATCTGCGCGACGTCGCCGACCACCTGCGCAGCGTCATCGACGCCACCAAACACTACCGCGACCGCCTGCGCGACATCCTGACGCTGAACGCGACGCTGGTCTCGCAACGCCAAATCGAGGAGATCAAGAAGCTCAACGAGGCCGGCCAGGCCGAGAACGACGCCATGAAGCGCATCTCGGCCTGGGCCGCCATCGTCTTCGTGCCCAGCGTCATCGCCGGCATCTACGGCATGAACTTCGACAACATGCCCGAGCTGCACTGGGCCTACGGCTACCCGTTCTCGCTCGGGTTGATGCTGGTGGCGACCGTCGGCCTGTGGGTGATGTTCAAGGTCAAGCACTGGATTTGACGCCCCTGTTTGGCGGCGACTGTGTGGCCGCCGGCGTCTCGACGCGAGTGGCCACCGCCACAGGGCGGGTGTCGCCTGGCCGGACGCGGCGCGCGGTTGCGCGGGTGCGAGTGCGGGGGCCTAGACTGCCTGAGACGACAGGAGGCTGCGATGGGTTGGGCCGAGCACGCGATTTGGTGGCACGTCTATCCGCTGGGATTCTGCGGCGCGCCGATCCGAGAGGCCGACCCCCAGCCGGCGCCACGCCTGCGCCGACTGCTCAACTGGTTGGACTACGCCGTCAAGCTTGGGGCGTCGGGCCTGCTGCTGGGGCCGATTTTCGCCTCACGCAGCCACGGCTACGACACCCGCGACTACTACCGGATCGACCCCCGCCTGGGCGGCCGGGACGACTTCGACGACCTCGTCGCCGCCTGCAAACAGCGCGGCCTGCGAATCGTCCTCGACGGCGTCTTCTCGCACGCCTCCAGCGACTATCCCGACCTGGCGCGGGTGCTGCGCGAGGGGCCTGGGGCCGACGGCGCGGACTTGTTCGACATCGACTGGGAGGCTCCGGGCGGCCCCGCACCGCGCGTCTTCGAGGGGCACGGCGGGTTGGCCCGTTTCAACCACGCCTCGCCGTCCGCCGTCGCACATGTGGCCGGCGTCATGAATTATTGGCTGGACCGGGGCATTGACGGCTGGCGGCTGGACGCTGCCTACTCCGTGCCGAGGCGGTTTTGGGCGCAGGTGCTGCCGAGGGTGCGCGAGGGCCATCCCGACGCTTGGATCCTGGGCGAGGTCATCCACGGCGACTACGCCGGATTCGTCGCCGAGACGGGCGTCGACGCCGTCACCCAATACGAGCTGTGGAAGGCGATTTGGTCGTCGGTTCGCGAGGGCAACCCGTGGGAGCTGAAGTGGGCCCTGGCCAGGCACGACGAGATGCTCAAGAGCTTCACGCCGAACATTTTCGTCGGCAACCACGACGTCACGCGGATCGCCAGCACGCTGGGGCAGGGCCGGGCCCTGATCGCCTTGGCCATCCTGATGACGCTGGGCGGCGTCCCGTCGGTCTACTACGGCGACGAGCAGGGCTACACCGGCGTCAAGCAGGAGCGCGTCGGCGGCGACGACGACGTCCGCCCCGCGTTCCCGGACACCCCCGAGGAGCTGTCGAAGCTGGGGGAGGGCGTCTTCCGCGCCCACCAAGACTTGATCGGGCTGCGCCGCCGCCACCCCTGGCTGACGACCGCCTCGACCGCCATGACGCAACTGGAATACCGGCACGCCCGCTACCGCTCCTCGTCGCCCGACGGCCAGGCCATCGACGTCGAGCTGGACTTCCGCGACCAGGCCAGGGTGGTCGTGCAAGAGGCCTGCGGGCAGGTGCTTTGGCAACACCGCGCCGACTGAGCGCGGCCCTTCCCGCGTGGCGGGGCCGACGGCGCGAGGGCGGCAGCGCACAGCGGCGGCCGCTTCTTCCGAGAGGTGAAATCGGGTGGGCGCCGTCGACTTGTCCGCCGCCGGCGGCGGCGATGCGCTAGCATGGCTTCGCGCCGAACAAGGAGAGCGAACATGACGAAGGTGTCCTACTATTCCGGTGAGACTTTCCCCTTGGAGATGCACAAAGTCCGCATCATCCAAAAGCTCACCCTGCTGCCGATCGAGGAGCGCCTGCGGGCCGTCGAGGAGGCCGGCTACAACACGTTCCTGTTGGAGAACAAGGACGTCTTCCTCGACATGTTGACCGACTCGGGCGTCAATGCCATGAGCGACCGCCAGCAGGCCGCCATGCTGTTGGCCGACGACGCCTACGCCGGCTCGGCCACCTTCACCCGGCTGCACGCCAAACTGACCGAGATCTTCGGCAAGCGCTATTTCCTGCCCGCCCACCAGGGCCGGGCCGCCGAGCACATCCTCTGCAAGGCCTACATCACGCCCGGCTGCACAGCCGTCACCAACTACCACTTCACCACCTGGAAGGCCCACGTCACCGAACTGGGCGGCCGCGTCGTCGAGCTGATCCGGCCCGAGGGGCTGCTCGTCAACTCGGACAACCCCTTCAAGGGCAACTTCGACGTGCCGCGCTTCGAGGCTCTGGTCGAAGAGATCGGGGCCGACAAGATCCCGTACGTCCGCATGGAGGCGGGCACCAACCTGATCGGCGGCCAGCCGTTCTCGCTGGCCAACCTGCGCGAGGTGTCGCAGGCCTGCCGCAAGCATGGCGTCAAGCTGGTGATGGACGCCTCGCTGCTGGCCGACAACCTGCATTTCATCAAGACCCGCGAGGCCGAGTGCGCCGACTGGGAGATCGCCGACATCGCCCGGGCCATGTCCGACGAGTGCGACATCGTCTACTTCTCGGCCCGCAAGCTCGGCTTCGGCCGCGGCGGCGGCATCATCACCGACGACGAGGGCGTCTACAAACAGCTGCGCGGCTTCGTGCCGATGTACGAGGGCTTCCTGACCTACGGCGGCATGTCGGTGCGCGAGATGGAGGCGATCACCGTCGGCCTGGACGAGACCATGGACGAGGACATGATCAACCAGGGTCCGCAGTTCATCTCCTACCTGGTCAAGACGCTGGACGAGGCCGGTGTGCCGATGGTGACGCCACCGGGCGGACTCGGGGCCCACGTCGACGCCAGCCGCTTCCTGGACCACGTCCCGCAAACGCAGTATCCCTCGGCGGCGCTGGCCTCGGCGGTCTATCTGGCCTCCGGCGTGCGCGGCATGGAGCGCGGCACGATGTCGGAGCAGCGCGAGCCCGACGGCACCGAGCCGCTGGCCGACATGGAGTTGGTCCGCCTGGCTGTGCCGAGGCGCGTCTTCACGCTGTCGCAGATCAACTACGCCATCGACCGGGTCCGCTGGCTGTACGACAACCGCCGCCTGGTCGGCGGCCTGCGCTGGGTGGAGGAGCCGGCCATTCTGCGCTTCTTCTACGGCCGATTGGAGCCGATCGGCGATTGGCAGCACGAACTGGTGGCCAAGTTCCGCCAGGACTTCGGCCAGTCGCTGTAAGAGAGCGAGTGACGGGAATCGAACCCGCGTGGCTAGCTTGGAAGGCTAGGGCTCTACCATTGAGCTACACTCGCGCACCGGGCAATTGTAGCCCATGGACGACCGGCCGGGTTGGCCGCCCGCAGACGCCGCGCGGGGCCTGGATCTCGCCAGGCGACGCGCGGCGTGGCGTCACCAACGGCGTTCAGGCGGCCAGAGATTTCAGATAGGCGATCGACTGGCGCACCGCGCCCAGCGGGCCCTCGTCGGCCGGCTCGGCGGGCAGGATGGCGTCCTGCTCCATGACGTACCAGCCGTCGAAACCGGCCTCGTCCAGTTTGGCGACGATGGTGCGGAAGTCGACATCGCCTTGGCCCAGCGGCACGTAGATGCCCTGGGCGACGGCCTGCTGGTAGGTCAACTCGCCGGCTTGGACCTTCTTGGCCAGCGCCAGGTTGACGTCCTTGGCGTGGACGTGGGCGATCCGCGCCGCCCACTGGCGGGCGATCTCGACCGGGTCGCTGCCGCCGATCAGCAGGTGGCCGGTGTCCAGGCACAGCGGGATGGAGGAGCCGTTGAGGACGCGCAACACGTCGTCGCGCGTCTCCACCATCGTGCCGACGTGCGGGTGGAGGCTCGGGGTGATGCCACGCGAGCGGGCCAGCTGCGCCAGCCGGTCGAGGTTGGCGAACATCGTCGCCCAGCCCTCGTCGTCGAGCACGGGGCGGGTGTCGTAGCCGTCCAGGCCGGAGTTGGCCGCCAGCACCAGCACGTCGCCGCCGGCGGCGACGAACGAGTCCAGTTCGCGGTCGACCTCGGGCAGCGGGTCGTGGCCGGGGTCGTGCAGGACGACCGGCACGAAGCCGCCAACCGCCTTCAGGCCGTAGTCGGCCAGCGTCTTGGCTTTGGCCTGCGGGTCGGCCGGCAGGAAGCCCTCGGGGCCGAACTCGGTGGCGGTGATGCCGACCTCGGCCATCTCTTTGAGCACCCGGTCGGGGGTCATCTGGTAACCCCAGCCCGGCACTTCACACACGCCCCACGAAATCGGGGCCCCAGCGATCCTCATCGGCTGTCTCCTTGCTTGTTCGGTGGTTGGAAAGGTTGGTCGGCGCTCACAGCAGCACCGTTTGGCCGCTCTTGGACGATTCCAGGGCGGCGTCGGCCAAAGCCAGCGCCGTCACGCCGTCGGCCAGGCTGGGGCTGAACGGGCCGCCCTCGGCGACCGCTTTGACGAAGGCCGCCAGCTCCAGGCGGTAGGCGTCGGCGTAACGCTGCAGGAAGAAGTCTTGGACGCGGTTGGCGGCCCCGCTCAGCGTGGCCGTCGACACGGCTGCGGAAGTGGCGTGCTGGTTGCGGGCCTCCAACATGCCCGCCGAGGCGAAGGCCTCCAGTCGCTGGTCGTAGCCGTAGGCGCAACGCCGGTTGTTGATGATCGTGGCGACGGCCCCCGACTTGGCCTTCAACACCACAACCGCCGCGTCGGAGTCGCCGACCTCGGCGATGGCCGGGTCGACGACGTTCTGGCCGACCGCCTGGACGGACTCGACCTCGCCCAGGAAGAAGTGGGCCATGTCGAAGTCGTGGATCGTCATGTCGCGGAAGATGCCGCCGGAGACGGCCACGTAGGACGCCGGGGGAGCGGCGGGGTCGCGCGAGACTATGGTGAGCTGCTCCAACTGGCCGATCTCGCCGGACTGGAGGCGGGCGTGGACTTCGGCGAAGGTCGGGTCGAAACGCCGGTTGAAGCCGATCATGACGCGCCCGCCGGCCGCCTCGACCGCGGCCTGGCATTGGCGCGCCCGGGCCAGGTCCAAGTCGACCGGCTTCTCGCACAACACCGCCTTGCCCGCCTCGACCGCGGCCAAGATCAGCTCGACGTGGGTCGGCGTGGGGGAGCCGATGACGACGGCGTCGACGTCGTCGGAGGCGATCGCCTGGCGGGCGTCGAGGCCGACTCGGCCGCCCAGGTGGGACAGCTTGTCGGCCGCGCCCGGCACCGGGTCGCAAACCCAGGCCAGGTTGGCGTCCGGGCTGGCGGCGACGTTGGCGGCGTGGATGGCGCCGATGCGCCCGGCCCCGACGACTGCGATGTTCAACATGTGGGTCCTCCTCGTTCGTTGGCTGCGACCGGCGCGGTGCCGGGACGCGGCGTCACAGGTAGTGGCGCTGGTTCTTCTTCTCGGACAGGTATTCGTCGTAGGCCCGGCGGGTGCTCTCAAGCTCGGAGACCTGGGCGACCGGCACGTCCCACCAGGCTGTGCCCGGCGGATTCGGCCCGAGGATGTCGGTCTCGATGTAGAGGACGGTCGTGCGGTCGCTGGCGGCGGCCTTTGCGTAATTGCGGCGGAACTCGGCGATGCCGTCGCAGCGCAGCACGTCGGCGCCCCAACTGGCGGCGTTGGCGGCCAAGTCGAAGGGCACGTCCTCGCCGTCCAGGCGGCCCGACTGTGTGCGCTGGCGGTAGCGTGTGCCGAAGCGCTGCGATCCGTGCGATTCCGACAGCGCACCGATGGAGGCGAAGCCGTGGTTCTGCAGCAGCACGACGATCACCTTCAGGCCCTCCTGGACGATCGTCGCCAACTCCATCGGCAGCATCTGATAGGTGCCGTCGCCGACGATGGCCACCACCTGCGGATCGGGCCCGACGGCCAGCCGCACGCCCAGCGAGGCTGGAATCTCGTAGCCCATGCAGGAATAGGCGTACTCCAGGTGGTATTGGGCGGCGTTGGGGGCGCGCCACAGGCACTGCAGGTCGCCGGGCATCGAGCCGGCCGCGTTGATCAGCACGTCGCCGTCGCCCATCAACTCGTTGAGCGCCCCGAACACCTCGGTTTGGGCGGGCAGCGGCTGGTGGTCGCGGTGGTAGCACTCGTCAACCACCTTCTGCCAGGCGGCCACCCGGTCGGCGGCCTCCTGTTGGTAGGCGGCGTCGGTCTGCCAGCCGTCGAGGGCCGCCCGCAGGGCGTCGAGGGCCTCGCGGGCGTCCGCCACAACCATCGTCGCGGCGTGTTTGGCGGTGTCGAAGCCCAGCGTGTTGACGTTGACGAACTTGACCTCCGGGTCGGCGAAAACGGTCCGCGAGGCGGTGGTGAAGTCGGAGTAGCGCGTGCCGACGCCGATCACCAGGTCGGCGGTCCGCGCCAGGTCGTTGGCCGAGCCCGCGCCGGTCGAGCCGACGCCGCCGACGGCCAGCGGGTGGTCGAAGTTGATCGCGCCCTTGCCGGACTGGGTGTCGGCTACGGGCACGCCGGTGGCTGTGGCGAAGTCGCGCAGGGCCTGCGAGGCCTCGGAGTAGACGACGCCGCCGCCGGCCACCAGCAGCGGCCGCTTGGAGGCCTTGATCGCCGCGACGGCGCGGGCCAGCGCGGCCGGCTCGGGGACGGGGCGGCCGACATGCCAGACGCGCCGGTCGAAGAAGGCGGCCGGCCAGTCGAAGGCCTCGGCCTGGACGTCCTGCGGCATGCAGACGACGACGGCGCCGGTGTCGGCCGGGTCGGTCAGCACGCGCATGGCGTTCATCAGCGAGGGGATCAGCTGCTCGGGGCGGTTGACCCGGTCGAAGAAGCGGGCCACCGGGCGGAAGGCGTCGTTGACGGACACGTCGAGGCTCTGCGGGCTCTCCAACTGCTGCAGCACCGGGTCTGGGCAGCGGGTGGCGAAGATGTCGGAGGGGAACAGCAGCACCGGCAGGCGGTTGGTGGTGGCCAGGGCCGCGCCCGTCACCATGTTCGTCGCGCCCGGCCCGATCGACGACAGCACGGCCATGGTTTGGAGCCGGTTCGACTGTTTGGCGAAGCCGGCCGCCGCGTGGACGCCGCCCTGCTCGTTGCGGATCAGGACGTACGGCAACTCGGGCGCGTCGGCGTCGCCGTCGCCGCGCTGCACGTCGGCCTGCAGCAGGGCCTGGCCGAGGCCGCAGACGTTGCCGTGGCCGAAGATGCCCAGCGCGCGCGGGATCAGCCGCCGCTCGACGCCGTCGCGCTCACAGTATTGGTTGGCGAGGAACTTGATCGTCGCCTGGGCGACGGTCAAGCGGATGGTCTGGGACATTTTCCTCCTTGTCACGGGGCCGGGATCAGCACGTCGCGGACGATCTGGTCGAGCTCCTCGTCGGCGCCCAGGAATTGCCGCAGCGTCCGGCGGGTGGCGCCGAACTCGGCGAACTGCTCGACCGTCATCCCGTCCACATCGTAAGCCTTGCGGAAGTCGGGCATCTGCTCGTACATGGTTTCGACGATCTTCGGCTCGACTGGGACGTCGATGCGGTCGACCGGCTCGATCCCGGAGGCCTGGAAGCGCTTCTGCCAGGCGAACGGCGGCGACAACACCAGGTTGCCGCCGACGAACTCGGTCCACTGCAGGGCGTTGCGGTAGGCGGCCACCAGCACACGGGCGCGCAGGCCTCGGGCCTGGAACTCTTGATATGCCTTCTTGACCGCAGCCACGCCGGCCCACTCCAAGTAGCCGGGGTCGAAGCACAGGCCCTGCTTGGCGTAGCAGATCTTCAGCCAGTCGTCGAGGCGGCCGACCATGATCGTGACGACAGGCCCCATCGTCGAGACGTCCAGGCCCTCGGCCTCGCGGCGCTTCAGCCCGCGCTCGATGGCCTCGCCGGCGGCGACCGCCTGGGCGACGGTGAAGGAGACGGTGACGTTGACGCTGACGCCGCGATGGGTGGCGTCCTCGATGGCCTCGACGCCGGTGGCGATGGCGGGAATCTTGACGATAATGTTCTTCGCCAGGCTGGAGAAGTGCTCGGCCTGGTCGGCGAGCGCCTTGGCCGAGCGGGCCAGGCGGGGGTCGGTCTGCATCGACAGGCGGCCGTTGTAGCCGTGGTGCTTCTCGAAGGCCGGCTCCAACAGTTTGGCGGCGTCCAGCGACACCTCCTCGACGACTTTCCAGCCGAGCTGCGACTCCGTGGCCTCGGGAAGCTGTCGGCCCAGTTCTGCGATGCGTGCCGTCCAGCGGGGCAGGTCGGCTTTGATGGCGGCCAGCGCGATGACGGGGTTGCAGGTGGCCCCGACCGCGCCGAACGAGATCGACTCGGCCAACTCGGCGGGGGTCGCCGAGTCGTTCCACAAGACAGTCGGTCCGCGCTGGGTCATCTTGGCCAACGGAGTTGTCGGGTCAGTCATGGTTCGTCCTCTGCGTCGAGGCACTTCAGCGGTCAGCTTCGGCGCCGTGTTCGAGTACTATTCAACACTTGACTTCCCCGGAAGTCAACCTAATGTCTTAACATTTTGTCATATGCTCCTCCACAGCTTCGCGGAGGACGACCCGGCCGCCAGCGTGGGAGGTGGTCGCGGATTGCGTCACCACAAGGCGACGCCCGCTTGGCCCAGGTGGCGTTGGGCAGGCGGTCGAGGCGTGTCTACGGCTTGGGCCAAGACCCTTCCAGCGCCAACAGGCTGGCCTTGCGGTCGAGGCCGCCGCCGTAGCCGGTCAAGCTGGAGTCGGAGCCGATGACGCGGTGGCAGGGGATCAGCAGCGAGATCGGGTTGTGGCCGACCGCCCCTCCGACGGCGCGGGCGGCCAGCGGGCGTCCCGGACCGGACAGGCGCGCGGCCAGCGCGCCGTAGGTGGTTGTCTGGCCGTACGGTATCTCGCACAGGAGCGACCAGACCGCCATGCGGAACGGCGTGCCGCGCGGGGCCAGGGGGAAGTCGATGGTGGGGTTGCCTCCCGCGAAGTAGTCGGCCAGCCACTCGCCCAGGCGCTCCAAGACCGGGTCCGGCGGATCGGCGGCGTCTCGACGGCCGTCCGAGCGCCGGGCGGGCGCGCGGCCTGGCCTTGGGGCCGGCGCGTCAATGGCGTCGCCCGCTCTCGTCGGCGCGGTGCCCGACGGATTGGTCGCCGCCTCGGCGGGGGATGGGCTGGGCGGCTCGAACCATAATTGCGTCACGGCGCCGCCCTCGGACGTGGCGGCGATCGGGCCGAGGGGCGAGGAGAAGCGGGCTTGGCGGATTGTCATCGATGCCTCCTGGGGGATTCGGGAGTCCGCGAACGAGCGCCGCGGGCGAGTTCGGCGCGGTCAGGGGCGGTGGTGCCGCCGGCTCCACGGCAGCGGTCAGGCCTGGACGGCGACACCGCCCCGGCGCGCGGCGGGCGTCGCCTTCCCGCGCTCCTCAGAAACCGTGCGATGTCCATGGCAGTCTCGGGTACGACAGGGCGGCGGCCAGCTTGTCCACCGCACCGGGCGTCAACTCCTCGATCAGGCCGGCCTCGGCCAGCGAGGCGACGGGGAAACCGCCGGCGTAAACCGATCCCAGGGCGCGGACGTCGAGGCGCAGGTCGGCGTGGCCGGCGGCAGGTTCGACGCGGGCCGCGTCCGGGCCGCCGGTCAGCCGCCAGCGCCCGGCGTTGGTCGGGACTTGGGCGTCGGACACCTCCAAGACCAGCTCGACGCCGGTCGCGTAGCGCCGGGCCGACAAGGCTTCGGGCACGTCCAACAGGCGCAGGTGCAGGCGGTCGCCAAGCCGGGCGGCGACGGCCCGCGGGTCTTCCAACAGGGCGAACAGCGGATCGTCCCAGGGCAGCGAGCAGGCCTCGGTTCGGGCCATCAGGTCGAGGTCGGTCAGCATCCCCCACAAGGCGCGCGTGGTGGGCGGGTCGTTGGCGACCAGCTCGTGCACCGTCACCGTGCCGTCGGGCACGGCGTCCGGCGTCCAATGCTCTTTGCGGCGGAAGAACGCGAAACCGGTTGGACGCCCGTCGCGCCGCGCCACCGCCACGCGCAGCGGCTCGGCGCCGTCGCGCCACTGCTGCGGATCGTGGAAGCGGGCGCTCCAGGGGCCGTCGGCTCCGGCGGGGACGAACAGCGGCCGCCCGACGTGCTGGCGGTGGACAAGGGCCGTCGCTTCGGCGTGTTTGGCGGGATCGGCGCGCTCCAGCGTGATGGAGACGGCTTCTGCGCCGGGCACGTCGCGCAGCGCCACCTTGCGGGGCAGGACGGTGCGGACGGTGCGGTCGGCCTGGCCGTAGCCGAAACGGGTGTAGATGGGCACTTCGGCGGCGGTCAGGATCGACGCCGACTCGCCGCGCGCGCGGCAGTCCTCGAAGTGCCTCGCAAGCATGGTCCGCAGCATGCCGCGCCGCCGGAAACCCGGATGGACGCCGACCCACGTCAACCCGCCGGTCGGGAGAACGCCGCCGGGGACGGGCAGGTCGAAATGCCAAGCCGAGCTGAAAGCCACCAGCCGCCCGTCAACCTCGACGCCGAACGAGCGCTCCCAGTCCAGCGTCTCGGCGACATGCTCGGCGTAGTCGGGGATGTCGGCCTCGACGAACGCCCAAAGTGTGAGGTCCACCACCTCGGCGGCGCGGTCAGGGCCGACCGCGACCAGTTTCCAGTCCATGGGCTCAGCCTAAGAGATGATTCACAAGTCTGCACCTGCCGTCGCTGCGCTCTTCCATCGGCTTGGCTCTCGCCTCAGTCGTGTCGGCGGTGGCCACTGAGCGGCGCCTCGCCGCGTCGTCGGGCGCGCGTGGGCTTGGCGGGGTCAGCAGGCGAACAGGGCGCTGATGGTGGTGGCCTGCTTGGAGGTCTTGGAGGCGAAGGTCAGCTGCCACAGGTAGGGTTTGCCGCCTTGGGTCAAGAGGATCGTCTTCGCTTTGCCGCGCACGCCGTACAGCGTCACCGTGTCGGACTTGGCTTTGACGAGGTCGCCCTGGTAGGCCAGGTCGAAGTCGACGTCGAAGTCGGAGCAGGTGTAGACGACTTTGCCGGTGCTCTTCTTGCCTTCGGTCTGGCCGGGGGCCAGCACGCGGTCCCACTTGACCAGGTAGCCGTAGGCGGCGCCTTTGTCGTCGACCAGGTAGGCGTGGACGCCGGACGCGCTGACGCGCCAGCCGTCGACCTTCTTCCACTTGGCCGGCGCCATGGAGTAGTTGTAGGCGGTGTCGTAGAAGTCGCCGGCCTTGGTGATGGCTGCGAGCACCTCCATGTTGAACAGGTTCTTGCGGTTGTCGACGAACTTGGACCGGGCCGCCGCCTTGCCGGTCTTCAAGTCGATGGTCAGCGACAGCTCGTCGTGCCAGTTGGCGTTGGTGTCGCAGGCCAGGCCGCGCCGCGTCAAGAAGGCCGAGAAGTAGCGGTTGTTGTAGATGTCGCCGTCGATGGCGGCCTGGGCCCAGGGGGTCGAGCCCGACAGGCAGGCGGAGGTTTCGGCGGTCAGCCCTTTGTCGGCCTGTTTGCGCTCGGCGGCCGTCTTGGCGAAGAACGCCTTGACTTTGGCTTTGACGGCCTTGGCAACGCTGGCCTTCACGCCTTTGAACTGCGGCAGTTCGTAGCTGTACGCGTAGCTGGCCGCGGCGGTCTTGAAATCGGCCTTCTTTGTCGTCCAGGTCAGTTTGGCGGCGGCGCCCGGCATGGCGTCGACGCGGGCCGACGCCCGTGCCGTCTGGCCAGTCGCGGCGATGGCGGGGTCTGTCGGAGCGCTGGCCGAGGCGGCCTGGCCGATTCCGGCGGTCAGCAGCAGGCTGGACGCCGCTGCTGCGGCGGCGCGGCTCAAATTGGCGTGGACGTTCACGTGCATCCTTTCGACGGCGGGCGAATCCAGCGACCATGCTATCCCGGCCGCTGGCGCGGCGAGTGCCCGTGCGCTGTCCGTCCGTGCGGGCCTCGGCTGGTGTCAGGCCGGCCGCGCGGGCAGGCGGGCGCAACGTCGGTCAGTCGCCAGTCGCCAGTTGGAACATGTCCCGCCGCATCAGGTAACCTATCCGGCGGAGGATTCGCCTAGAGGCCTATGGCGCTCGCTTGGAAAGCGGGTTGGGTTCACGCCCTCACGAGTTCGAATCTCGTATCCTCCGCAGCAAGCGAGAGACAAGGGAGAGCTTGCTCTCACTTGTCCGAGCGCGGCAAGAGAGGATGATAGGGCGTCAGCCCGAACATCCTCCGCAGCAAGCGAGAGACAAGGGAGAGCTTGCTCTCACTTGTCCGAGCGCGGCAAGTACGCTGAAGTGACCCCGTGACTAGGTCACACATCCTTCCCCAATAGCCCCAGCTCTTGTTTGGTCAGTGTCCGAAAAGCGGGGTCAACTACAGGTCGGCGTCAGTCAAGCGGCGCTTCTGCCCTGGCCGCCCAACTTCTCAGCTGCGGACGTAAGAGATGACGTATTGCCGGTCGGGGACTGTCGGGGCGTCGTCGAGCACCTGAAAGCTCCCGGCGATGCCCTGGTGCAGGCAGGTCTGCTCGAAATGGCACATGGCGATGCCCACGTCGATGTGGGAGAACCAGCCGGGGCCCGACGGGATGCCCATGCTGGGCTGGATGAGGAAGTGGCAGGCGGTGGGCGTCACCACCACCCGGTAGGGCTGGAGATTCTTCGCCGACGGCGCGATCCGGGTCATCTGCAGCGGCAACTCCCAGTCGCCTGCCGCCTGCGGGGTCAGCGGTTGACCCTCGGCGTCGAGAAAGAGCGTCTCGAAGGGCTTCTTGGCGGCGTGCAGCTTCTTGGAATTCCACAAGCCGATACGCTCGGCGAGCGGGCGTTGCCCGCCTTCGTAGCCCACCGGGCAGGCATAGCCCAGCGTCTCTGCGGGAGCGAGCTTGACGTGCTTGGCGAAGCTGGAATGGGTGAAACCGGCCAACCAGATCGAACCCACCCCGATGGAGGTGCAGTGCAACACCACCTGTTCCAACCAATAGGCCGAGCCCTCTTGGACCAGCGGCCCCTCCCCGTAGATCAGCCCCATGAAATCCCGCGCGCCCTTCACCGATCCGTAAGTGCCCAGCTTGACTCGTTCGTCACCGAAATCGGCTTGGATCAACTCGATGCGGGCATGCACCCCGAACGGCGGCGCGGTGGCCTCAATGAAGGAGGCAATGGACTTATGATCCGCCTCCGTCAGCGGACGCCCGTCAAAGGCCCGCGTGGAATGCCGCAGTCGAATCGCTTCCAGAATGTCCATATTGTCACCTCAAGTGCGCCCAGTGCCCTGAACTCTATCGGAGAACCCGGGGCCGCGTTCCCGCCACAATTGATCGAGGGGGATGCGTTCGAGACGCGCATCGAAGCACCGACCGTCCGGCCTCGGCCAAGCGGTGCTTCGGCGACTGACTGGGCGGGCTCAGAACGACCGGCCCCTGTAATAGCGGTTCGGGCCGAAGACGAAGGTTCGTTTGTCCGTGCGGCCGGTGTAGTCGCGGGCTTCGACGCGCTCCTTGGTCACGGTGACGAACAGGGTCCGAGACGGCAGGACCGCGAAGTAGCTGTGGGCGGTGTCGGCGAGCTGGTTGCCGAGTCCGAAAATGCCGCCCGCGTCGGCGACCAATTCGATGACCGTCTCGCGGAAAGAGTTGCGGTGCTGGCGGACCAGTTCGACAATCTGGGCAGCCTGCGGATACTTGGCTATGACCACGGCGTCGTAGGCGTTCTTGGCGCGACCACCTTTGTGGTACTCGGCCAGGTTGATCGGCTCGACCACGACGCTGAGCGACAGCTCCTCGTCTTTGAGCAGCGTGTCGACGCTGACGTCGAACAGGCTGGCGATGGCCTTGAGGTTCTCAATGTCTGGCAACCCGCGGTCGCCTTCCCACTTGGTGACGGCCTGGCGGGAGACGTACAGTTTCTCGGCGAACTGCTCTTGGGTCAGCCCGGCGTCGGTGCGGACCTGCTTGATCTTGTTGCCCAGGGTGGTCGGTTCGGCGTTCATCATCGTCCTTTCTGGTGGATGGAGTGCTATCCACGAGCTAACCAGACGTTTGGCCTCCAGGCCTCGGAAAACGGCTGGCGCCAACGCTACTCTCCGTAGCGGGACGGGCACGGCGCGTGGCGTGCGGTGGTCGTCGGCCACCGGGGCGAAAGCGGGCCAGGTGGCGTGCCTGTCCTCGGCCACCAGGCGTCTGACAGGCCACGGTTTTCGAGTGACGCCGCTCGGACTAGACGGCGTTACGACTGGGGATCGCAGAGGAAAAGTTTGGTCCAGCGGTCGACTGCGGCCAGGCACTGGCCGTCGACGACGCCACCGGTCTTGACGACGCGCTCGCGCGAGATGGTGCGCGGCTGCTCGGTGACGACCCAGGATGGCTGGGGCAGCAGTTCGGCCGGACTGACCGGAATGTGGTTCGGCCACCCGCGATCCTTGGTTGCGACCGGCAGCACGACGACCAGTTTGTCGACCGTGTCGAGGTAGGCGGTCGACGAGACGACCACCGCCGGTCTGCGGCCCGAGTGCTCGCGGCCGACCGCCGGGTCGAGCCAGGCCCAGACGATCATGCCCCGGACAAGGGCATTCACTGCTCGGCACCGTCCCGCAGGGAGGCCTGCTCCCAGGCGTCGGACTCGTCTTGCCAGGCGCGCAGCTCGTCGTCCGAGGTCTGCTGGACGGCTCTGCGCAACGCGGCCACCATTTGGCGGCGCTCCTCCGCGTCCATCAACTGGTCTAAGTACTCGTCCATCGACCGGAAGGCGCCAGCCTGCGCTTTGATCCTGTCGCGCACCCGCGTCGAGACTTTGATGGTGGTCGCCGTCGTCATACCGACAAGTATACTGCGCGGCGTGCGCAGTGCCGCGTCACTGGGGTTTGCGGGCGTAGACGGACGCGGCCGCCATCAACTCCTGGTCGGCCTGGCCGGCGGGCTCCAACGTCAGGCCGTGGGGTTGGGGGCGGCCATTCTCGTCGACGTTGACGTAGGTGAAGAAGCCGTCGACGATGAAGTCGCCGGTGATGACGTTCTCCACCCGGACATAGGCGACCAGGCTGGAGCGGCCGACGTGGGCGACCGTCGTGGTGTACTCGACCTGGTGGCCACGGGGCACCGGGTTGCGGAAGTAGAGGTCGTTGATGTGGACGCAGACCACGTCCTGGCGGCGCACCGCGTCGCAGGCGGCGATCAGACCCGCCTCGACCATCCACTCGACGCAGCGGCCGGCGTACAGCGTCCCGTGGTGGTTCAGATCCTGGCTCATGACGAAATGCCGCAATGTGATGGGTTTGACCCGCATGGTGCCTCCTCGCGCCCGGTTGTTGACGACGCGTCCCGCTTGGGGAACGCCGGGCCGTGGCCCGCCTAGTGGGCGGGGCCACGTGCAGGACTCTACTGGTCGCGGCCGCGCGACACTCAGCGGACGAGGGGGCAATAACTGCCACCTGGGGCGTGTAGCGTGAGGCCATGTCCATGCAATTCGAGGCGGGAAGGGGCCCGTCCAGAGTCGATCCCAAAGACTTGGCGCAGTTGGCGGAGTCGCCCGTCTCGTGGCGGCGCGTGCTGGCCCTGTTCGCCCCCCACAAGTGGGAGTTGCTGCTTGTCACAGCCATCATCGTGGCCACCTCGGTGGCCTCTTTGGCGCAGCCCTTCCTGGTACGCGCCGTCATCGACGACGCCCTGCCCAACAAGAACTTCCCGCTGCTGGTGTGGCTGGCCGTCGGCATGGTGGCGGTGGCGGCGTTCACCGGCGTGCTCGGCGTGTGGCAAACCTGGCTGGCCACCGGCGTCGGCCAGAAAGTCATGCACTGGCTGCGCACCGCCGTCTTCGGCCACCTGCAGGAGCAGTCGCTGTCGTTCTTCAAGCGCACCCGCACCGGCGAGATCCAATCCCGGCTCATCCAAGACGTCTCCGGCCTGCAATCGGTGATGACGTCGACCGCCACGTCGATCGCCTCCAACCTGACCACCGTCGTGGCCACCGCCGCCGCGATGGTCGCCCTCAACTGGCAACTGTCGCTGCTGACGCTGCTGGTGCTGCCCCCGGCGGTCTGGATGACCAGGCGGGTGGCCTTGCTGCGCCGCGACATCACCTCGGCCAAACAGCGCACCCTGGCCGACATGCAGTCGCAAGTCGAGGAGGCCCTGTCCATCAACGGGGCGATGCTGACCCACACCCTGGGCATGGCCGACATGCGCTTGGACCAGTTCGCCGACACGTCGCACCAACTGATCGGCTTGGAGTTGCGCTCGCAACTGGCCGGACGCTGGCGCATGGCGACGATGGGCATCGGCTTCGCCGCCATCCCCGCGCTGCTCTATCTGGCCGCGGGCGTGCCCCAGCTGGTCGGCGGCATCACCATCGGCACGCTGATCGCCTTCTCGTCGCTGCAAGTCTCGATCTTCCGCCCCATCATGGGGCTGCTCAACATCGGGGCGTCGTGGATCAGCTCCCTGGCGCTGCTCAGCCGCATCTTCGGCTACCTGGACCTGCCCGTCGACGTGCCCGAGCCGGAGAATCCCGTGCCGCTGCCGAAGGAGTCCGTGCGCGGCGTCGTGCGCTTCGAGCACGTCGCCTACCGCTTCCCCGACGGCGACGCCGACGCCCTGTCCGACATCGATTTGACGATCGAGGCCGGCGAGTCGGTGGCGGCGGTGGGGGAGACCGGCTCGGGCAAGTCAACCCTGGCCAACCTGCTGGTCCGGCTGGCCGACCCGACCCGGGGCCGCGTCACGCTGGACGGCGTCGACTTGCGCCAACTGAGCCGCCAAGACCGCACCCGCGTCATCGGCATGGTCACCCAGGAGACCTACCTGGCCCACGCCTCGATCGCCGAGAACCTGCGGGCGGCCAACCCGCAAGCCGACGACGACGAACTGTGGCGGGCCCTGCGCACCGCCCAAGTCGACGAGGTCGTCGCCGCCCTGCCGGAGGGCTTGGCGACGGTCGTCGGCGCGCGCGGGCACCGCTTCTCCGGCGGCGAGCGCCAGCGCATCGCCATCGCCCGCACGCTCTTGGCCGACCCGCGCGTGCTGGTGCTGGACGAGGCGACGTCCGCCCTGGACAACGACACCGAGCGCGACTTGCAGGCCGCCCTGGACGCGCTGTCGGTGGGACGCACGACGTTCACCATCGCCCACCGCCTGAGCACCATCCAGGGCGCCGACCGCATCATCGTCCTCGACCGGGGGCGCATCGTCGAGTCCGGCAGTCCCGCCCAACTGGCCGCCGCCGGCGGGCGTTACGCCGCCCTCCTGGGGACGCCCAAAGGCAAGCTGCCGCCGCACTGGGTGCAGTAGGCCCGGCCGCCGGGAGGCTGGCGGCGGACACGGGCGGGCGGCTGGCATGGGCGGGCGGCGGTATCGCGAAAGGCCCGTCCCAAGCGCCGGGAGTCGAGCTTGGACGCGCGGGCGGGTGCAGTAATACCCACCGCCGCCAGGGCCCCGATCCGGCGAATGTCCGCTCAAGAGCATGTGATCCATGTAAGACTTGGAGGCGTGTCTGGAGGAGGGTTGCGCACCGCGCTGGGGCATTGGCTGCGCCGCGACCTGATCGCCTGGCCCGCCAACGACCTGCCGGGCAGGCCGGAGGACTTGCGCTGGCAGTTGAGCTGGTCGGTTCGCGCCCGGCTCGGCGCCGGCAAACCCGCCACCTGGCAAACCGCCGCCTTGGCGCTCGACCCGAACGGCCTTGGCCCGGAATTGGAGCGGCGCCATCCCCACCTGCGCGGCTATCTGGCCCTGCGCGTGCCGCCGGGCGCCGCCAGCGTGGCCGGATACGCGCTGCTGGGACAGGTCGCCGTCAGCCTGCGCGACCAGCACGGCCAGGTGCTGTGCGCCAGCGGTCTGCAAATCGCCGGCGTCCTCGACGACCTCTACCGCGACGCCGCCGACGCCGAGCTGGGCATCTGTTGGGAGGACGCCCCGACGGCCCGCCTGTGGGCGCCGACCGCCCAAACCGTCACCTTTCTGCGCTGGCGCACCCGCGACCTGCGCCAGCCGCCCGTCCGCTACCTGATGGGGCGGCGACCCGACGGCGTGTGGGAGCTGGCCGTCGAGCCCGGTTGGAAAGGCTGCCCCTACAAGTACGAGGTCGAGGTCTACTCCCCGCAGGTGCAGCGCGTCATCGTCAACCAGGTGACCGACCCGTACTCGGCGGCCCTGACGATCAACTCGACCCATTCGGTGATCGTCGACCCGGGCGATCCCGCGCTTTGCGACGAGCGCTGGCTGGTGACGCCCTCGCCGTTCCTGGAGAAGCCGGTCGACCAGGTGGCCTACGAGCTGCACGTGCGCGACTTCTCAATCCACGACAAGTCGGTGCCCGAACAATTCCGCGGCTCCTTCCTGGCGTTCACCTGCCCCGGCGACGGCATGAGGCATCTGCGGCGCCTGGCCGAGGCGGGTTTGACGTCGGTGCAGTTGATGCCGGTCTTCGACAACTCGACCGCCGAGGAGCATCCCGACCGCCAGCTCGCCCCCGTCAAAGACTGGCTCAAAGCGCTGCCGCCGGACAGCCCCGAGCAGCAGCGGGCCATCCAGGAGACGTGGGGGAGCAGCGGTTTCGCCTGGGGCTACGACCCCTGGCATTACTTCGTGCCCGAAGGGGCGTATTCGTCCAGCCTGGAGAGCGCCGAGGGCGCAGGCCGCATCCTGGAGTTCCGCCAGATGGTCGGGGCACTGCACGAGGCGGGTTTGCGCGTCGTGCTGGACATGGTCTTCAACCACACCTCCGAATCCGGCCAGGACCGCAAGTCGGTGCTCGACCGCATCGTGCCCGGCTACTACCACCGGCTCAACGCCGTCGGCGAGGTGGAGACATCGGCGGCGGGGGCCAACGTCGCCACCGAGAACCTGATGGCCGAGAAGCTGATGGTCGACGCCTGCGTCCACTGGGCGCGCGAGTACAAGGTGGACGGCTTCCGCTTCGATCTGATGGGCCACCACTCGCGCGACAACATGCTGGCAGTGCGCCGGGCCCTGGACCGTTTGACGCCGGACCGCGACGGGGTGGACGGCAAGTCCGTGACGATGTACGGCGAGGGCTGGAACTTCGGCGAGGTGGCGTTCAACTCGCGTTTCACCCAGGCCACCCAGGGCCAGCTCGGCGGCACCCACATCGGCACCTTCTCCGACCGGCTGCGCGACGCCGTACGGGGCGGCGGCTTCCAAGCCGACCTGCGGGCCCAGGGCTTCGGCACCGGCCTGTTCACCGACGACAACGGCCACAACGGCCCCGATCCGGGCGCCAAACTGGCCGCCGACACCGACATCGTCCAACTCGGCCTGGCCGGCACGCTGCGCGACTACGCCTTCTTGTCGAACTCCCAGCACCGCCTGGTGCGCGGCGCCGAGCTGCCCTACGGCTGGAGCCCCGCCGGCTACGCCGACCAGCCCGACGAGGTGGTCAACTACGTCGACGTCCACGACAACGAGACGCTGTTCGACGCCCTGGCCCTCAAACTGCGCCCCGGCACGTCGATGGCCGACCGGGTGCGGATGAACGCCCTGTGCCTGGCGCTGGCCACGCTGGGGCAGTCGCCGGTGGTCTGGCACGGCGGCACCGACGTGCTGCGCACCAAGAACCTCGACCGCAACTCCTACAACTCCGGCGACTGGTTCAACTACCTCGACTTCTCCCTGACCGACAACGGCTTCGGCGCCGGCCTGCCGCCCGAGGGCGACAACGGCCCCTACTGGGACGTGTTGCGCCCGCTGCTGGCCGACCCGGCCCTGAAACCATCCTCGGCCGACATCCGGCTGGCCCACGAGCTGGCCCTCGACGTGCTGCGCCTGCGCGCCTCGACGCGCCTGTTCCGGCTCGGCTCGGCGGCGCTGATCCGCCGCCTGGTCAGCTTCCCGGTGTCGGGGACCGGCTTGCAGCAGCCCGGCGTCATCGTCATGCGGATCGCCTCCGACACCATCGAGCCGCGCTGGCGGGGCCTGGCGATGGTCGCCAACGCCACTCCGCACGAGGTGTCGCAGCGGGTGCCCGGCCCGGTCGACGGCTACGTGCTCCACCCGGTCCAAGCCGAGAGCGACGACGAGGTGGTGCGCCGGTCGAGGGCCGCCGGGGACGCCTTCGTCGTCCCGGCCAGGACGGTCGCGGTGTTCGTCGGCGAGCGCGGTTTGGGAAGCTGGGCCGAGTCGGCGTTTTGACCGGGATGGGGCTTCGGGGTAAAGTTGCCCTTCGGTTTGATCACCGGACGTTGTGGTGCGCATTTCGCCTGCGGGGTCCGAGCAAACTCCAAACGTAATCACTTCCGAGGAAAGGGATACTGACCGGTGCCCACTATTCAGCAGTTGGTCCGCAAAGGCCGCAGCGACAAGGTCAGCAAGTCCAAGACGCCGGCGTTGAAGGGCTCGCCCCAGCGCCGCGGCGTCTGCACGCGCGTCTACACCACCACGCCCAAGAAGCCGAACTCGGCCCTGCGCAAAGTGGCCCGCGTGCGCCTCTCCTCGCAAGTCGAGGTGACCGCCTACATTCCAGGCGTCGGGCACAACCTCCAAGAGCACTCCATGGTGCTGGTGCGCGGCGGCCGCGTCAAAGACCTCCCCGGCGTGCGCTACAAGATCATCCGCGGTTCCCTGGACACCCAGGGCGTCAAGAACCGCAAACAAGCCCGCAGCCGTTACGGCGCGAAGAAGGAGAAGTAATGCCGCGCAAGGGCCCCGCTCCCAGACGTCCCGTCATCGCCGACCCCGTTTACGGCTCGCCGTTGGTGTCGCAGCTGGTCTCCAAGATTCTGCTCGACGGCAAGAAGACCGTCGCCCAGTCGATCGTCTACGGCGCCTTGGAGGGAACGCGGGAGAAGACCGGCGTCGACCCGCTGCAGACGCTCAAGAAGGCCCTGGACAACATCCGTCCGGCCCTCGAGGTGAAGTCGCGGCGCGTCGGCGGCGCCACCTACCAGGTGCCCGTCGAGGTCAAGCCCGCCCGCGCCACCACGCTGGCCCTGCGCTGGCTGGTCGGCTTTTCCCGCCAGCGTCGCGAGAAGACGATGACGCAGCGGCTGATGAACGAGTTGCTCGACGCCAGCAACGGTTTGGGCGCCTCGGTGAAGAAGCGCGAGGACACGCACAAGATGGCCGAGGCCAACCGCGCCTTCGCCCACTACCGTTGGTGATGCCCCGTGGCTAACGAATGGCTTTCGGACCTGTCGAAGGTCCGCAATATCGGCATCATGGCGCACATCGACGCCGGCAAGACGACGACGACCGAGCGCATCCTGTTCTACACCGGTATCAACTACAAGATCGGCGAGGTCCACGACGGCGCCGCCACCATGGACTGGATGGAGCAGGAGCAGGAGCGCGGCATCACCATCACCTCGGCCGCCACCACCGCCTTCTGGAAAGACCACCAGATCAACATCATCGACACCCCCGGCCACGTCGACTTCACCATCGAGGT
This sequence comes from Propionibacteriaceae bacterium, assembly GCA_031272195.1. GTDB lineage: Bacteria > Actinomycetota > Actinomycetes > Propionibacteriales > Propionibacteriaceae > Propionicimonas. Next base: position 35,260 of record JAISUF010000021.1, read on the forward strand.
GGAGCGCTCGCTGCGCGTCCTGGACGGCGCCGTGGCGGTGTTCGACGGCGTCGCCGGCGTCGAGCCGCAGTCGCAAACGGTCTGGCGCCAGGCCACCCGCTACGGCGTGCCGAGGATCTGCTTCGTCAACAAGCTGGACCGCACCGGCGCCTCGTTCGACTACTGCGTCAAGACGATCCGCGAGCGCTTGAACGCCACCGCCGCCATCATCCAGCTGCCGATCGGCTCCGAGGCCGCCTTCACCGGCGTCGTCGACGTCATCGGTCAGCGGGCGCTGATGTGGCACGGCGAGACGAAGATGGGCGAGGACTACACCGTCGAGGAGATTCCCGCCGAGTTGGCCCAAGCCGCCGAGGCCGCCCGCGAGGAGCTGGTCCACCTGCTGGCCGAGAACGACGACGAGTTCGGCGAGGAGTGGCTCTTGGCGGAGGACTCCGGCGAGGAGCTTGGCGTCGAGGCCATCAAAGCCGCCCTGCGCCGCGCCGTCATCGCCAACAAGGTGACGGCCGTGCTGTGCGGGACGGCCTTCAAGAACAAAGGCGTCCAGCCGCTGTTGGACGCCGTCATCGACTACCTGCCCGCGCCGATCGACATCCCGGCCATCCAAGGCTTCAAGCCCGGCCACGAGGACGAGATCATCGAGCGCCATCCCAGCGTCGACGACCCGCTGTCCATCCTGGCGTTCAAGATCGCCGCCGACCCGCACCTCGGCAAGCTGACCTACATCCGCGTCTACTCGGGCGTGTTGAAGTCCGGCCAGCAGGTGCTCAACTCGAGCAAGGGCCGCAAGGAGCGCATCGGCAAGATCTACCAGATGCACGCCAACAAGCGCGAAGAGGTCGACTCGATGATGGCCGGCATGATTTGCGCCGTCATGGGGTTGAAGGACACCAGCACCGGCGAGACGCTGTGCGACCCGCAGCACCCGATCCAGTTGGAGTCGATGGACTTCCCGGCGCCGGTCATCGAGCAGGCCATCGAGCCGAAGACGAAGTCCGACCAGGAGAAGCTGTCGGCTGCCATCCAGCGGCTGGCCGAGGAGGATCCGACCTTCCGCGTCCACACCGACGACGAGACCGGCCAGACGATCATCTCCGGCATGGGCGAGTTGCACCTGGAGGTGCTGATCGACCGCATGAAGCGCGAGTTCCGGGTCGAGGCCAACATCGGCAAGCCGCAGGTCGCCTACCGCGAGACGCTGCGCCGGAAGGTCGACAAGGTCGAGTACACCCACAAGAAGCAGTCGGGCGGCTCGGGCCAGTACGCCAAGGTGCTCATCTCGCTGGAGCCGCTGGAGCCGGGCGCCGGCTACGAGTTCGGCAACGCCGTCGTCGGCGGCCGCGTGCCCAAGGAGTACATCCCGGCGGTCGACCAAGGCGTCCAGGAGGCGATGGCCTTCGGGCCGCTGGCCGGCTATCCGGTCGAGGACATCAAGGTGACGCTGCTGGACGGCCAGTCCCACGATGTCGACTCCTCGGAGCTGGCGTTCAAGATCGCCGGCTCGATGGCCTTCAAGGAGGCGGCGCGCAAGGCCGACCCGGCTCTGCTGGAGCCGTTGATGGCCGTCGAGGTGACCACGCCGGAGGAGTATCTCGGCACGGTCATCGGCGACATCAACTCCCGCCGCGGCCATGTCCAAGGCATGGAGGAGGCCCACGGCAACCAGGTCGTGCGGGCGCTGGTCCCGCTGAGCGAGATGTTCGGCTACGTCGGCGACCTCCGCTCCAAGACCTCCGGCCAGGCGTCGTACTCGATGGAGTTCGACTCCTACGGCGAAGTTCCCAAGTCGGTGGCCGAGGAGATCATCGCCAAGGGACGCGGCGGCGCGTAGAGTTTTTGATTCTCGCCCGTCATGAGATAAAGTTTGGACGGTCTGCGCTCGCGCCAGCGCGCGTCAGGCACAACCAAAAGGTAAACCAACCGCCCCGCCAAAAGCGTGGCGACCATCCGAAAAGGAGCCCAAGTGGCAAAGGCCAAGTTCGAGCGGACCAAGCCGCACTGTAACATCGGCACCATCGGGCACATCGACCACGGCAAGACCACGCTCACCGCGGCGATTACCAAGGTGCTTCACGACAAGTATCCGGAGCTGAACGCGGTGTCCGCCTTCGACCAGATCGACAAGGCGCCCGAAGAGCGTCAGCGCGGTATCACGATCTCCATCGCCCACGTCGAGTATCAGACGGAGAAGCGCCACTACGCGCACGTCGACTGCCCCGGCCACGCCGACTACGTCAAGAACATGATCACCGGCGCGGCCCAGATGGACGGCGCGATCCTCGTGGTCGCCGCCACCGACGGTCCGATGCCGCAGACCCGCGAGCACGTGCTGCTGGCCCGCCAGGTCGGCGTGCCCGCCATGGTCGTGGCCCTCAACAAGTGCGACATGGTCGACGACGAGGAGCTGATCGAACTGGTCGAAATGGAAGTTCGCGAGCTGCTCGACCAGCAGGAGTTCGACGGCGACAACTGCCCCGTCGTGCGCGTCGCCGCCTTCCCGGCCATGAACGGCGACGAGAAGTGGACGCCCTCCATCCTGGAGCTGATGGACGCCGTCGACGACTACATCCCGCAGCCCGAGCGCGAGACCGACAAGCCGTTCCTGATGCCGATCGAGGACGTCTTCACGATCACCGGCCGCGGCACTGTCGTCACCGGCCGCATCGAGCGCGGCATCATCAAGACCGGCGAGAGCGTCGACATCGTCGGCATCAAGCCGGAGAAGATTTCGACCGTCGTCACCGGCGTCGAGATGTTCCGCAAGATCCTCGACGAGGGCCGTGCGGGCGAGAACGTCGGCATCCTGCTGCGCGGCACGAAGAAGGAAGAGGTCGAGCGCGGCATGGTCGTCATCAAGCCGGGCACGACGACTCCGCACACCGACTTCGAGGGCAACGTCTACGTGCTGACGAAGGAAGAGGGCGGCCGCCACAAGCCGTTCTTCTCCATCTACAGCCCGCAGTTCTACTTCCGCACCACCGATGTGACCGGTGTGGTCCAGCTGCCCGAGGGCACCGACATGGTCATGCCCGGCGACAACACCGACATGACCGTCCACCTGAACAAGCCGATCGCCATGGAGGACGGACTGAAGTTCGCCATCCGCGAGGGCGGCCGGACGGTGGGCGCCGGTCGTGTGACGAAGATCATCAAGTAGCCGTCGCGTCAGCGTCAAGCTTCAAAGGGAGGGCCCGGTCGTGTGACCGGGCCCTTTCGCTGTGTTGTGGGCCGGGCCGCTGGGCGCGGGACCCGGCTCGCGTCATTGTGCGTCCTGGCGTTGTGATGCGTCAGTCTTCCGACGAGCGCCCAGGCGGCCAGAGGGGGCGGTGAGTCAACTGGCGACGCCGACCGGCGTTCGCCTGCGAGGACGGTGTTGGGCGACGCGGGGCGGCGTTCGCCTGCGACGGGCTCGGCGTCGGCCGGAGCGGTCAGTCGGTGACGCCCACCAGGGCGGCCAGCTCGCGGGCGATGTCGCGGGCTGCGTCCGGCTTGGCCAGGGCCAGGCTGGCCTCGGCGGCGGCCTGGAGCGCCGACGGGTCGTCGAGCCACTTGCGCAAGGTGGCCACCACTTGGTCCGGCTTGGGCGCCCAGACGCCGGCCCCAGCCTGCTCGACGTAGGGGATGTTGCCCTCCTCCTGGCCGGGCAGCTTGGAGTAGACGATCAGCGGCAGGCCGCTGACGAGGCCCTCGCTGATCGTCACCGCGCCGGCCTTCGTCAACAGGGCGTCGGCCGCCGACATCATGGCGGGCAGCTCGGTGGTGAAGCCGTAGATATGGGCCGGGATGCGCCAGTCGATCGCCTCGACGCCGGCTTTCAGCCGCTCGTTGCGCCCGCACACGACGACCAGTTGCAGCGGCAGGCGGGCGTCGTTGATGGCCCGCGCCATCTCCTCGACCGGCCCGAAGCCGTCGCCGCCGCCGATCAGCAGGGCGGCGGGCAGGCTAGGATCCCAGCCGTGCTGTTCGCGCCAGCGGGTCGGATCGTCCAGGTGGCGGGAGAACTTGCCGGAGACCGGCAGCCCGATGACGCGGATGTGGTCGGCCCGGGCGCCGTACTTGACGCCGAGGCGTGCGGCCTCTTGGGTCGGAACGATGATCAGATCAGTGTCCTCGTGGAACCACATGGCGTGGGCGGTGATGATGTCGGTGCACATCGTCACGAACGGGACGCGGCGCCGGCCCATCGCTCGCACCGAGGCGCGGTTGACCAACGGATGGGTGGAGACGACCAGGTCGGAGGGATTGTCGGCCATCAGGCGCTTCAACCCGCGTTGAACGTAGAGGTAGCAGAGCGAGACGAGCATACGGGAGACCAGAGCCGAGTTGGCGAGGTTGAACGGCACCGCCCAGGACGCCGGATGGGCGGCCAGCTTGCTGAAAATCTCCGGCGCCTTCGAAAATGGCCAGGGGCAGTACTCCCGCAGGTAGTCGACCAACTGGCAAGAGAACCTGCCGGGATATTCGGCCTCGACGGCTTCGGCGATGGCCGATGCGACGCTGCGATGGGCACCGCCGGTGTCGGAAAAGAGGAACAGCAACCGCTTGCGGGCCTGGCTTGGGTCGGTCGTGCTCTGGTCAGTCGTGCTCTGGTCAGTCGTGCTCTGGTCAGTCGTGGTCGAGTCGCTCATGGGCTCCATCTGGTCGAAGTTGGCGCGACTGCCAGATTACAGCAACCAACCCCGGCGGACCGAATGTCCGGCCCAAGCCGCCCGAGTCCGTGGCGCGCGGGGGCGTCGCGGCTGCGGTCCCGGCCACGAGGCGACCGGTTTGGCGAGTCCGTGGCGCGGCGGCGTCACGGCCCGGCGCGCGCACTCCGATGTTGCGGTGTTTCGGTGGTGCGATCAGCAGAGGTGGACGCGAATTGACGCCGGGCGCGCGGCGACGCCCGGCGTCAATTGCGCGGCCTGGGTCAGTTCTGCTTGATGACGTAGCGCCACAGGGCGCCGCCGGCCAAGCCGCCGACCAGCGGCACCAGGATGAACAGCCAAAGCTGCTCCATGGCCCAACCCGAGCCGTTGGCGGCCGCGTAGACGGCGGCGGCCAGGGAGCGGGCCGGGTTGACCGACGTGTTGTCGATCGGGATGGAGATCAGGTGGATCAGCGTCAGCGTCAAGCCGATGGCCAGGCCGGCCAGCGCGCCGTTGGCGATCTTGGCCGTCGCCCCGCAGATGACGATGACGAAGACCGCCGTCAAGACGAACTCGGCGATGATCGCCGCGCCCACGCCGAAGCCCTGCGGCGAGTGGTCGCCGTAGCCGTTCGAGGCGAAGCCGCCCGCCCCGGCGGTGGCCAAAGCGCCCGCCGGGCCCAGAGCCAAGATGGCGGCGATGATCGACGAGCCGACGAGGCCGCCGACGAACTGGGCGATCAGATAGCCCGGCGCCTTGTTCCACGGGAAGCGCCCGGCCATGGCCAGGCCGAAGGTGACAGCCGGGTTGAAATGGCCGCCCGATACCGGGCCGAAGGCGTAGGCCCCCGTCAAGACCGTCAGGCCGAAGGCCAGCGCCACGCCCAGCCAGCCGACGCCGACGTTCTCCACGCCGGCGGCGAAGATGGCCGTGCCGCAGCCGCCCAGCACCAGCCACATGGTGCCGAGGCCCTCGGCGACCAGCCGCTCGAGCTGGCCGGGCGCTTTGACCGCCGGGTTGTTGCTCTTTGCCGGATTGCTCATAAATTGCTCCTCAAGATCGGATTATCCAAGATTGACGCGGGGGATGGCCCCCGCTTCAGCCTAGTGGGTTGGAAGCGGTTTCGGAGGGATATTCGAGACGCGCTGGCGCAGGCGCGTCGTTGGCGCGGTGGAATGCGTCGGCGCAGTTGTGTTGGCGCCGTCGCCGCCATCCGGTTTTCCCAAGACGGGCCGGGAAGTGTGCGTCGGCCGGGGTCTGCGGCTATCGTTGAATTCAGCCGGAGCTGCGAGGAGGAACTGGGGCCATGCGAGTGAAAGCTGTCGCAGTGTTGCGCGCCGTTGTGGCATGGCTGGTGGCGTTGGGGGTCCTAGCCGTGTTGGTGCTGGCGTTTTCGCAGCCGTCGGCGAATATGACAGTCGGCTTGGTCGCCGTTTGCCTGTTGTGCGGATTCGTCTCAGGATGGGTGCGCAAGGGCGGAATGACGGTCTTCGGCCTGCTCTACTGGGTTGGCGCGGCGATGATCGCGGGCGTCGGTTGGGCGTTTCCCGGGCTGGCCGATTTCATGGACGCGCCGTTCCGATTGTATTTCATACCGCTGGCCGTCTTCACCGGCTCGTCGGTTGACGAAGCCGTCTTGCGGGCCGACGTGGTGTTCGCCGCAGCGGTCATCGCGGCCACCGTGGCGGTGCATTTCGTGGCACGATTGGCTCTTGGGCGCCGGTTCGGCGCTTTAGAACAGGAGGCGGCGTGAGCTTCACGGAGATTTTCAGCCCCGGCGAGCGGTTCTGGCGCGAACAGCGCCAAAGCGAGGACGACCACCGCGAGATCGTGCCCGCCCCAGGCCCCGGACCCAACGACTCGGTGGTCGACTTGGCCCGTGGCACCGCCGTCATCAAGCCACGGGTGGACCCGTCCACACCGGCCGAGTGAGCATCGATGGCAGGCGGCGGTCCTGGCCGGGCGCGAACTCGGACCGGCGTGGTCGCGACCACCCGCGAGGCGCCGCCGACGACTGCGGGCGTGCGACAATCTGAGCATGGCTAGGCTTTGCATCTTTGGCCTGGGGGCGCTCGGGGCGGCCCACTTGGCGACCATCCTGGACCGCGACCCGGACGCCGACCTCGGCGTCATCGCCAGCGGCCGTCGGGCCGAGCGGCTGCGCGACGAGGGAGTCTGGGCCAACGGGACCCACTACATGGTCGATGTCGTCGAACCGGGCCAAACGCCTCCCGAACTGATCATCGTGTCGGTCAAGACGACGGCGTTGGAGGACTCGCTGGCCGACCTGGCCGGATTCGTCGGACCGGGCACGGCCCTGCTGTCGCTGTTGAACGGCGTCTCCAGCGAGCAGACCTTGCGGGCGGCCTTCCCCGAGGCCTACGTCCCCCTGGCCTACTCTGTGCGCAGCAACGCCGGACGCGACGAGTGCGGCTTCCGCTTCTACAGCCCCGGCGTGGACGTTTTCGGCGAGCCGGGGGGCCGGGTGACGCCGGCGATCAGGCGGATCGACGAGCTGCTGGGCGAATACGGCGTGGCGCACGAGGTCAGCGCCGACATCGAGGCCGGGCAGTGGCAGAAATTCGTGCTCAACGTCGGCGTCAACCAGGCCTCGGCCCTGTTGCGGGCCAGCTACGCCGTCTTCCAGCGCCCCGGCGGGCAGGCGCGGGAGCTGATGGTGTCGCTGCAGCGCGAGGCCCTGGCCGTCGCCCAGGCGCGCGGCGTCGGTTTGACGCCGGCCGATCTTGACGAGGTGCTGGCCATCATCGACGCGCTGGCCCCGGCCGGGCACACCTCGATGTCGCAGGACGCCATGGCCCGCCGCCCGATGGAGATCGAGGCCTTCGGCGGGGAGGTGCTGCGGCTGGGCCGCCAGCACGGCGTGCCGACGCCGGTCAACGAGACCGCCGTGCGGGCCCTGCGCGGGCTGGAGGAGTCCTGGGCGGTGTGACGCTCAGCGCCGCTCCAGCGTCCAGACGGTCACATCGACATGGTCTTCCACGGCGAGCGTGTTGGCCGGCGGGTGGTGGAAGGCGTTGGGACCCATCGCGATCAAGTCCGCGACTTGGGCCCGCGAGAGCGGCACGGCGTAGCGAACAGCCACCGCATCGACCAATTCGAACGGCGGCCGCTCCAGTGCCGCGCCTTTGTCGGCGGGTATGGCGAGCAAGGCGTGGGCCGATCTGACGGCGGCCAGGTGGCCGGGGTTCGGCGTCACCGCGATCAGGCGCCCGCCCGGACGCAGGACGCGGGCGAACTCGGCTAAGTTACGCGGCGCGAAGACGCACAGCACCGCGTCGAAACCGGCGTCGGCCAGCGGCAGGGTTTTCCAAACGTCCGCCACCACGGCCGCCACGCGGGGGCGTTTGGCCGCCACGCGGGCGGCTGCGGTGGAGACGTCCAGCGCCAGGCCCTTCCTCGCGTCCAGGCCGACTCCGGCGTCCAGGCAGCGGGCCAGGTAGTGGGCGGTGCCGGCCCCGGCCTCCAAGATGGTCCGGGCGCCTGACACGGCCGCCGCGACGGCGTCGGCCACTGGGTCGAACAGCCCGGCGTCGTGGACGCGCCCGCGGGCGGCCAGCATGGCCCAGGTGTCGGCGTTCTTGGGCTGGGGGCCGTTGAGCAGATTGAGATAGCCCTGGCGGGCGATGTCGAAGCTGTGGCGGCGCGGGCAGGCGGCGCGCCCGGGCTCGAAGGCCAAGACGGACCCGCACACGGGGCACGTCAGCGCTCCCGCGAATTGGCCGATTCCCACAACGCGATCCTAACCTCCACAACTCGCTTGCGGTGATCTTTGTGGGGTGCCGACCAAAGCGGTCGGCGGTCGGCCCGCTAGGCTGAGACGGTGAGCCAACGCAGCGTGATAGTCACCGGCGGGAATCGCGGCATCGGCCGGGCCGTCGTCGAGCGATTCCTGGCCGAGGGCCACAAAGTGGCCGCCCTGTCGCGCGGCGGCGACGCGCCCGACGGGGCGCTCGGCGTCGTCTGCGACGTGGCCGACGCCGCCAGCGTCGAAGCCGCCTTCTCCCAGGTCGAGGCGGTCCACGGGCCGGTCGGCATCGCCGTCGCCAACGCCGGCGTCACCCAAGACACCTTGCTGCTGCGGATGTCCGAGGAGGATTGGCGGGCGGTCGTCGACGTCAATGTGACGGGGGCGTTCCACGTCGCCAAGCGGGCCGTCAAGAGCATGCTGAGGGCCAAGTGGGGACGCCTCGTCTTCACCGGCTCGGTCGTCGGCCTGTACGGGTCGGCCGGTCAGGCCAACTATTGCGCCAGCAAGGCGGCCCTGGTCGGCCTGGCCCGCTCGATCACCCGCGAAGTCGGGGCCCGCGGCATCACCGCCAACGTCGTCGCGCCCGGCTTCATCGAAACCGACATGACGGCCAAGCTGGACGAGGCGACCCAGGCCAAGTACCGGGCGGCCATTCCGGCGGCCCGGCTCGGTCTGGCCGACGAGGTGGCGGCGGCCGTCGCCTACCTGTGCTGTGACGAGGCCGGCTACGTGTCGGGGGCCGTCCTGCCCGTCGACGGCGGGCTCGGGATGGGCCACTAGCGGCACGGCTCGGGCGTTGGGCGGGCATCCCGGGCCCGGCGACTGCCCGTCCGGCCGCTGGCAGCGGCGTCGCAACAACACCTACAACGAGGAGCGAAAATGGGAATACTCGAGGGCAAGAGCGTCTTGGTGGCCGGGGTGACGATGAACACCTCGATCGGCTACCGCGTGGCCGAACTGGCCCAGGCCGAGGGCGCCAAAGTGGTGGTGTCCAACTTCGGGCGGGCGATGAGCCTGACGGCGCGGGTGTTGAAACGGCTCGACCCGCAACCGCCGCTGCTCGAACTCGACGTCACCAACGACGAGCACCTGGCCACCCTCGCCGACCGCCTGCGCGAGCACGTTGACCGGCTCGACGGCGTGGTCCACTCGATCGCCTACGCCAACCCGGAGCGGGCGCTCGGGGGCGCCTTCCTCGGCACCCAATGGGAGGACGTCGGCGCGTCCCTGCAGACCTCCGCCTACTCCCTGGCCAGCCTGACCACGGCCTGCCAGCCACTGTTCGGCGGCGCCGCCAGCGTCGTCGGCTTGACGTTCGACGCGCGGCAGTCGTGGCCCGCCTACGACTGGATGGGCGTCTCCAAAGCCGCCCTGGAGAGCGTCTCGCGCTACCTGGCCCGCTATCTCGGGCCGCGGGGCGTGCGCTGCAACCTGGTGGCGGCCGGGCCGCTGGACACCATCGCCAAGAAGGCCATACCGGGCGCCGAGAAGTTCAACGACGTGTGGGGCGAGCGGGCCCCGCTGGGTTGGGACCCGTCCGACACTACGCCGGCCGCCAAAGCCGTCGTCGCCCTGCTCAGCGACTGGTTCCCGGCCACCACCGGCGAGATGGTCCACGTCGACGGCGGCCTCCACTCGACCGGGGCTTGACCGCCCGCCCGACTGGTCGGCCTGGGCGCTCGAAGGGGCGCGGACAAGGCCTGCGGGCACAGGTGCTTAGGCGCGGTGCCGGGGCGGGCGGGAATGTTGAGGTAGGTTTGAGGCATGTCCGTGGTTGAGCTTGCCGGTGTGTCGATCATCAGAGGGGAAGCCACCCTCCTTGACAAGGTCAATTGGACCATCCAAGACAACGACCGCTGGGTCGTCATCGGTCCGAACGGCGCGGGCAAGACCACTTTGCTGCAGATCCTCAGCGCCCAATGGCACCCCTCGCACGGCCGCGCCACGCTCCTGGGGAAGACGCTCGGCCGGGTGGACGTCTTCGAGCTGCGGCCGCGCATCGGCGTCGCCTCGGCGGCGATGGCCGACCGCATCCCGCGCTCGGAGGCGGTCAGCGACGTGGTGGTGTCGGCCGCCTACGCCGTCACCGGACGCTGGCGCGAGGTGTACGAGGAAGTCGACCACACCAGGGCCAGGAAGCTGATGGAGATGCTGCGCGTCGACCAGTTGGCCGACCGCACCTTCGGCACGCTGAGCGAGGGCGAGCGCAAGCGCGTCCAGATCGCCCGGGCGCTGATGCCCGACCCCGAGCTGCTGCTGCTGGACGAGCCCGCCGCCGGCCTCGACCTGGCCGGCCGGGAGGCCCTCGTCGGCACGCTGGGCGAGATCGCCCAAGACCCCAACGCGCCGGCGATGGTGCTGGTGACCCACCACGTCGAGGAGATCCCGCCGGGCTTCACCCATTGCCTGATGCTGCGCGAGGGCCGGGTCGTCGCCGCCGGGCCGCTGGCCGACGCGCTGAACTCCGACAACCTGTCCGACGCCTTCGACATGGACTTGCAGGTTTCCCGCGAGGGCGGACGCTGGTCGGCCAGGGCCGTCCTGCCCAAACACGCCTCGGCCGGCCTGGGCAACATCCGCTTCGGAGAACGCTAGCCGGTGGCGCGCTTCGTCGCCGTGGCAGACCCCGCCGACCCGGCCGTCGGCGACTACGTCGCCTTGCGGGATTCAAGCCTGCGCAAGTCCCTGGAGGCGAGCGAGGGCCTGTTCATCGCCGAGGGGGCCAAGGTGATACGCCGGGCCGTCGAGGCCGGCTACCGCCCCCGGTCGTTCCTGCTGGCCGAGCGCTGGGTCGACGGACTGCGCGACCTGTTGGACGCCTTCGACGGGCCGGTCTACCTGGTCGACGAGGCGATGGCCGAGCAGCTCACCGGCTTCCACGTCCATCGCGGGGCGCTGGCCTCGCTCCACCGGGTCGTCCGCCACAGCGTCGCCGACGTCTTGGCCGGGCGTCGGATTCTGGTGGCCGAGGACATCGTCGACCACAGCAACGTCGGGGCGATCATCCGCAACGCCGCCGGGCTGGGCTGGGACGGGCTGCTGATCAGCCCGCGCTGCGCCGATCCGCTGTATCGGCGGGCCGTCAAAGTTTCGATGGGCGCGGTGTTCGCCCTGCCGTGGGCGCGATTGGACGACTGGGGGAGCGCCGTCGCCGACTAGAAGGCGGCCGGTTTCGTGGTGGCGGCCCTGGCGCTGCGCCCTGACGCGGTGCCGTTGGCGGACTTCGCGCGGCGGGCCGAGGGGATTGATAAGCTGGCTGTGCTTTTGGGCACCGAGGGGGCCGGGTTGTCACAGCGCTGGGTCGAGCAGGCCGACGCTTTGGTCGAGATCCCTATGCGGGCAGGCGTCGATTCGCTCAACGTGGCGGCCGCCAGCGCCATCGCCTGCTACTCGCTGGCCGAACAGCGCTGAGCATCCCCCCGTGGAAAGGCGAAGACAATGAACGAAGACGATCTCGACCCCCGTCTGGCCGAACCCGACACCCCGC
>JAISUF010000038.1 GCA_031272195.1 Propionibacteriaceae bacterium
CGCCAATCGGCGGAACCCGCGGCTTGGGGCAGACGGGTTAGTTGCCGCAGCGTCATGGCGCGATGGGTGTGTTGGCGGCGGTCTCTTGGAGCATGCGGCGGGCGACCTCGCGCAGGTCGGCCCCGTCCCGGACCCAGGCACGCTGGCGCTCGTAGGGGGCGCCGCGGGCGATGATGTCGTGGCCGACGGCCAACTCGTCGGCGCAGCCGAGGTCGTCGGCGTAGGGGGCGAGGAAGTTGAGGAGGTTCTCCAGGCCGTGGCGCAGGGGCAGGATGCGCTCGTCGGGGTTTGGCGTGATGACCTCGGCGTCCAGGCCGTAGCGGGCGGCCCGCCATTTGTTCTCGCGCACCAGCCACGGCGGCAGATAATCGGGCGTGTCGCCCTCGGCCAGGGCGCGGGCGAAGTATTCGCCCAGGCTTTGGGTGAGGGCGGCCTCGCAGGCCAGCTCTTTGAGGGTGGGCGCGGAGTCGGGGATGCGGTTTTCGACAGTCCCGAACTTGGGGGAGGGGCGGACGTCCCAGCGCAACTCGTTGACCTCGCTGATCATCCCGGCTTGGACTTGGTCTTCGACCAGCTTCTCGAACTGCGACCACTTCTTGAGCTTGAAGGGCAGGCCGTTGGTGGGCAGTTGTTGGAACAGCATGGTGCGCTGCGAGGCGTAGCCGGTGTCGATGCCGTCCCAGAACGGCGAGGACGCGCTGAGGGCCAGCAGGTAGGGGTAGAAGCGCCCGTACGTCCAGGTGACGGGCAGCACGTCGTCGCGTTTGGCGATGCCGACGTGGACGTGGGTGCCGCAGATGGCCATCTGGCGGGCCCAGTACTGGTTGTGCTCGGTGACGACGTCGTAGCGCTGGTTGTGGAACGGTTCTTGGTCCATCGGATGGCTGAACGGATGCGACCCCGCACCCACCAGTCCGACGTTGAGGTCGGCGGCGGCCTCGCGCAGCAGGTCCAACTGCTCGCCGATGTCGGCGATGGCCTCGGCGACGCGCTGGCGGGGTTGGGAGACGATCTCGATCACGCATTGGAGATATTCCTTGCGGATCGGCCCGCCCTCGACGGCGCGGACCCTCTCCAACAGCGGCGCCGCGGCCGGCGTCAACTCGAGGGTGTCGAGGTCGACCAGATGCAGCTCCCATTCCACGCCCACGCTCGACTGCGGGGAGGCGGCAAACGACACGTTCACGGCTGGCTCCTACCTGGCATGGCTAACCACTATTCTGCCCCCAGTCGGGAAGTCGGCGCGACCAAGCTGGTCGCCCCTCGGCGGGCAGGTTCAAGGCCCGAGGCAGCCGATGGGAACCACCAAGGTCGCGCGCTCGGTGGTGTAGGCGTACGGTACGGTGCCGCAAGTGATGGATTGGGCGGATGGCGGTGGGGCCCCGTCGGCGACGAGTTTGGCCCTGACAGAGGACAGCGATGCCTCGGCGTCGTCGAGTTGCGCGGTGTTCAGCTTCACCTCGACCAGGGAGTATTCGTCATCGCTGGTCTCGATCACCAGGTCGACCTCGTGTTCCCTGCGGCCTTGGTTGGCCGCCTCCCGGTAGTGGAAGACCCTGGCCCCAGTGACTTCGGCGAATGCCAGGACATCGCGCGTCACGAGACACTCGAACATCAAGCCGAACGTCTCCCAGTCGGCGGCCAGCTTGGCCGTGCCGATGCGTAGCGCAGCCAGAGCCAGAGAAGGGTCGACGAACCGCACCTTCTCAGCGGTCCGCAGGCGGGCGCGGGAGCGAACGGCGGGAGACCACGCGGGAATGCTGGCCAGCACGAATAGATTCGTCAGCACGTTCAGGTAGGAGTTCAATGTTGGAGCGGACAACTGCCCGACGTCAGCGAGCAGCGTCTTCTTGGAGACGAGCGTCTGGTTGTTGCGAGCCAGTGAGCGGACGAGAAGATCCATCTTGACTGGGTCGCGCGCTACGTCGTCGTAACGTTCAATATCCTCATTGATCAGAGAAAGGACGTATTGGCGGGGCAGCTCCTGGGCCAAGTCGGTCGGAGTGTCCAGATTGCCCGGCCATCCTCCCCGCACACACAGTGACGCGATGTCGACCAGCGATAGCGGGTTCTCGGCTCGGGGCAGCGGCTGGTCGGTGACGAGGCAGTCGAAGGGGATTTCGCCTTGCGACGCACCCGCCTCCGACAGCGTCATGGGGGACATGCGCAGCCGGGCGATTCGGCCCGTGCCAGAGTGGATCGTCCGACCTTTAGGCGGGTTTGACGAACCCGTTAGCACGAAGAGACCCCGCTCGCCCGAGGTGTTGATCTCGAAGCGGACGGCGTCCCAAAGCTCAGGCACTTCCTGCCACTCGTCGATCAGGCGGGGACGATCCCCTTCGCGAGCCTCGACGGATCACGGGATGATTCAGACCACTCCTACACTCCTATCTGTGAAGAGCCACTTTGAGTTGATAGCCGGAATCACCGGCCAGCCGACCGAGCACCTGAGCGCCGAGGCCTGATTGGCTGGCCGGGTCAATCAGTCTGTCCTGCAGCTTGGAGGAGTTGCCCAGGTGGCTGGCGCCGGCATTGAGGAGGGTTTGGCGGACGGCGGCATCGGCTCTTCGCAATGCGGGGTGAAGTGGGGTGGGGGTGTGGGCTCAGGCCAGACGCTCCATGCTTTCGCGAGCTTCGTTGGATCGTAGGATGAGGGCCACGGAAGGCTACATGAGTTTGATCACCGCGGTGACGGCGTTGGTCGGGGCGTTGGCCGGGTTGGGCGGGTTCTTCCGTTTCAAGTCCAAGTTGGACCGCAAGAGGGAGTTGTCGGAGGCCTTCGGCAAGGTGGCCACAGGGTTGGGCGGCAAAGACGTGGTGGAACGTCTGACCAGCGCGGCGCTGCTGAGCCGCTTCTATGACACGAAGGCCGAGTTCAACGTCGCAGACGAGTCGTTTGAGAAGGACGCCGTGCGAGTCTGTGCGGCCGTGTTGAAGGACGAGCCGACTGGTGTTGTGCAGAAGGCGCTGTCCGACGGACTGGCTCAGATGCTGAAGAAGGGCGGTCGTGACGGCATCGACCTGCAAGGGGCAAACCTTCGCAACGCCTTTTGGGGTGCTCGCGACGGCAAGCGTGTGATGGCGCGCAATGCGGATTTGTATCGCGCCGATGCCAGCACGGCGACGTTTCGCGGCGCGGATCTTGCCGGAACAGTGTTCATGGAGGCGCAACTGGTTGACACCACGTTCGTCGACGCCGACCTGCGCGGCTGCAACTTCAACTTGGCCAATCTGAGAGGCGCCAGGTTCCAGGGCGCCCGACTGGCCGGTGCGACCTTGGCAGGTGCGCAGCATGTTCCTTTGGAAGTCGCCGAAGGTTTGGACGCGCGAGGCGTCTACGTTTCAGAAGACCCGGTGCCGCCCCCGCGCCAGGTTGAGGCTGCGGACGGCTCCAGCCCCAAGCGGGTTTTCGTCAGTTCCCCATCGCAACGGGACACGTCATCCAACTTGATCTACTTCTTGATCGCCAGCGGACTGTCCTCCGCCGGATGCGAGGCTGTGGTCTTTCCGCCAGAGGAATACGGCGTTAGCGCCCCTCTGGACGAGGTGCGGCGTCGAATCTCCCGCTGCGACGCCGTGGTGATTCTCGGACTGCCGCAGTCAACAGCGTCCGGGGCGGCGTGCGGTGCCGCCTCTGTCTCAGAGCGCGCCGTTGCGCCAGTGGCACTGCCGACGCCCTGGAACCACATCGAAGCCGGCATCGCGACCGGTCTCGTCAAACCTCTGCTCGTAGAACGCGGCAACATCACGGCCAACGGCGTGTTCGACATCGGCGCCCCGCCCCATTCCGTGACAGTCACCGACATCAACACGGACAACGCCCTCATGGGCTTGGACCAAACGGTGCGAAGCTGGGCAGAGTCCCTGTGAGCCGATCCCACTCGACACTGGGAATTACGTGGCGGTCGACACCCCCCATCGGCTGTGGTCGGCCGTGTCGCCTTTCGCCTCGCTTGAGTGATGGCGACGGTGGCGATGCCGGTTCAGGGGACGCTGCCCTGCGGGACTATCCAGTTGGTGCGCAGGGCCGGTTCGATGGCGGCCAAGTGGTCGAAGTCGGAGTCGTAGTGGACGATCATCACTTGTTGGCCGTCTCGCGAGTGGTGTAGGGCGGTGGCGGCGATCTGCAGGTCGGAGACGCCAACCGCCCGGCCCATGCCCGCCGCGAACAGCTTGTCTTGCAGGGATATGGCGATGTCTGCCACGGCGGGCTCAGGAGGCAGGAAGACGCGGGCTTGCGCAGCCAGCCGTGTGATCTCGCGAAAGTCCTGGAGATTCCGGGCCGAGAATCCCTCCTCTAGGCGCTGGGGCAGGCACGAGGCGAGCGTCCCGGAGTTGAGCAGGTCCAGCAGCGCCTGCCGCACGGCCTCCGAGCGGTGCACACGCTGCAGGACCGAGTTGTCGACCAGGTAGAGCAGCGTCATCGCTGGGCGCTGGCGATTACGGCTTGGTCGTCGAGATCGCCAGCCAGACCGTCGGCCAGGCGCATGACGTACTCTCGGGCGCGCTCCTGGCGCACCACCAGTTCCAGGGCGGCGTTCAGCGTGCCGCGCTTGGTCTTCTGCCCGAGGATCGTCTCCGCCTCCCGCAGCAGATCGTCATCGATGTCGGCCAGCGTCATAGCCATTTCGGCCTCCCTTATATACTCAGCTGTGCACGATTATATAGCTGTGCCGCGTGGCGCGCGCGTTCGGGACGGCCGTTTCCTCGGCGGACGATTTGGCCTCTGGCTGGGGGAGCGGTAACGTTACACCTTGCCGTAGACCGTCGGTGCAGTTCTTCGGGGCTGATAAATCCCACGCAGGCGAAGTCGCGCGAGTTGCGCGTGCCCGCCCGCGAGCGGGCTTTTTCATTCCCTGGGGGCTCCATCGCCGGGGCTGCGGCCGCCGGGCCGGTCTTTCGCAGACCGGCCGGGCGCTATCGATGACAGGGAAGGAGACCCATGGCTAGAGCGGACAAAGCCGCGGCCGTCGAGGCGTTGAAGGAGCAATTCAACCAGGCCTCAGCGGCTGTGCTGACCGAGTACCGCGGGCTGTCCGTGGCCGACCTCAAGGCCTTGCGCCGGTCGCTCGGGCAGGACGCCACCTATGCCATCGCGAAGAACACGCTGACCAAGATCGCCGCCCGCGAGGCCGGCGTCGAAGGCCTGGACGATCAACTCAGCGGCCCGACCGCGATCGCCTTCGTCTTCGGCGACGTCGCCACGACGGCCAAAGGCCTGCGCGACTTCGCGAAGGCGAATCCCCATCTGGTCATCAAGGGCGGCGTCATGGAGGGCAAGATCCTCGACGCCGAAACCGTCAAGAAGCTGGCCGACCTGGAGAGCCGCGAGGTGCTCCTGGCCAAGCTGGCCGGCGCCATGAAGGGCAACCTGTCCAAGGCTGTTGGACTGTTCGCCGCCCCGCTTTCGCAGGCCGCGCGCCTGGTGAAAGCCCTTGAAGATCAGAAACAGGACGCCTGATCCCGCAACTGGGAGCAGCACAACGAGAAGGAAATGAACAATGGCTAAGAAGCTGAGCACTGAAGAACTGCTTGACGCGTTCAAGGAGATGACGCTGATCGAACTGTCCGAGTTCGTGAAGCTGTTCGAGGAGACCTTCGGCGTGACGGCCGCCGCCCCTGTGGCTGTGGCCGCCGCCCCGGGCGCCGCGCCCGCCGCCGCCGGCGAGGACGCGGCCGCCGCCGAGGAGTCCTCCGAGGTGGACGTCATCCTCGACTCCGCCGGCGACAAGAAGATCCAGGTCATCAAGGAGGTGCGCGCGCTCACCAGCCTGGGCCTGAAGGAGGCCAAGGAGCTGGTCGAGGCCGCCCCCAAGCTGGTGCTGGAGAAGGTCGCCCGCGACGCCGCCGCCAAGGCCAAGGAGGCCCTGGAGGCCGCCGGCGCCACCGTCACCATCAAGTGACCGGCGGCCGCCCGGCCGCCCCGCGCCCCGACGGGCAAGCCCGTCTCGGCGCGCCAAGTCCCGAGGGTCGTCACCGCCAGGTGGCGGCCCTTTGGCCTTCCCATGCCGCGTCGGGCGGGGGCGGCGGGCGGCACTTGCAGCGTCCCAGGGCGACCGCGCCCGGAAGGCGAGCGCCGATGTCGGCGCCCTTCGTCTCGATCCGCCTCCGGCGTCCACGCCTGCGCGGGCCGTGCCCAGACGGCTGGTCTGGGGCCGCCCGCCTGGTGGACCCCGTCGCGCCTCACGCGCAAGCGGGGCTGGCGCGTGCTATAGTTCCTGGCCAGATGGCTTTCAGAGTTGGCGCCGTCTGGACTTGCGCGACCGGGTAAGGTCCGCTATGCTCTTGCTTTGACCCTCGCCTTGGCGTCCCGTCGTTTGACACGGGGTGTTTGGCGTGCAACGAACCGGAGCTTTCCGGGTTTTTTGGAAGGACTAGCCTTGGCCGTCTCGCGCACTGCGTCGAAGAACACCAACGTCGTTTCCACCAGCGGGCGAATCTCGTTTGCGAAGATCGCCGAACCGCTGGAAGTCCCCAACCTGCTGGACCTGCAGATCCAGTCCTTCGACTGGCTCGTGGGCAACGAGAAGTGGCAGCAGCGCGTGGCCGAGGCCACCGCCCAGGGGCGCACCGACGTCAACACCAAATCAGGACTGGCCGAGATCTTCGAGGAGATCTCGCCGATCGAAGACCTCTCCCAGACGATGTCGCTGTCCTTCCGCGACAACCGTTTCGAGGAGCCGAAGCACACCGTCGCCGAATGCAAAGACCGCGACGTCACCTACTCGGCGCCGCTGTTCGTGACCGCCGAGTTCATGAACAACGACACCGGC
This sequence comes from Propionibacteriaceae bacterium, assembly GCA_031272195.1. Taxonomy (GTDB): domain Bacteria; phylum Actinomycetota; class Actinomycetes; order Propionibacteriales; family Propionibacteriaceae; genus Propionicimonas. The sequence continues at coordinate 6,774 of JAISUF010000038.1, forward strand.
GAGATCAAGTCCCAGACGGTGTTCATGGGCGATTTCCCCCTGATGACCGACAAGGGCACGTTCATCATCAACGGCACCGAGCGCGTCGTCGTCAGCCAGTTGGTGCGCTCGCCCGGCGTCTACTTCGAGCAGACCCCGGACAAGACCTCCGACAAAGACATCTTCACCTGCAAGATCATCCCCAGTCGCGGCGCCTGGCTGGAGTTCGAGATCGACAAGCGCGACACCGTCGGCGTCCGCCTCGACCGCAAGCGCAAGCAGTCGGTGACGGTCCTGCTGAAGGCCCTCGGCTGGACGAACGAGCGCATCCTGGAGGAGTTCGGCGAGTCCGAGTCGATGCGGGCCACCCTGGAGAAGGACCACACCGCCGGCACCGACGAGGCCCTGCTCGACATCTACCGCAAGCTGCGCCCCGGCGAGCCGCCGACGCGCGAGGCCGCCCAGCAGATGTTGGAGAACTACTACTTCAACCCCAAGCGCTACGACCTGGCCAAAGTCGGCCGTTACAAGATCAACAAGAAGCTGGGCGTCGGCCTGCCGTTCGACACCCAGGTCTTGACGATCGACGACATCGTGGCCGCCATCAAATACATCGTGGCGCTGCACGAGGGGAAGGCCGAGATCGACGGCCGGCCGGTTGAGACCGACGACATCGACCACTTCGGCAACCGCCGCCTGCGCACGGTCGGCGAGCTGATCCAAAACCAGCTCCGCATCGGCCTGGGCCGTCTGGAGCGGACCGTTCGCGACCGCATGACCACCCAGGACATCGAGGCCATCACGCCGCAGACGCTGATCAACATCCGCCCCGTCTCGGCCGCCCTGAAGGAGTTCTTCGGGACGTCCCAGCTGTCGCAGTTCCTCGACGAGACCAACCCGCTGTCCGGCTTGACGCACAAGCGCCGCCTGTCGGCGCTCGGCCCCGGCGGCCTGTCGCGCGACCGGGCCGGCATGGAGGTCCGCGACGTCCACCCGTCCCACTACGGCCGCATGTGCCCGATCGAGACCCCCGAGGGTCCGAACATCGGCCTGATCGGCTCGCTGGCGTCCTTCGCCCGGGTGAACGCCTTCGGCTTCATCGAGACGCCCTACCGCAAGGTGGTCGACGGCCGCGTCACCGACCAGATCGAATATCTGACCGCCGACGAGGAGGACCGCTACGTCATCGCCCAGGCCAACGCCGAGGTGGGGGCCGACGGCAAGTTCGTCGAGGACCGCGTGCTGGTGCGCATCAAACACGGCGACGTCGACACCGTGCCGGGCGAGCGCGTCCAGTACATGGACGTATCGCCGCGCCAGATGGTGTCGGTCGGCACCGCGCTGATCCCCTTCCTGGAGCACGACGACGCCTCCCGCGCCCTGATGGGCGCCAACATGCAGCGCCAAGCCGTGCCGCTGATCCAAAACGAGTCGCCGTTCGTCGGCACCGGCATGGAGTATCGCGGAGCGGTCGACGCCGGCGACGTGCTGGTGGCCGCCAAGGCGGGCGCCGTGACGTCGGTATCTGCCGACATCATCGACGTCGCCAACGACGACGGCACGTACTCCAGCTACCAGTTGGCGAAGTTCTCCCGCTCCAACCAGGCCACCTGCATCAACCAGCGCCCGATCGTGGCGGCCGGCGACCGCGTCGAGGCCGGCTCGCCGCTGGCCGACGGCGCCTGCACCGACCACGGCGAGATGGCCTTGGGCCGCAACGTGCTGGTGGCGTTCATGCCCTGGGAGGGCCACAACTACGAGGACGCCATCATCTTGTCCCAGCGGCTGGTGCAAGACGACGTCCTGACATCGATCCACATCGAGGAGCACGAGATCGACGCCCGCGACACCAAGCTCGGGCCCGAGGAGATCACCCGCGACATCCCCAACATCTCCGATGAGATGCTGGCCGACCTGGACGAGCGCGGCATCATCCGCATCGGCGCCGAGGTCAACACCGGCGACATCCTCGTCGGCAAGGTCACGCCGAAGGGCGAGACGGAGCTGACCCCCGAGGAGCGCCTGCTGCGCGCCATATTCGGCGAGAAGGCCCGCGAGGTCCGCGACACCTCCATGAAGGTGCCGCACGGCGAGTCGGGCACCGTCATCGGCGTGCGCGTCTTCGACCGCGAGGACGGCGACGAGCTGCCGCCCGGCGTCAACCAGCTGGTCCGCGTCTACGTCGCCCAGAAGCGCAAGATCTCCGACGGCGACAAGCTGGCCGGACGCCACGGCAACAAGGGCGTCATCTCGAAGATCCTGCCCGTCGAGGACATGCCGTTCATGGAGGACGGCACGCCGGTCGACATCATCTTGAACCCGATGGGCGTGCCCAGCCGCATGAACGTCGGCCAGGTGCTGGAGACCCACCTCGGCTGGGTCGCCCACGCCGGCTGGGACATCACCGATGTCGACGAGCCCTGGGCCAAGCGGCTCAAAGACGTCGGCCTGGGTCACGTCGAGCCCGGCCAGCGGCTGGCCACACCCGTCTTCGACGGCGCCACCGAAGTCGAGATCGGCGGCCTGCTGGAGCACGGCCTGCCGCAGCGTGACGGCATGAAGCTGGTCGACGCCGGCGGCAAGGCGCGGCTGTTCGACGGGCGCACCGGCGAGGAGTATCCCGAGCGGGTCGGCGTCGGCTACATCTACATGCTGAAGCTGCACCACCTGGTCGACGACAAGATCCACGCCCGCTCGACTGGCCCGTACTCGATGATCACCCAGCAGCCGCTGGGCGGCAAGGCGCAGTTCGGCGGCCAGCGCTTCGGCGAGATGGAGGTTTGGGCGCTGGAGGCCTACGGGGCCGCTTGGGCGCTCCAGGAGCTGCTGACGATCAAGTCCGACGACGTGCCGGGCCGCGTCAAGGTCTACGAGGCGATCGTCAAGGGCGAGAACATCCCCGAGCCGGGCATCCCAGAGTCGTTCAAGGTGCTGGTCAAAGAGATGAAGTCGCTGTGTTTGAACGTCGAGGTGCTGTCCAGCGACGGCACCGTCGTGGAGCTGCGAGACTCCGAAGACGACTTCCGCGCCGCGGAGGACTTCGGCATCGACCTGTCGCGCCGTCCGGGCGCCGACTCGTTCGCCACCTTGGAAGAAGTTTAAGAATCCGGCAAACGCCATGCCCGGCCCGAGGCCGGGTGATCGAAGGGCAGAGGAAGAGACAAGTGCTAGACGTTAATTTCTACGATGAGCTGCGCATCGGGCTGGCCACCGCCGAGCAGATCCGCGAATGGTCGCACGGCGAGGTGAAGAAGCCGGAGACGATCAACTACCGCACGCTCAAACCGGAGCGCGACGGCCTGTTCTGCGAGAAGATCTTCGGCCCGACCAGGGACTGGGAGTGCTACTGCGGCAAGTACAAGCGGGTCCGCTTCAAGGGCATCATTTGCGAGCGCTGCGGCGTCGAGGTGACGCGCTCGAACGTCCGCCGCGAGCGGATGGGCCACATCGAGCTGGCCGCCCCCGTCACCCACATCTGGTACTTCAAGGGTGTGCCCTCAAGGCTGGGCTACCTGCTCGACGTGGCGCCGAAAGACCTGGAGAAGGTCATCTACTTCGCCGCCTACATGATCACGTCGGTCGACGAGGAGGCCCGCCACCGCGACCTGCCCTCTCTGGAGGCCAAGGTCGAGGTCGAGCGCAAGCAGATCGAGCAGCGCCGCGACGCCGACATCGAGGCCCGCATGGCCAAGCTGGAGGAGGACGTCGCCCAGCTCGAGGCCGAGGGCGCCAAGGCCGACACCAAGAAGCGGGTGCGCGACTCGGGCGAGAAGGAGGCCAAGCAGCTGCGCGACCGCGCCGAGCGCGAGTTGGCCCGCTTGGACGCCGTGTGGACCCGCTTCCGCAACCTCAAGGTGCAAGACCTCGAGGGCGACGAGGTGCTCTACCGCGAGATGAAGGCCCGCTTCGGCAAGTATTTCAAGGGCTACATGGGCGCCGAGGCGATCAAGGAGCGCCTGGCCACCTTCGACCTGGAGTCGGAGGCCGAGGAGCTGCGCAACGTCATCCAGACCGGCAAGGGCCAGCGCAAGACGCGCGCCCTCAAGCGCCTCAAGGTCGTGTCGGCCTTCCTGACCACCGGCAACTCGCCGCTGGGGATGGTGTTGGACGCAGTGCCCGTCATCCCGCCGGATCTGCGCCCGATGGTCCAGCTCGACGGCGGCCGCTTCGCCACGTCGGACCTGAACGACCTCTACCGCCGCGTAATCAACCGCAACAACCGCCTCAAGCGGCTGCTCGACCTGGGCGCGCCCGAGATCATCGTCAACAACGAGAAGCGGATGCTCCAGGAGGCCGTCGACTCGCTGTTCGACAACGGCCGGCGCGGCCGCCC
>JAISUF010000068.1 GCA_031272195.1 Propionibacteriaceae bacterium
CCGGGGTGTCGAGATAGCCCAACGGGATGGTCTCGGCCAGCTTGCCGCTCGGGGAGGCCGCCCCTGTGAGCAGGTCGGCTAAGGCCTGTCCGCCGGCCTGGCCGAGCAGCCAGCCCTCCAAGACGGCGGGGACGCGGTCGGCCCACGGCAGGGTGAGGGCCGACCCGTTCGACAAGACGACGGCGACGTTCGGGTTGACGTCCAAGACCGCCTCGACCAGGGCATTTTGGGCGGCCGGGAGGTCCATGTGGTCGCGGTCGAAGCCCTCCGACTCGCAGGCGGCGGGCAGGCCGAGGAACAGCAGCACTGTCGACGCCTGCCGGGCCGCTTCGACGGCCTCGGCGGCCAGCGCCGGATCGGGCGCGTCGCCGTCGAGGGTGTAGCCGGGGGCGAAGGCAAGGTCGGGGGCGAGCGCCCGCAACGCCGAAAGGGCGTCGCTCAGCCGGGTCGGGTTGACCAGCGAGCTGCCCGCGCCCTGATAGCGGGGCGTGCGGGCCAGCTCTCCGATGACGGCCAGCCGGCCGGCTTTCGGGTCGACCGGCAAGACGCCCTCGTTCTTGAGCAGTACGGCGCTGGCCTGGGCGGCCCGCAGGGCGAGGGCGTGGTGGGCTTCGGCGTCGAACCTGGTCAGGCCGGCGCGGGCGTCCTGCGCCCGGCGCGCCAGGCGCAGGACTCGGCCCGCCGCGCGGTCGACGTCGGCCTCGGACAGCGTTCCGGCCCGAACCGCTTCGAGGATGACGCCGGTGGCGTGGCCGCCCGACGACGGCATCTCCAAGTCGAGGCCAGCCGCGACAGCCCAGGCCCGGTTGTCGACCGCTCCCCAATCGGACATCGCCAGGCCGTCGAAGCCCCACTCGTCGCGCAGGACTTCGGTCAGCAGCCAATGGTTCTGGGAGGCGTAGACGCCGTTGATCTTGTTGTAGGAGCACATGACGGTCCAGGGCCGGGCCTGGCGCACGACCGCCTCGAAGGCGGGCAGGTAGATCTCCCGCAGCGTGCGCTCGTCGGCCTCGACCGAGACGGTCAGGCGGTTCGTCTCCTGGTTGTTGGCTGCGAAATGCTTCGGGCAGGCCCCGACGCCGCTGGCCTGGACGCCTTCGACGAGGGCGGCGGCCAACTGCCCGGACAGATACGGGTCTTCGGAGAAGTATTCGAAGTTGCGCCCGCACAGCGGCGTCCGCTTGATGTTGAGGCCCGGCCCGAGCAGGACGGCCACATCCTCGGCCTGGCACTCCACGCCCAGGGCCTCGCCGACTTGGCGCAACAGTTCCGGGTCCCACGTCGACGCCAGTCCGGCGGCGGGCGGGGGCGGTAGGGTGGGGCTTCAGCGAAGGTGGGAGGCTCGATGAACGGCAGGCACCAGCCCGCGGACGTCAACACGATCCGGGGCCATAACCTCGGCATCGTCATGCGCACTTTGCGCGACGCCGGGCCGCTGTCGCGAATCCAGATCGCCCGCCGGTCCGGGCTGGTCCACGCCTCGATGACGAACCTCGTCGCCGACTTGGAGTCGCGCGGCCTCGTCCGGCCGGTCGACAACCCGCCCGCCGACGGCCGCAAACGCGGACGGCCGGCCACCCCGCTCGAAATCGTCCCGGCCCGAGCGCTGGTGCTGGGCGTCAGCATCACCAGTGGGCGCGTCGAAGCCGAGCTGACAACCTGCACCGGAGCGACCACCTGGTCCAGTCGCCGCGCCCTGGCGCGGGGCCGCGTCCCACCCGAGGGCGTGGCCAGCCTCGTCGCCGAACTGCTGCGGGAAGCCGCCGGGGCCGCCGACGCCGGCGGCGGCGTGCTGCTGAGTTGCGTCATCGCCATGCCGGCCCCGGTCGGCTCGGTTTCCGGCGAGGTGAAGGACGCCATCGACTTCGGCTGGCGGCGCGTCCCGCTGATCCAACTGATCCGCCAGGCCGGCGCGCCTGATGGCGTGGAGCTGACGCTGGTCAGCGACGCCAACACGGCCGCTCTGGCCGAGTTTTTCGCGCTCGACCGGCCGCGACCCAGGGTTGCGGCCTACGTCAAGGCGGACGTCGGCGTCGGCGGCGGCGTCATCTCCGACCAGAAGGTGTTCGTCGGCGAGGACGGACTCGGCGGCGGCGTCGGCCACGTCACCGTCGACTGGCGGGGTCGGCCCTGCCCCTGTGGGTCGGTCGGGTGCGTCGCGGCCTACGCCGGCCCGGAGCCCTTGGCCGAGGCCGCTGCGGTGTCGGACGTTTTGGAGGCCGACGGCATCGACGCGGCCGTCGACGCGATCCTCGCACGGGCGGCCGCCGGCGACCAGCGGGCCCTGGAGGCGCTCGCCGTCGCCGGGAGGGCGGTCGGCTTCGGCGTCAAGACGATGTGCGCGCTGCTCGATCCCGGCGTCGTTATCCTCGGCGGCTACCTGGCCCGCCTCCACCCCTGGATCGAACCGCTGATCCAAGAGGTCATCGCCTCCCAGACGGCCTTGACCACGCCCCTGCCGATCCAGCCGGGGCGTTTGGACGGCCGGGCGGTGCTGGCCGGCGCGGCTCAGATCGGCTTCGGCCCGTTCTTCGACGACCCGTCGATCGTGCCAGTGCTGCCGGAGTCTTAGCCGCTTTGCCGCAGCCGTGGCCGCACGAGTCGCGGTCGGTTGTCGGGGCTGTGCCGTCCTCAGGGCCCATCGCCACGGGGGCATTCCAGGCTGTGTGACGACGGTGGCGTCAGGTTGCCGAGCCGGGGCGGGCAGGGCTGGTCGTGCGTATTTCCGTTGGCGCTGTCGCCCGCGTCAGGGCTGGGCCTCGGGTCGGGCGTCAGGAAGTCTTGGTTGTGTGACGATGGTGCCGCCAGGATGCCACCGCCGGGCCGGTCTGGGGCATCGCCGTGCTGTCGCCCGCGTCAGGGCTGGGCCTCGGGTCTGGCGTCAGGACGTCTTGATCTTGGCGCCGTGTTGGGGCAGCTCGACCCAGGTTTGGCCGGGGCCATCTTCAAGAAGCTGCCGTCGTCGAGGGTGAAGACGAAACGCTGCCCGGCCGAGCCCTTCTTCCAGGTGCCCGTGACGGCTTTGCCGTCATGGAAGTAGGTGAACTTGTCCGAGCCGTCCTCCATCGAGTACAGCGGCTCCTTGTGGGCGGTTCCGTAACCGTCGACGACGCCCATCTTCCACTTGCAGTTGACCACCAGCACGTTGGGCACGCCGATTTGCTCGCCGCTGCGCACCTTGTAGTCGTAGAAGTCCGAGCCCTCGTAGAAGCGGATCGACGGCTGCCACAGCTGCTTCTTGGCGTTCCACTTCCAGCGGTGGTATTCGGTGCCGATCGTCTTGGTCGGATAGCTGATCTCGAATTGCTTGACGGCCTGGCCGTTGACCGTCGACACCTCGTCGTCGCTGGCGGCGTACTGCAAATAGGTGGCGGGCACCTTGCCTTGGCCGATCTCGGCCATTTCCGACATCACCTTCGGGAAGGCGATCACGGACTTGTCGGTCTGGTTGCCGCCCTTCCACCAGCCGCCGGGGTTGCGCAGAGTCCAGCGGGCCGAGCGGTCGCCGTACTTGACGATGTATTCGATGGCCTTCTTGTGGTGGCGGATGTACCTCATCACCCAGTCGGTGGCCGAGGCCGAGGCCAGCACGCCCTTCAACGGTGACACCAAGTCGACGTCGACGGGGCGGGCCGAGCGGATCGGGCCGGCGCCGTCGGCGGGCCACTTGGAGTGGTAAATGGCGCACAGGCGGGTGATGTCGTACGAGTTGCCCTGGGCCTGCCAGAAGACCAGATCGGCGTCCTCGGGTCCGAACTGCGGGAAGGAGCGCTTCTCGACGGCGATCTTGACGGCCACCGCCGGGTGGGCGGCTTTGGCTGAATCGCCGTCGTCGAGGACGGCGCCGGTCAGCGGCCAGCGCGGCGTCTCGTCAACCCATTCGGTCGGCGTGGGGGAGGGTGTGGGCCAGGTGGCGGTGGTGCCCTGCGGTCCGCCCAAAGCCTGGCTGCCCGGCTGTTGATCGCCTGTCGGGCTGCAACCGGCCACCGCCAAAGCGGCCAGCCCGGCGAGCACACTGCGTCGGCTTAGCTCCATATCCCACTCCCAGATCGCTTCCCGGCCAATTGTATAGGGCTAGCCCACCACTCTACCGATTCCCCTAGATGCCGGGCCTGTGCGCTGGCTGGGCGGCGGCGGTGGACGAGGCGGCGGGTTGCCGCGCGGCCCTGTCCGCCCACTGCCCGAGGTCGCAGCGGCGGATTGCCGCGCGACGCCGGACTAGGCAGGGACGGCCGTGCGCAGGGTGAACGCCGAAGGGATCGGGTGGCGCTGGCCGCCGGAGTGGACCATGTCGGTGCCGTCCAAGACGACCTGGCTGGCATGGCAGCCCAGCGCTTTGACGACGGTCGGCAGGTGTTGCGGCAGGTCGATCAAGACCGGCTCTGCGTCAGGGGTGGCGGCCGCACCGTTGGGCGTCCCCCGGCCGCCGCCTCCGCCCCCGCCGCTTGGTGCGGCGGCGTCCGCCTGGGGTCGGGACACATGGTCGGAGCCCGCCTGGCCGGGGCGCGCTGCGGCGTCGAGGGCCTTGTTGGCGTCTGCTGCCTTCCCGTCGCTCGGTCCTGTGGCGTCGTCCCCCTGGGGCCGGGCCGCCTGGCCGGGGCGCGCTGCGGCGTCGGTCTGGGCGACCTCTGCCGGGTTGGCCGGGCCCGGGTCGGACTGTTCGACGCCGGGCTGGTCGAGGCGGGGGATGCCGACCGTCCACAAAGGCAGGCCGACGTGGCGGCAGGCCAAGACCGCGACCTCGTGGCAGGCGACGTGGTCGGGGTGGCCGTAGCCGCCGTCCTCGTTGTAGGTGACGACCAACTCCGCCCCCCAACTCGCCAGGTAGGCCTCCAGGTCGGCGGCCGCCTCGTTCCGGTCTGACAGCCAAAACGACTCGGGGCTGGCGTCCGGGGCGGGGCCGGCCCAGTCCGGCGTCACCCAGCTCATGCCGGAATCCTCGTACACCCTTGGGGCCAGGCCGGCGGCGCGGCACGGCGGCCAGCCCAGGAAGGCGTGGTCGTTGACGCCCAGCACGTGCAGGGCCCGGTTCAACTCCTCGGCCCGCCGCCGCGACAAGTCCGGCGTCCCCTCCAAACCGGCGAAGCCGGGCGTCGTCTCGCCGCGCTCGCCGCGCGTCGCCGTCACCACCGCCACCTGGCAGCCCCGCGCCACCAGCTCGACGATCAGCGTCCCCGTCGAGAGGGACTCGTCGTCGGGGTGGGCGTGCAGGCACACCACCCGCTTGGGCAGGGGTTGTGGGATCTCGTTCATCGTTGCTTCCTAGCTGGCATGGTGTGGGAGACCCATTGTCGCCCCGACCGGGCGGGTCCGTGACCGGCTGTCGAGTGGTGGGACGAGGGTGGCGGGCGGCCGCGTGCCAGGAGGCTCAGGCGAAGACGGCGACAGCCAGGGGGATGGCCCACAGGACGGCCAGAGCTTGCAGCATGTGGTCGGTCAGGACGACCTCCTCCGGCTCGCCGGCCTGGCCGGCGTCGACCACTTTGGCGTAACGCAGGACGGCCAGCGTGAACGGGGCAGTCGACACCGCCGCCCAGTTGACGCCCCAAAGCTGGCCGTGCGACGAGTCCAGCGCCCACAGGCAGTAGCAGACGATCAGGACGGCCACCGACGCCGTCGTCACCAGCGCCAGATAGCCGAGCGAGTATTGCGCCAGCGACGGGCGGGTGCGGGCCTCGTCGCCCAGCGTCTTCAACTCCGAATAGCGCTTGCCGGACACCATGAACAGCGAGCCGAACGAGGCGACCAGCAGGAACCACTGGCTCAGCGCGATGTCGGAGGCGACGCCGCCGGCGACGGCCCGCAGCAAGAAGCCCGAGGCGACCATCGCCAAGTCGATCACCGGCTGGTGTTTGAGGAACGCCGAATACGCCAATTGCAACACGAGGTAGGTGGCGATGGTGGCCAGCAGCAGCCAGTCCGGCGGCCAGCCGACGGCCAGCCAAGCCGGCCAGGCCGCCTGCCAGCCGCCTCCCGGCCAGGCGACGAGTAGGGCCGCCAGGGCGCAGCCGACAGCCATCGGCACGGCCGCCTTGGGCGACAGCTCGCCGGCCGCGATCGGCCGGAAGCGCTTGGTCGGATGCTGCCGGTCGGCTTCGGCGTCGCGCAAGTCGTTGACCAGATAGACGGCCGAGCTGACAAGGCAGAACGCCACGAAGGCCTGGAACGAGTGGCGCAGCACGCTAGGCTCGAACAACTGCCCGCCGGCCACCGGCGCGGCGAACGTCAAGAGGTTTTTCAGCCACTGTTTGGGCCTGACGGCGCGCAACCAGGCGGGCGGTTTCGGCATGGGGATCAACGCCTCACAGCAGGATGACGCCGACCGGCTTGAGGTTGGCCTGGCGCAGGTCGAGCAGGGCCGAGCGGACGGCGTCCACCCGCGACTTGCCGACGACCATCGCAACGACGATCGCCTCGGCGACTGCCGCCGCCCGCAGACCGGCGACGGTCGACAGGTCGGCAGTGGCGGCCTCCAGCTCTTCGGCGGCTTGGGCGGTCTTGGCGTCGGCGGCGTCGGCGCCGCTGGCCAGGCAGAGCGTCAGATCCGTCTTGCCGCCGCTCAACAGCGCCACTTTGGCACGCAACAGATCCGGCGTGACGGTCTTGGCGCGCAAGTCGGCCAAGACCTCCAGGTCGGTGACGCCGGCCACCGTCTGGGCGCTCAAGATGGTGCGCCGCCGCAGGTAGAGCACCAGCACCGCCGCGCAAGACAGCACGAACCCGGCGAACGCCCCGGCCAGGCCAGTCTTCATGCCCGAGCTGGTGCCCGACTGCTCCTCGACGGAGCTGCTGGTGCGGGCGGTGACTTGCAGTTTGGAGTCGTCCAGCGTCGCCTGGACGGCGTCCAGGAACACCTTGATCGCAGCGTCGGAGACGGTTTGCGCCAGCTTGGCGTCGCGGTTGGTGTACGACACGTAGACCGTTGCCACCTTCTGGCTGAGGGCCAACTGGCCGCGCAAAGCCTCCGGTTTGACGTCCAGCCCGGCCAAGTCGGCCACCTGCGTCAACTGGTCGTCGGAGAAACCGTAGTTGACAAGCGATTGGATCAGCGTGTTGGTGGCCGTCGGCGACCACTCGACGTTCGGCACCGGCGAGACCGACACCAGCGACCGCGTCGTCGACACATACTTGACGTCGGCCCCCAGCTTCGAATAGGCGTAGCCGGCCACCCCGCCCAGCAGCGTGACGCAGACGATCAACACCCACCACTTCTTGGCCAGCAGCCAACAATCGTGAAGCGTCACAACAGTTCCTTCCGGGTCAACTCGTCGCAGACAACCCTACCGCCCAGACCCCTCAAGCCTTGAATCCCCCGACGAGGCGGGAGGGCAGGCGGCGGCTGGGCTCAATCGTTGCGGGTGGCGGCCTCCGGGGACAGCGGGCGCAGGCCGGCCAACAGGCGCTCCAGGGTGGCGCGGATGTGGTTGGGCTCGACGACCGTGCCGCCCAAGTCGAGGCGGTGGAGCGGGCCGCGTCCCATCGGCTCGAAACCGACCCGGCGTAGAAAACCGGGCGGCGGGCACTCGCAGCTTGGCGCGGCCGTGGCCGGTTGGGCGCAAAGATAGCGGACATCGCGCTTCAACAAGCCGGCCGCGGCCGTTTGCACAAGATGCTTGCCGACGCCCCGGCCGGTGTGCTCGGCGTCCACCCACAGGGCCTTCAGCAAGGCGTTGCCGGACGTCGTCGGCGTCAACAGCAGCGCCCCCTCGACAACGCCGCCGCTGCTCGCCGTCACGCCGCACCAACCCCAGCGGTCGCGGGCGCGGGCGGCCCAGGCGGTGTCGGCGTCGATCCGCCTGCCGCAATACGGGCAGGCCAAGGCGGGCGTCGTGGCGAATGCGTAATCGGTCATCGCATCCCAGTCTAAGAGTTGATTCACAAGCCCCCGTCACAGCCCCGCCGCGAGGACGGTGGT
>JAISUF010000197.1 GCA_031272195.1 Propionibacteriaceae bacterium
ATAAGGGTGACGCCGCCGCTGCTGAGGACGACGAGGAAGCCGAGGGGGACGACGACGAGTCCGACGAGTCCGACGGCGAGGGCCGAGGCGGCGCCTCGAAGCGCGAGGAGGCGCTGCTCAACGAGGGCGAAGTGGCCGCCGACTACCTTGAGGAGCTGCTCGACATCGCCGACATGGACGGCGACATCGACACCTTTGTCGAGGGCGGGCGGGCCCACGTCTCGATCATCACCGAATCCGAGACGCTCGTCGGCAAGGACGGCGCGGTCCTGGAGGCCCTGCAAGAGCTGTCGCGGCTGGCCGTCATGACCCAGACCGGCAAACGCTCCCGCCTCATGCTGGACATCGCCGGCCACCGCGAGCGCCGCCGCACCGAGCTGCAGCTGTTGGCCAAGGAGGCCATCGCCGAGGTGGAGGCCTCCGGCGAGCAGGTCCGCCTGGCGCCGATGAACCCGTTCGAGCGCAAGATCGTCCACGATGTCGTCGCCAAAGCGGGGCTGGTCAGCGAGTCCGAGGGCGAAGAGCCCAACCGGAGAGTCGTCATCTCGCGCGCCTAGCAGTCGGCCATGGACGCTGAGGAGACCGGCGCGGACGAGTCGGTGCGGGGCAGCCGTCAGGCGATGTCGTCGGGCGCCGGGGGCAGTGCGGCGCAGTGCGTTTCGACTGTTGCTTCGGCGTCTCCCCGAGACGAGCCGGTGGACGCGGGGACGGACCCTCTAGCGCAGCGGCTCCCGCCGTCTTCGTTGGGCGCTGGTGCGGACGCGCCAATAGTGCGACCGGGGGACGGCGACGGGAGTGCCGACCCTTTGGCGCAGTCCGCTGGTGGCTTGGAGGCGGCAATGCCGCGGCTTCGCCAATACGAGGCGCTGTTGGCGGGTGTCGGCATCGAGTGGGGGCTGCTCGGGCCGCGCGAGGGCGAGCGTATCTGGCGGCGTCACATCCTCAACAGCTTGGCCGTCGAGCCGCTGTTGGGGACCGGCGAACAGGTCTGCGACGTCGGAACCGGGGCCGGCCTGCCGGGCGTCCCGCTGGCGGTTGTCCGTCCAGACCTTTCGGTGACGCTGCTCGACTCGTTGGCCCGCCGCGAGAAATTCCTGCGGTTGGCGGTGTCGGGGTTGGCGCTGCGCAACTGCCAAGTCGTGCGGGCCCGGGCCGAGGACTACGCCCGAACCGACGGGGCCGGCCGCTTCGACGCGGTCGTCTGTCGCGCCGTGGCGCCCCTGGAGAAGCTGCTCGACTGGTGTCTGCCGCTGCTGGCCCCCGGCGGCCGTTTGTTAGCCCTGAAGGGAGAGTCGGCCGCCGAGGAGGCGGCCCGCGCCAAGTCGGCCGCCGGGAAGCGTCTGCGGCTAGAAGTGGTCGAACTCCCCGTGCCCCACGCCGACGAGCGCACCTGGGCGGTGGTGGCGACGACAGCGTGACATGGGGACGGTTCTTGTGTCCCGTGCCGCAGGGGGCTGCTCTTGGGCAACCACGTGACAGAAGTCCCCATGTCACGTATTGCCGATGGTGAGGACAAGTCGATCCGGTCGCTGCGGGGGCTGGCGGAGGGGCGCGTGGGGGGACACCGGCGGTCGGGTCGGCGCGTGTGGGCAGATGGGTTCGGGCGGTCAAAATCAATGAGATATCTGAATATGGCGATATTGAATCCGCTGGCTGGCTGATTATTGCTGGCCCACGATGAAGGAGGTCGTGGCAGACACACGGCAAGAGACGTGGCCAGCGCCGGGCCCCTGCGTGTGACGTCGATCCGGCGTGCTTCGCGAGAGAGACCTGGCGAGGGCCGGGGCCCTGCGCGTGACTGGGGCGCCCCCTATTGTGTGCGGAAGTGTCGAGGCGGGCGAGGCCGAAGGCGCCGCCGAACAAGGTGGCCCCATCGTGTGCGGAAGTGTCCCGCTGGAGGAGGGCGAGCTGGAGGACATCCTGAGGTGGCCCAATCGTGTGCGGGAGTGTCAGTGGGCTGGGATAGGCTAGTGCTCGTTTGGCATGGAAGGGGAGGAGTCTGGTGAGCGGTTCAGGTGGGCCCAGGAGGGCGATGTTCGACGTGCCCGAGGTGGGCGACGATGCCGAGTTGCAGCCCGACGATCTCGACAATGTTTCACGTGAAACACCGCAGTTCCCCCATCCGTCGACCACCCGGATCATGGTCGTGGCCAACCAGAAGGGCGGGGTTGGCAAGACGACTAGCGCCGTCAATCTGGCGGTCGGCCTGGCGCGGGGCGGCCTGAAGACACTCGTCATCGACATCGACCCGCAGGGCAACGCATCGACGGCCTTGGGGGTCGAGCACTCCGAGGGCACGCCTGGCACCTACGAGGCCCTGGGCGGCCAGCCGATGAAGGAGCTGCTCGTCAACTCGCCAGAGAGCCCACTGCTGTGGGTGCTGCCAGCCACCATCGACCTGGCCGGGGCCGAGCTGGAGTTGGCCAGCCGCGTCGCCCGCGAGAACCAATTGCGCAACTCCCTCAACGCGCTGTTGGCGGAGGTCGAGTTCGACTACGTCTTCATCGACTGCCCACCGTCGTTGGGCCTGTTGACGTTGAACGCCTTCGTGGCCGCGCGCGAGTTGCTCATACCCATCCAGTGCGAGTTCTACGCGCTGGAGGGCTTGACGCAACTGCTCAAGACCATCGACATCATCCGAACCTCGATCAACGCTCGGTTGGATGTCTCGACAGTCTTGTTGACGATGTTCGACGTGCGCACCAAACTCTCCCAGCAGGTGGCCGACGAGGTCCGCCGCTGGTTCCCCCACCAGACGCTGAACGCCGTCATCCCGCGCTCGGTGCGGGTGGCGGAGGCCCCCTCGTACAGCTCGTCGGTGCTGTCGTACCACGAGAAATCGGCCGGCGCCCAGGCCTACCTGGACGCGGCCGCCGAGATCGCCGCCAGGGCGAAGTGAGGAGTTGACGATGGCTGCCGCCAAGCATGTCGGCCTGGGGCGAGGGCTGGGGGAACTCCTCCAGCGCACCGACCCGGAGGCCTACTTCGACGCCCTGACCGACCACGACGCCCCGGCGGGGGCGCGCTTCGTCGAGGTGTCCGTCGACAAGATCACGCCCAACCCGAAGCAGCCGAGGGCCGTTTTCGACGAGGATGCCCTGGCCGAGCTGGCCGAGTCGATTGCCGAGGTCGGTTTGCTCCAGCCGGTGGTGGTCCGACCGGTTGAAGGCGGGGATTACGAGCTGGTGATGGGCGAGCGCCGCCTGCGGGCCGCCAAACTGGCCGGGTTGAAGACGATTCCGGCCGTCGTGCGGCGCACCGAGGAGGCCGACCTGTTGCGCGACGCCCTGCTGGAGAACATCCACCGCGCCCAGCTCAACCCGCTAGAAGAGGCGGCCGCCTACCAGCAGCTCCTCAGCGACTTCGGCTGCACGCAGGAGGAGCTGTCCGGCAAGATCAAGCGCTCCAGGGCCCAGATCGCCAACACGATACGCCTGTTGCAACTGCCGCCGGCCGTCCAGCGCCGTGTCGCCGCCGGGGTGTTGAGCGCCGGCCACGCGCGGGCGCTGCTGTCGCTGACCTCGGGCGAGGAGATGGAGAAGATGGCCAACCGGGTGGTGGCCGAGGGGTTGTCGGTGCGCAACGTCGAGGAATTGGTGGCGCTGGCCGAGCCCGAGCACAAGCGGACGACGAAGAAGGTCGCCGCCAAGGCGCGGGCGGCCCTGGCCCAGGCCGTCGAAGACGAGCTGTCGGACGCCCTGGACACGCGCGTCACCGTCACCGGCACCGCCAAACGCGGCAAGATCGTCATCGACTACGCCGGCGAGGACGATTTGGCCCGCTTGCGCGGCCTGCTCCAGGGTGTCAAGCCAAACGGCGACTGAGAGATTGTCCACGCCGCAAAGACGGGGACGCCACGCGCGGGCCGTCGCGTTGCCGCAGCGGGCGGACCGGCTGACTGGCGCTCCCGCTCTGTCGTGACGCTGATGCTGCAACCCGAAAAGGCGGACTCGGCCAGCACCAGGTCGGCGCATGCGCCGTAGACGTCGCGACGCCAAGCTCGCAACCCGGCAAGGCCGATCCCGACCACCTGGCCTGCATGGGGTGTTGCGCTCAGCGGCGCTGGGCGAAGAATTCCTTCAGCAGGCGGGCGCTGTCGTCGGCCAGCAGCCCGGCGGCCACCTCGACGCGGTGGGTCGCAGCCGGATCGCGCAGCGCGTCCCACACCGAGCCCGCCGCGCCGGCCTTGTCGTCCCAGGCGGCGAAGACCAGGCGGGCCAGGCGGCTTTGCACCATAGCTCCGGCACACATGGCGCAGGGCTCGAGCGTGCAGACCAGTGTGCAGCCGTCGAGCCGAGAGGCGCCCAGCGCGGCCGCTGCGCGCCGGATGGCCAGGAGTTCGGCGTGGGCGGTTGGATCACCGGTCAGCTCGCGCTCGTTGTGGGCCTCGGCGACCGGCTCGCCGTCTGGCGCCAGCAGAACGGCGCCGACCGGCACGTCGCCATGCGCTGTTGCCGCACGGGCCTGGGCCAAGGCCAGCCGCATCGCCTCGACTGGCGTCATATGGAGTGCCGATCAATCAACGCCGCATTAGCTCACTTGTGCGAATTGCGGGCCGAACCGGATGCGCTTGGCGATACGCTGCAGCAACAGGCTGGAGTCGGTGTCGTAGTCGTTGGCGATGGCCTCCAACTCGAACTCCGGCAGGCCGGCGTCGGCCAACATGCCAGCGTCGCCAACCGGCATCGACTCGTCGTCCTCGTCGGGCACCTCCTCGCCGATGAAGTCGACGATGTCGCGAGCGATCGGCCAGTCGTTGGCGGCCACCGCGTCAGATAGATACACCTGTACGTTTTTGCCGCGCACGCGAATCAGGGCGAAGACCTCTTGGGCGATCGACACCATGCCGATGGTGCCGGCCTCGCCCGGAATGCGCCGCAACTCCCCGATCAGGGCGTCCAAATCGTTGGCCAAGTCGTATTCGAGCTGCGTCACGACCGGCTGCTCGTCCTCGTGGTAGAGAGCCAGCACGAAATCGACGTCGTCCTCGGTGGCGTCCTCGGGGTAGTCGTCGTCATCGTCGAAATCGTCCTCCTCGACGACCTCGGCCTCGGGATCAATGTCCATGACCACCCCTTCCACGCAAGCTGCCAGGTACCAATCTTCCCACACTTCTACCGCTAGAGTGGGCCGCGTGGAATTGCGCGTGATCGAACACCCGCTGGTGGCGCACAAAGTGACGCTGCTGCGCGACGAGAAAACTCCGTCGGCGATCTTTCGCCAACTGGTCGACGAGCTGGTCACATTGCTGGCCTACGAGGCCACCCGCGAGGTGCGCGTCGAGCCGGTCGAGGTGACGACGCCCATCACCACGACCACCGGCACGGCCCTGTCGCACCCGACGCCGCTGGTGGTGCCGATCCTGCGGGCCGGGCTGGGCATGTTGGAGGGCATGATGCGGTTGATGCCCTCGGCCGAGGTCGGCTTCGTCGGCATGGTCCGCGACGAGGAGACCCTGCAGCCGTTCACCTACGCCGAGCGCCTGCCGAAGGATCTGTCGGGACGGCAGTGTTACGTGCTCGACCCGATGCTGGCCACCGGCGGCTCGCTGGGCGGGACGGTCCAATTCCTGGTCGACCGCGGCGCCAACCACATCACCTGTATCTGCCTGATTGCCGCCCCGGAGGGCATCGCCCGGATGCGCGAGATCGTCGATCCGATCGGCGTGCCCTGCACGCTGGTCTGCGCCGCCCAAGACGAGCGCCTCAACGACGTCGGCTACATCGTGCCCGGCCTGGGCGACGCCGGGGACCGTCTCTACGGTTTGGCCCAGTAGGCGGTGGCTCCTTGCGCTGGGCGCGAGGGTCAGTAGTAGTAGGGGAATGACGACCAGTCCGGCGGGCGTTTGGCCAGGAAGGCGTCGCGGCCCTCGACGGCCTCGTCGGTCATGTAGGCCAGACGGGTGGTCTCGCCGGCGAACACCTGCTGGCCGATCAGTCCGTCGTCGATGGCGTTGAAGGCGAATTTCAACATCCGTTGGGCGGTCGGCGACTTGCCGCAGATCTTGGCCGCCCACTCCAGGCCGACCGTCTCCAGTTCGGCGTGCGGCACGACGGCATTCACCATGCCCATGCGGTGGGCGGCCGCCGCGTCGTAGGTCTGACCGAGGAAGAAGATCTCGCGGGCGAACTTCTGCCCGACTTGCCGAGCCAGATAGGCCGAGCCGAAACCGGCGTCGAAGGAGCCGACGTCGGCGTCGGTCTGCTTGAAACGGGCCTCTTCGGCCGAGGCCAGCGTCAGGTCGCAGACGACGTGCAGCGAGTGGCCGCCGCCGGCCGCCCAGCCGTTGACAAGGGCGATCACCACTTTGGGCATGAAACGGATGAGGCGTTGGACCTCCAAGATGTGGAGCCGTCCGAGGCTGGCGTCCTGGGTGCGGCGGGATGTGGGCGTCCGCCCTGACGCGGCGTCTGGCGGCTCGGCGGCTGATGTCGAAGTGGCGGACGGGCCGGCCCCTCGCTCGGACGGGAGAGTCGTTGGGATCGACGACCCCGAGGCGGCTTCACCCGCCCAGTCTTCGGCAGGACCCGCTGCGGCGTCGCCTTCGGGCTCTTCGCGATATTCGTAGCCGGCCCGGCCGCGGATGCGCTGGTCGCCGCCCGAGCAGAAGGCCCAGCCGCCGTCCTTCGGCGAGGGGCCGTTGCCGGTCAGCAGGACGCAGCCGACGTCAGGCGTCATACGGGCGTGGTCGAGGGCACGGTATAGCTCGTCGACGGTTTGGGGACGGAAGGCGTTGCGGACCTCGGGTCGGTTGAACGCCACCCGGACCGCCGGGACGGCCCTCGCGCGGTGGTAGGTGATGTCTTCGAAGGCGAAGCCGTCAACCGGCTCCCACAGGTCGGCCTGGAACGGGTTCATGCGCCCAACGTTAGCCGGAAGCGGTCCGGTCGGCGCGCAGTTCGCGGACGACCCGCTCGACCACGTCGGCCACTTCGGCGACCGGTTCGTGCTCCCAGAAGCGCAGCACCGTCCAGCCGGCCTCCTCAAGCAACTGGGTGGTTTGGCGGTCGCGGGCGGCGTTGCCCTCGACCTTCCCAGCCCAGTAGTCGGTGTGGGTCTTGGGCAGACGGTGGTGCTCCGGGCAGCCGTGCCAGAAGCAGCCGTCGACGAAGACGACGACTTTGGCACGGGGGAACTCGATGTCGACGCGGCGGCGTACGCCGGGCAGCGGCGCGGTGGCGACGCGATAGCGCATCCCCCGGGAGTGCAGTTCGCGGCGCAGCGCCAACTCTGGGGCGGTGTCGCGGGAGCGGTTGCCCTGCATGCTCTTGCGAGTCGCCGGCGAGGAGGCCCAAGACTCACTGGCCATGGCCCCAGCCTAACGCCGCTCCCGCTCCGGGAGGCGTCTGCCCGCCCGATGGTGCCGTTGCTGCCACAGGGCGGTGCTGCGGGGGAGGGCTCCCAGCGGCGGGGGCCTGAAGGCCTGGGGGCGCACACGTCACAGACTGGGGCCGCGCGGACGGCTCGTCGACCACTGGCTGGCTGGCGACGGCGGCGATAGCGGGTTCGGTGAGGTGGGTATCATTGGTCGAATGGGGCAGGACGAATTCGTTGACGGTGTTGCGGGTGCCGTTGGGCGAGTTTCGCGTCCCTGCGAAATGCCTTGCCAGCGGGCGGTGGTGACGCCTTGCAGCTAGTCCGTGTCCTGCTCAAGCTCTTGTTGGCACAGTTCATCTCGCTGTTGCTGACCGTCGGCGGCGCACCCCACTTGGTGTTGGAGGCGTTGCGCTCGGGCACGGCCGCCGCGCCGAGCCAGACGGCCGTCCCGCAAACGCCGCAGACGCAGGAGGTGCCGACGGTTGGCCAGCCCACCTTCGCCCCTACGTCGGCCGACAGCCCGACCACCGCCGAGTCGCCGCCGCAGACTTCGCCAACCGACAGCTTGCCCGAGGGCTCCGAACCGTACGACACGCCAATCGCCGGCGGCGCCGACTCGCCCTCCCCCACCGGATTGCCGACACCCACCAGTGCGTCCCCGTCTGAGTCGAGTGCCAGCGGGTCACCCACTGCCAGCGTCTCGGCCCGCGCCGCCACCAAGGCCACCGCCGACGTCCGCAAGGGCGCGCAGTTGGACGAGCCGTACACCGTGCGCGGCATCGTCGTCGTCTCCAAAGACCATCTCGTCTCGAAGAACTACCCGAAGAAGGGACCGGGGGTGGACGGCGTAACGGCTGAGACCGACGCCGCCATCACAGCGATGTTCGCCGCCGCCAAGAAGGCCGGCTACACCCTCGAGGTGTCGTGGGGCTATCGCAGCTACGAGGAGCAGGAGAAGGTTTACAAGCGCAACGTGACGGCGCTCGGCCCCGACCAGGACCAGGCCGCGCCGCCCGGCGCCAGCGAGCACCACACAGGGCTGGCCGTCGACATCCACTCCGGCTCGTATCGCCAATACGCCTTCGGCACGTCGAAAGCCGGCCAGTGGGTGGCCGCCAACTGCTGGAAGTACGGCTTCATCATGCGCTATCCAGACGGCAAGACCGACATCACCGGCTTCGCCTACGAGCCGTGGCACTTCCGCTACATCGGCAAGGCCGACGCCAAGGCTTTCGCCGACGACCCGTCCTTGACGTTGGAGGAGTATCTCGGCATCGCCTGAGCGCCTTGAGGCGTTGATCTGAGCCAAGCTGGCCGATTGGGTTTGACGCCACCGCCATCCGATGGGCCGCGCCGCTGCGCACCGAGGTCCCGCCCACGGCCCGCCTCGACCAGCCGGTCGGCATGGGCCGGTCCGCTGCGCGGCAATCTTCCAGACAAGGCGGCGGCAGTTTTCCAGGCACAGTTGCGGCAATCTTCCAGCACGATGGCGGGATCGCCCCGGCCCGACACGCCGGGCCCGGTCTCATGTCCACAGGCCGCCGGGGGCGAAAACCTCGTCGACCAGCTCGTCGAACCAGCCCGCTTCCCGGGCCACGTCTAAGACGGTGTAGCGGGAGCGGAAATACATCGCCTTGGGGAAGGTCGCTTTGACGTCGTCGGTTGTCAGGCCGATGTCTTCGGGATGGGCGGGGGCGCCGGCTTGGGCCAAGCTCCGCTGCAGTTGGCGGGCGGGGACGAGTTGGTCGCGCAGGCGTCCCGACAGCTCGGGCCAGGCTTGGGCGAGGCGTCGCAGACGGGCCCGCAGGCCGTCGGCGTCGACGTACTTCTCGCGCGTTTCGCGTACCGCCTTGTCGGCCAGCGGGCCGTCCAGTCGAGCGCGGATGTCGGCCTCGACCTCGGGCCAGGACGGCCACCGGGCCACGGCGTCGTCAATGTCGAGGCGGGCCAGGTCGCGGGCCAGGAAGGCCTCGTAGAAGGCGCACATCGCCAGCGTCCCGATAGCCACCTTGAAGCCGTGTGACAGCGGTTCGGCGTCTTGGCCGAGGTGGTCCAGCTCCCACAGGTGGCTGAAGTAGTGCTCCGCCCCCGACGCTGGGCGTGTGCCCTGGTAGGCCTGCATCGCCAAGCCGGACGCCAGCAGGCCGCTGGCCAGGCCCGAGAAGGCGTCGGCGTCTCCGGCCGCCAGCGCTGACGGGTTGGCCAGGGCGTCGCGGACGCCGCTTTGCACCAGCCGCCAGGCCAGCGGGTGGAGCGGCTCGACGCCGGCCGCGTCGGCCAGCAGCCAGTCGGCCCCGCCGGGGATCTTGGCCGACAGGTCGCCGTAGCCGGAGGCCGCCATCGCCGACGGTGCGCCGGCGGCCACGTCCAGGTCGAAGACGACAGCCCTGGGCGCCGGGCAGGGCAGGGTGGTCTTGACGCCGTCCACCGTCATCGGCGCGCCGAAACCGGCGTAGCCGTCCATCGAGGCGGCCGTGGCGACGACGGCGTAGGGCTGGCCGAGTTCGCCGGAGGCGAGCTTCGTCAGGTCGTTGAGGGTGCCCGAGCCAACCGCCACACCGAGCGCGCCCTCGCGGCGCAGACGCTCCCGGACGGCAACGGCCTGCTCGTAGGCGGCGTAGAGCGTCGGCTGGCCGGGGAACACCAGCGGTTGGGCCAGCTCCACGCCGGCCCGGCGCAGGCTTCGGTAGACCGCTGCCCCGGCGGCCTGCCAGGTTCGCTCGTCGGCTACCACCAGGCAGCGTCGCCGCTGGTGGGACGGGCTTTGGCGGACGGAGGCCTGGCGAGCGGAAGCCGGGCAGGCGGCAGCGGCGGGGGCCGGGCGGGCGGAGGCGGAGGGGGCCGCGGACGGGCGCTCGTCGGCCTTGGCGGGCTGGTCTTCGTCGGCGAACAGCGCCTCCCGCAGCAGGTCGCCACAGCCGCTCAACAGGCCGCGCCCGACCTTGATCAGGCGGGTGTCGCCAGCCTGATCAAGGCCCATGCGGAGCAACTCGTCGGCGGGGGGCGAGGGGCTTGGGGCGGGGTCTCCCCCAGCGGCCGATCGCCCCTTGTCAGCGGCGGTCGGGCGACGAGCTGCGCCGGCGTCAGCGTCGGCAGTCCGTCCGCAGTCGGCTCGCTCCATCGTCACCCCTCAGATCGTTTGTGAATAGCGCGGACCGGATGCGGCTCCGGCGGCGGGCAGGTAGGCGTCGAAAACCATCGCCAGCAGGCGGACGAAGATATGGCCCAACGGCGTCGCCTCTACTGAATCGGCGCTGGTGACGGACAGGCCCTCGGCGTCCAACTCTTTCAGGCGGGCCAACTCGGGGGCGAAATAGTCGGCGAAATCGACGCCGTGGCGGGCCCCCAGCTTGGCGAAATCAACCCGCCCGAAGCACATCAGCTCGGAGATGACGTCGCGGCGCAGCACGTCGTCGTCGTTGAGGAACATGCCGCGCAACACCGGGCGCTTGCCGTCGGCCACCAGACGTCCGTAGTCGGCCAGGCCGCGATGGTTTTGGATGAAGGCGCGGTCGAGGCCGCTGATGCCCGTCACCCCGGCGGCCAGCACGTCGGCGCCGGCCTTGGTGGTGTAGCCCTGGAAGTTGCGGTGCAGGGTGCCGGCGCGCTGGGCGTGGCAAAGCTCGTCGCCGGGGACGGCGAAATGGTCCATGCCGACGTACACCATGCCCGCCTCGCAGAGGCGTTGCAGGCCGACGCGGAACAACTGGAACTTATCCTCGCCCAGCGGGATCGTCCCCTCCAGCACGCGCTGGTGTTTCATCACCCACGGCACGTGGCCGTAGCTGAACATGGCGATACGATCAGGCGCCAGGCCGACCAGTTGGTCGATGGTGCGGGCGAAGCTGGCCGGCGTCTGGTGGGGCAGGCCGTAGATCAAGTCGGCGTTGAGCGATTCGAAGCCGAGGTCGCGGCAGGTTTGGAAATGGTCCCTGACAAGCTCGTACGGCTGGATGCGGGCGACCGCCTCCTGGACTTGCCGGTCGAAGTCTTGGATGCCCATCGACAGGCGGTTGAAGCCCAGTTCGCGCAGCGTTCGGAGGTGTTCGGGCGTGGTGACGCGCGGATCGATCTCGACGCCGATCTCGGCGTCATCGGCGAAGGAGAAGCGCTGGCGGGTGAAGGTGAACAGGTCGGCCAGCTCGTCGGGGCTGAAATATGTCGGCGTGCCGCCGCCCCAGTGGAACTGGACGACGGGCCGGGCGGGGTCGACGCGCGAGGCCAGGTCGGCGATGTCGCGTTTGAGCAGGTCGAGGTAGCCGCCGGAGCGCCGCCGCAGCGGGTCGATGATGACGTTGCAGCCGCAGTAGAGGCACAACTTGTCGCAGAACGGCAGGTGCATGTAGAGCGAGACGGGCGCGACGGCGCCGTCGGGGCCGGGCTGGTTGGACGCCGCCAAAGCCTCGACGGCCTGGTCGGGGCCGAAGTCGTTCGACCACTGTGGCGCGGTCGGATAGCTGGTGTAACGCGGCCCTTGGCGGTTGAAGGCCTCCAACTGCTCGGACGTCAGCGGCACCGTCTGTCCGTTGAACTGCAAATCCAGGCTCATCTCAGGCCTCCCTGGAAGCGTTGGCGGCCGCCAACGCCGCCCTCGGGAAGGCGTCGGCGATCTGCTCGACCACGGCCTGGTCGTGCGCGGCCGAGACGAACCAGGCCTCGAACATCGACGGCGGCAGGCTGACGCGCTGGTCCAGCATGGCATGGAAGAACGCCTTGTAGACGCCCGTCGCCCCGGCTTGGGCCTGCTCGTAGTTGGTGACGGCGGACGCTGCCGGGCCCTCGCCGAAGAAAACGCTGAACAGTGTGCCGGCCCGCTGCACCCGGTGGGGGACGCCGGCCGCGTCCAAGGCTTGGTGCAGGCCGGACGACAGGAAGTCGGCCGCCTTGGCGACGGCTTTGTAGACGCCCGCGTCGGCCAGGCGAAGCGTGGCCAGTCCGGCCGCCACCGCTACCGGGTTGCCCGACAGGGTGCCCGCCTGGTAGACGGGACCGGACGGGGCCAGATAGTCCATGACATCGGCCCGGCCGCCGAGGGCCGCCACCGGCAGGCCGCCGCCGATCACTTTGCCGAAGGTGAACAAGTCAGGGGTGTAGTGGTTGGCCGGCCCGGCTGTCGCTCCTTGGCCGAGGCCGTTCTCGACGCCCCACCAACCGGACCAGCCGACGCGGAACCCCGTCAAGACCTCGTCGACGATGAACAGCGCGCCGTGGCGGGACGTAATCTCGCGCAGGGCGGCGTTGAAGCCGGGCAGCGGCGGGACGACGCCCATGTTGGCGGGGGCGGCCTCGGCGATGACGGCGGCGATCTGGCCGCCGTGGCGCTCGAAAGCCGCCTCGACGGCGGCGATGTCGTTGTAGGGCACGACGATCGTCTGGCCGGCGGTGGCGGCCGTCACACCAGCCGAGCCGGGCAGGGCCAGCGTCGCCACGCCCGAGCCGGCCGCCGCCAGCAGGGCGTCGCCGTGGCCGTGGTAGTTGCCGGCGAACTTGACGATCAGGTCGCGTCGGGTGAAGCCGCGGGCCAGCCGGATCGCCGTCATCGTCGCCTCGGTGCCGGTCGACACCAGCCGGATCCGCTCGGCTGGCGGGACGCGGTCGCGTATCGCTTCGGCCAACTGCAGCTCGCCCAACGTCGAGGCCCCGAAGCTGAGCCCTTGCGCGGCGGCGGCTTGGACGGCCCGGACGACTTCGGGATGGGCGTGGCCGAGCAGCGCCGGACCCCACGAGCCGACCAGGTCGGCGTAGCGGGTTCCCTCGATGTCGGTGACGTACCCGCCTGCGGCCGAGGCCAGGAACAGCGGCGTGCCGCCAACCGATCCGAACGCCCGCACCGGCGAGTTGACGCCGCCGGGGATGACTTGGCGGGCCCGGTCGAACGCCGCCTGGTTGCTGAGCTGGTTGCTGGTTTGTGCCATATCGTCTCTCGTTGTCTCGTTGTCTGGCGGTTGGGGCTGGTGGGTGTTTGATTCTAGGCGTCGCGCCAAGTCAGCGGGCTGGTCGTATCAGTCCAGCCAGTCGGCCAATTCGGGCGCCCAGTAGGTGAGGACGAGGTTCGCCCCGGCCCGTTTGACGGCCAGGGTCGCCTCTATGACGGCCGCTTGGCGGTTGATCCAGCCGTTGGCGGCGGCCGCCTCGACCATCGCGTACTCGCCCGACACCTGGTAGGCCGCCACGGGGACGGGCGACAGGTCGGCCACCCGCGTCAACACGTCGAGGTAGCTGGCGGCCGGTTTGACCATCACGATGTCGGCCCCCTCGGCGATGTCCAACTCCGTCTCGTAGAGGCCCTCGCGGCGGTTGGCGGGGTCCATCTGGTAGGTGCGGCGGTCGCCGCGCAGCGTCGAGTCGACGGCTTCCCGGAACGGCCCGTAGAAGGCGCTGGCGTATTTCGCGGCGTAGGCCAGAATGGCCACGTCTTGGTGGCCGGCCTCGTCCAAAGCCTGGCGGATGGCGCCGACTTGCCCGTCCATCATGCCCGACGGGCCAACGATCTCCGCGCCCGCCTCGGCTTGGGCGACGGCCATCCGCTGGTAGACGGCCAGCGTGGCGTCATTGTCCACGACGACGGTCCCGTCCGCGCTAGTTCGCAGCAGGCCGCAGTGGCCGTGATCGGTGAACTCGTCCAGGCAGGTGTCGGCCATCACGACCGGTGCGGGGCCGTCGGGCGCGGCTTCGGCCAGCGTGGCGCGGGCCAGGCGGATGGCCCGCTGCAGTACGCCGTTCGGATCGACGCCCGCCGAGCCCTCGGCATCGCGGAAGGCCGGGATGCCGAACAGCATGACGCCGCCCAAACCGGCTTCGGCAGCCCTGCGCACGGCTTCGGCCAGCGACTCCTCGGTGTGCTGGAACTGCCCGGGCATCGACGAGATGGGGACGGGTTCGTCGATGCCCTCCTTGACGAACAGCGGCCAGATCAGGTCGGCCGGGCGCAGCCGCGTCTCGGCCACCAGCCGCCGCAAACCGGGCGTCGCCCGCAGGCGGCGCGGCCGCACGATCGGCCTGGGGAGGGTGAAGGTGTTGGTGGTTTCACTGGTCATCGCGCGTCCTTCCGGTGGTGGTCGCCGCTGCGGCTATGACGGCCCTTGTCAGGGCATCGTCGCTGGGTTCGTCTGCCACGGACAATACTCTCAGGCCGGCCTGTGACGCAGCCTGTGACGTGGCCTCCCCGATGGCCACCGCCGCCGCCCCTGGCAGCCACCGCGAGACGGCCCGCGCCGCCGACCCGGCGGCCACGACGACCAGGGCGGGCGCCTCGTCGGCCAGTTCAGGCGGGCGCTCGGCCGGCACGCCGCGATAAGCGTCCACCCGGTCGACCGTCCAGCCCAGCCCGGCCAGCGCGTCAGCCAAGTCCATGGGGGCTAACTCTGACTGCGGCAAGAGCAATGCGCCTGTCCTGTCAGGCCGGGGGAAGACCTCCGCCAGTGATCGCGCCGAACCGGCGGCGGTCAGGCTGGGGGCGATGCCGAGCCGTTCCAGCGCGGTGCCTGTAGCAGGCCCGACGACAGCCCATTTAGCCTTGTCAGTGGCCAGTTCGAGGCCCTCATGGGCGGCCGCGCGGAAGACCGCCTCGACCGTGTTGACGCTGGTGGCCGCCACCCACTCGTACTCGCCTTCAGCCAGCCGCCGCACGGCCGCCGCCAGCGGCCCGTCGTCAACCGGCGGGACGATCCTTGTGGCCGGGGCCACCACCACCCGGAACCCCGCCGCCTCCAACCGCCCGCGCAGGCCGCCGGCCCGGCGCGGCTCGCGGGCCACCCAAACCAGGGGCCGTGCGGCGGCGGCGTTCGGGGATGCGACCATCTGTCGAGCTGGTGAGTGCCCGCCGAGAGGTGACCCCGAGGCGAGCGGGGGGTTGTCGGAGGCTGGGTCGGACGCGGATTGGGTGTGGCGACCGCAGGCCGGGTGCGCGCCCGAATCGTTGTCTGGCAGCACGTCGGCGATGGTCTCAGTCATCGCCAACGCCTTGGTCGCGCAACGCTTCGGCCACCCGCGCGCCAACCGCCGCGGCCGCTTCGAGGGCGCGCCCGTCATCCAGCGGGTGGGACAGCTCGACGCGGGCCAGTCCGCCGCCGGGTTTGGCGGCTACGGCCACCAGCCACAACTGGTCGCCGACGACTTGGGCGTGCGCTCCCAGGGGGGCGCTGCAGCCGGTCTCCAGGGTGGCCAGCACCTGGCGTTCGGCGCGGACGGCCAGCCCGGTCGGACGGTCGTCCAGGGCGGCAAGAGCCTCGGCCAGGCAACCGCCGCCCGTCGCCTCGGCCGCCCGCGTCTCGACGGCCAAAGCGCCTTGTCCAGGGGCGGGCACGAAGCGGGCGGCGTCGAACGCCTCGGTGACGGAGTCGTCCAAGCCGAGCCGCGTCAAACCGGCCAAGGCCAGCACGACGGCGTCCAAATCGGCGGCGGGGCCTTGGGCGCGCGCCAACCGCGTGTCGACATTGCCGCGCAAGTCGACGATCTCGACGTCTGGCCGCAGCGCCGCCAGTTGGCAGGCCCGGCGCGGCGAGCCGGTGCCGACGCGCGCCCCCGGCGGGAGGGCGTCCAGCGTCAAACCGTCGCGGGCGCACAAGGCGTCGCGCGGGTCGACGCGGGTCGGCGTGACGTGCGTCAAACCTTCAACCGGTTCGGTCGGCAAATCTTTCAGCGAGTGGACGGCCACGTCGCACGTCCCGTCGAGCAGGGCCGCCCTCAGCGCCGTGACGAAGACGCCCGTGCCGCCCAGCCGGGCCAGCGGCGTGCGCTGGTCTTGGTCGCCCTGCGAGTGGACGTGGACCAGTTCGACGTCCCGCCCGGACAGCTCGCGCAGACGGCGCGCCACCTGTCCGGATTGGGTCAGCGCCAGGCGGCTGGCCCGCGTGCCGAGGCGAATCGGCCCGCTCACAGCGAATGCACCAGCTCGACGACGCGCGTCAACACGTCGGGATCGGTTTCCGGCGGCACGCCGTGCCCGAGGTTGACGACGTAGCCGCCGCTCCCGGACCGCCCGCGCGCCACCACGTCGCGAACGTGCGCCTCCAGCACAGCCCAGGGCGCGCCGAGCAGCGCCGGATCGATGTTGCCCTGCAGGGCGACGCCTCCGCCAACCATTCGCCGGGCCTCGTCCAAGGGCGTGCGCCAGTCGACGCCGACCGCGCCGCAGGCCACCCCGGCGGCATCCAAGACGTCGCGCATGGCCGCCAACAGGTGCCCGGTCCCCGTCCCGAAATGGATGGCCGGCGCGCCCAAATCGGCCACTTTCGCCAGGGCCCTCGCCGAGTGGGGGGCGACGTGTTCGGCGTAGTCGGCCAAGCAAAGCGAGCCGACCCAAGAGTCGAACAATTGCGTAGCCGCCGCACCCGCCTCGACCTGCGCCCGCAGGAAGGCGCCGCTCAACTCGGCCGTCCAGCTAAGGAGGGCGTTCCAGGCGGCGGGGTCGGATTTCATGAGACGCCGGGCGGCCAGGTGGTCGCGGCTGGGGCGGCCCTCCACCAAGTAGGCCGCCAGTGTGAACGGGGCCCCGGCGAAGCCGATCAGCGCCGCGCCTGGGAAGGCAGCCAACCCGTCCACCGTCAGGCGGAC
The DNA here is from genome assembly GCA_031272195.1 of Propionibacteriaceae bacterium. Taxonomy (GTDB): domain Bacteria; phylum Actinomycetota; class Actinomycetes; order Propionibacteriales; family Propionibacteriaceae; genus Propionicimonas. The sequence goes on from JAISUF010000197.1 coordinate 16,873, forward strand.
GGCCTCGCGGATGGGGGCCAGGGCGTCGTCGTCCAAGCGGTGGCTGACCAGTTCGGCGATTGCCCAGGCGGAATCGTAGGGGCGATCCATGACGGGCCCCACACCCGGCCGGATCTCGACGCCGACCCCGGCCAGGCGCAGCGGCACGACGATGTCGCTGAAGAAGATGGCCGCGTCAACGCTGTGGCGGCGGACCGGCTGCAGCGTCAACTCGGCCGCCAGCGACGGCGTCAGGCAGGCGTCCAACATGGCCGTGCCTCGCCGGGCGGCGCGGTATTCGGGCAGCGAGCGCCCGGCCTGGCGCATGAACCAGACCGGTTGGCGCTCGGGCGCGGCTCCGCGCAGGGCTTGCAGCAAGGGGGCGGTCGTCACATGGGAGATTATGCCGCAGCCGAGGCGGGCTCCTATAATCGCGGGCAGTGTCACTGTTCTGCATCGCCGCCTCTCACCGCGACTTGCCGCTGGCCGCGCTGGACCGCATCAGCGCCGCCGGGCCCGCCACCGGGTCGCAGGTCATCGAGGCTTGCCCGCCGGTGCGCGGTGCCGTCACGCTGGCCACCTGCAACCGCTTCGAGCTGTACATGGACGTGGACGTTCCGTTGGGCACCGGGAGTTTGGAGCACGCCCGTATCGCCACCGCCAGCGTGGTCGCGCAGGCCGCCGGCCTCGATCCCGACGAGACGCTGGGCGCGTTTGCCGCCCGCACCGACTTGGAGGCCGTCGCCCACCTGTTCGCCGTTGCCGCCGGCTTGGAGTCGATGGTGCCGGGAGACGCCGAGATCGCCGGGCAGGTGCGCCGGGCCGCCGACGAGGCGCGGGCCCGCCACGCCACCACCAAACCGCTGGAGTTGGCCTTCCAGCACGCTTTGCGGACGGCCAACGTGGTCGGCTCGCGGGCGGGGCTGGCCGGGCTGGGGCGCTCGATCGTCCAGGTGGCGTTGGCGCTGGCCTGCGCCCGCGTCAACGGCGACACAGCCGTTGCTGGGCGCCGTCCCGACATCACGCCGCTCAACGGCGACCTGGTGTCGCTGCGGGGACGCCGCGTGCTGCTGTTGGGAACAGGCAGTTACGCCGGTGTCTGCGTGGCGGCGCTGCGGCGGTTGAACGCCGCCGCCATCAGCGTCCACTCGACGTCCGGGCGGGCGCCCGGATTCGCCGCCTCCCACGGCGTCGAGGCGGTCGGGCCGGGCCATGTCGCGCTGGTCGAGGCGGTCGGGTCCAGCGACCTGGTGATGTCGGTCTCCGGTGTGCGGGGACGAGACGCGGCCGCGTCATATCTGCTCGACGTCGAGACGCTCCTGGCCGCGCGGCCCGTCCCCGCGCATGTCCGCAACGACGCCGCGTCCCCCTCCGAGGTCTCTGATGAGGCGCTGTCGGCGGTCGGTCGCCAGCTCCCGGCCGAGGCTGTCGTTGGCGTTGACCGTCACCCGGCGGCTACTCAGCCATTGGCGGGGCAGCCACAGCGGTTCGTCCGACCATTGACGATCATCGACTTGGCCATGCCGCACGACATCGACCCGGCCGTGGCGTCCCTGCCCGGAGTTAGCCTGATCGGCCTGGACGAGGTGCAACGCCACTCGCCCGACCGCGACGCCGCCAGACTGGCCGCCGCCCAAGAGCTGGTCGACCAGGCCGTCACCGAATACGCCGAGCTGACCGCCGGGCGGGCCTTCGACTGCCAGATCGCCGCCATGGTCGGGCAGGCCGAGGAGCTGATCCGCGACGAGATCGCCGCCGCCCACCAAGCCATCACCAAAGAGGCTCGCGCCGTCGACGGCGCCGATCCGTCCGTCGGCCAGATGACGGCCGTCGCCAAGGAGATCCGCCACCGCCACCGCGCCGCCCTCCATCACGCCATCGTCCAACTGAAGAAAGCCGCCGCTCAGCCGGTCGCGGCCGAGTGAGGGCCAGGTAGGCGGAGATCATGGCCGAATTGGCTGATTAGCTCGCCACCTCAACCCAACGCGGCGACCGCCACGCCGGGCAGGTCCGCTAAGCGGGCCCTGCGGTCTAGGGTGACGATTTGGCGGCCGGTTTCGGCGGCGTGGGCGGCGATGATCAGGTCGTGGGCGCCTCTGGGGGTGCCGTGGGCTTGGACGTGGGCCAGCAGGCGGGCGTGGTGGGCGGCCGTGGTGGCGGTGTAGTCGAGGATGATCGCTTCGGCCAAGATGGCCTGCAACCAGTGTGTGCGCCGGGCGGCGCGGGCCGGATCAACTTCCCGTTCAATTCCGGTGCGGTGTTCGGCGACGACGATGGCGGGGATAGCGGCGTCGGCGTCGGCTGGAAGCGCGTCGGCGAAGGCCTGGCCGCGCCGCTCGGCGTTCACCAGCACCGAGGTGTCGACGATCAGGCGTTGGCCCACGGGTCCTCCTGCGTCAGCGAGCGGGCGAACTCATAGGCCTCCTGCGACAGGGCCGCGCCGTCCGGGTCGGGCGGCAAGTCCTTGACGGCCTCCATCAGCGCGCCCCAGGTGTGCGGCTTGACGGGGGCCACCGTGCAGACAGCTTTGCCGTCGCGCGTGATCTCGATGGTCTGCCCGGCCTCGACGGCGTCGAGCAGCGCCGAGAAGTGCCGGGACGCCTCTGTCGCCGTCATCACAGTCATGCCGCCATCATATCTGATTAATCAGATACGGCCCAGGTTGCTTACGCGAGGGACGGTGCTGGCTTGGGGCACCGCCGCGTCAACGCAACGGCTGCCCAGTCCGGCGGTTCAGCGAGGTGAACACGCCAACGGCGCAGATGCCGGCGAAGATGGCGAAGGCCAGCCGCATGGTGTTGGTGATGACGGGGACGGGGGCGGTGGCGATTTCGGCGTCGCCGAAGCTGGCCCGCACCAGGACGGTGATGACGGCCATCGAGCAGACCATGCCGAGGTTGCGGACCATTGAGATGAAGGCGTTGGTCAAGCCGTGGTCGGCCGGCGGCGTCATCGACATGATGGCGGTTGTGTTGGGGGTGGCGAACAGCCCGAAGCCGAAGCCGATCACCGCTAGGACGGCGAGGATGAGCCACAGCGGCGTGCCCGGATCGAGGAAGGCGAAGACGACTAGTCCGGCCGCGCACAGCCCCATGCCGAGCGACGCCAGCAGAAACGGCGAGTGGCGGTCGGCCAGGCGGCCCGTCCACGGCGAGATGACAGCTTGGACGAGCGGCGAGGTGATCAGGATGACGCCGGACAGGTCGGCGCCCAACCCCTTGACCTGTTGCAGGTAGATGGCCAGCAGGTACGAGATGGCAAAGGTGGCGGCGTAGGACAGCAGCGCCGACAGGTTTGACAGCACGAAGTTCGCCCCGGCCCGCCACAGGGTCGCCGGCAGCAGCGGCGTGTCGGTGCGCCGCTCGTGGGCAACGAAGGCGGCCAGCAGGGCCACGCCGACGGCCAGGGCGATCAGCGCGGGTGCGGCGGGCAATTCCGTCAGGCCGTACGTCACCAGCAAGGACGCGATCGTGACCAGTGCCATGCCGGGGAGGTCGAGGCGCTGGCGCAGCGACGGGGCGGGACTGGCGGGGACGGGGTCGACGGGGTTGACCGGTGCCGCCGCGGGCTGGGCCGAAGCGCTGTTGGCGGCGTTGGGCGGCAGTTGGGTGGCGGCGAAGCCGACCAGCACCAGGCCGATGACGGCGATGACGTGGAAGACCGCCCGCCAGCCGAGGTGGTGGGTGATGAACCCGCCGACGACCGGCCCCGCCGACAGGCCGATGTAGACCGCTGCCGTCGACCAGCCGATGGCCCGCCCGCGGCTGTCGTCGGGCACGGCGCCGAGCAGGATGGCCTGGCCGGTGGCGAAAATGCAGCTCGCCCCCAGGCCTTGGATGACGCGCGTCACGATCAGCGCGTCGAGCCCTGGCGCCCAGGCGGCCGCCTCGGCCACCGCCGTCAAGATTCCCAAACCGAGCAGGTAGATGGCCCGTCGGTTGGTCAGGTCGGCCAGCCGCCCTAGCGGCAACAGCAGGGCGACGGTGCACATGTTGTACGCCGTCACCACCCAGCCCAAGTCGGCGGCCGCCGCGTGGAACTCGGCTCCGATGGTCGGAATGGCCACGTTCATGGCCGACCCGGTGAACGAGTTGAGGAACTGGCAGCAGACGATGACGACAACCGTCATTCGCTTTGCCGAGGAGCCCATGGGCCAACTCTAACGCCGTTGTCGGTGCCCGCTCACCGCAGCGCAGGTCCAGGCTGCGGCCGGTGCGATGCCTCCGGTTGGCGTCTCGACGTTGTTTCTCGTCGTCCGCCTATCAGGAGGCCGTCCAGGAACACCTGGCAAGCGTCTACGACAGACTCACCGAGACCATCGCTGAAGTGAGGCAATCGTGAAGCACCCCCTGCGCTTGCTCAACTTGATACGAACTTGCCGGAACTTGCCGATGATTAGCAAGTGATATCAAGTCTGTATCAAGTACCATGCATACCACGGATCACCAGGAGGACGCAGCGTATGGCCAGGTTGGAGACGTTGACCGCCGCGGCGCGGGCGGATCTGCGAGACGCGCTCAAGCGGCGCGACCCGGTGCGCGTCGCCGCGTTGCGCTCGCTGCTGGGGCGGCTCGACAACGCCGCCGCCCAGCCTGTTGAGGCGGCTGCCCTGCCCGCCACATCGGTCCATGTCGCCGGTGCCACGGCGGGACTCGGCTCCAGCGAGGTCGAGCGCCGCGAGCTTGGCGACGACGAGGTGGACGCCCTGTTGGCCGCCGAGATCGCCTCGCGCCGCGACGAGGCCGCCCAATTCGACGCCGTCGGGCGCGGAAGCGACGCCGAAGTGGCTCGCGCCCAAGCCGATCTTCTGGACGGTCTTCAGATATGACATCGTGACATCGCCACCGGTGCCCGTTGCCGCACGGCGCGTCATGGGGACTGTCGCGTGATGTGGTGGCGAACGTGGGCACGTGAAAGGGGGACGTCCGCCACGTGACGCGCTCGCCAACGTGACATAACCTTTGTCAGTTGGACGTCAATGCTTGCAGGGCTTCCAGGACGGCTTGGACGGAGGGGACGCGCTCGGCGCCGGGTAGGCAGACGGCGTTGACTTGGTGGCTGGTCAGTTCGGGCACGGCGCAGACGGCGACGTCGGCCAGCTTGGAGGCCCCAAGGGAGGACTGCGTTACGGCGGCGACGGCCAGGCCTCGCCGAACCAGTTCGTAGATGACGGTGTTGTCGTCGCTTTCGTGTTTGACGCGCGGCTCGAAGCCGGCTTGGTGGCAGAGGTCGATGAGGTGGTCGCGGCAGCGCTCGTAGGTGATGATCCAGTCTTCGTCGGCCAGGTCGGCCAAGGCGAGGGCGGGCCGGGCGGCCAGCGGATGTGCGCCGGGCAGGATGAGGAGCACCTGATCGTCGGCCAGCGGCACCTGGACGCGCGGAGCCAGCTCGAAGGCTCTTGGATCGCCGACGTGCCGGTAGACGATGGCGATGTCGGCCCGGCCGGCGTCGAGCAGTTCGAGGGCGGCGCCCGGCTCGGCTTCGGCCAGTTGGACGTCGATGTCGGGGTAGCGCCGCCGCAGGGCGGCCAACGCGGCGGGCACAATGCTGCTCAGGGCCGAGGCGAAGCAAGCCAGCCGGACGGTTCCCAGCCGTCTGGCCCGCTGCTCTTGGGTTTCGCGCGCCATGGCGTCGAGGTGGGAGGCGATGGCGCGGGCGTGCTCCAAGACGCTCTGGCCGGCCTGGGTCGGCGTAACGCCGGTCGGGCGGCGCAGCAGCAGGGGCACCCCGAGCGCTCGCTCAAGGGCCTGGACTTGGGCTGTGACGGACGGTTGCCGCCAGCCGAGCGCTCGCGCCCCCGCCGAGATGGATCCAGCGTCGACCACCTGCTTGAAGACCAGGACGTGCCGAGGATTGATCTCCATAGCGGCAGCCTATAGCGTCGACGCGACGAAGTGACGTCACAAACGGCTCTTCTGCCACGTGGTCGTCGGTGGCAGCCAGGTCGGCCGTCGCGTCGCGCCTGTGACCGGCGCCTACCCGAATAGGCGCTGGAACAGTCCGGTCGGCTGGGCGGCGGCGCGCTCGGCGTCGCTGTGCTGGCCGGAGCACCACTGGTCTTTCGGAACCGTCGCCTTGACTGCGGCGATGTGTTGGCCGCAGCCGGCCCAGGTGGTCTTGCCGCAGACGCGGCAGGTGACACGTCGGCACATGAGGGTTTCCTTTTCTGGTTGGGGATGGCGGATCGTGGTGACAGCGGGCGGGTGCCTAGCTGACCATGAGGAAAAGGCGTTCCAACTCTTCGAGGGTCAGGGGCGCGGCATTGCCTGCGTTGGGTTGTGTGGTGCCGTCGCGGTCGCTCAGGCAGCGCTCCATCGCCGTGGCCAGGATGAGGTAGGTGGCGCGGTCGATGGCCTTGGAGACGGCCGCTAGTTGGGTGACGACGGCGCGGCAGTCGCCGTCGGCTTCGACGGCCGCGATCAGGGCCTCGAGTTGGCCGTTGGCCCGGCGCAGGCGGTTGGCGATCTTGCGCTGGGCGGCGGCCTCGTCAGCCAGGCGGCCGGTGAGGCGGGCGGTGGCGGGTTGGGCGGTGGTCATGGCAACTCCTGGTTCAGTTGGATTCGGTGACGAGTAGGTCGGACCGCCCGCGGGCGGCCAGTGTGGCGTGGAGGGTCTCGGCGCCGCCGGACAGGCTGGCGGAGTCGAAGCCGGCCGCGACGAGGATGAGGTGGGCGATGTAGGAGCGCAGCCCGACGCCGCACATCGTCCGCACGGGCCGCCCGGCGGCGGCGGCCGTGACCTCGTCGAGGCGGTCGCGCAGTTCGGTGTGGGGAATGTTGAGGGCGCCGGGCAGGTGGCCGGCGGCGAACTCGGCCGGGCTGCGGACGTCGAGGAGAAGGCAGTCGTTCAGGACCGCGTCGACGTCCTGGGCGTACCAGAGTGTCAACTGGCCGTTGACGACATTGTCGCCCACCAGGCCAACCATAGTGACGGGGTCTTTGGCCGAGCCGTACGGCGGCGAGTAGCAGAGGTCGAGGTCGATCAGGTCGGCCACGCTCCACCCGGCCCGGATGGCCGTGGCCAGGACATCAACGCGCCGGTCGGCGCCGGGTCCGCCAACCACCTGCGCGCCGAGGAGCGTCCCGGTGGCGTCGACGTGGACCACGACGTGCAGGGGTTGCGCGCCGGGGAAGTAGCCGGCGTGGTGGGCCGGGTGGAGGTGGAGCGTGTGGCACTCCAGGCCGGCGGCGGCGAGGCTGGCCCGGTTGGCGCCGGTCAGGGCGACGGTCAGGTCGCCGACGCGGACGATGGCCGTGCCGAGGCCGGCGGGCAGGGGCCGTGCCGTCGCGGGCCGGAGGATGGCGTCCGCCACCAGGCGGCCGTTACGGTTGGCGGGCCCGGCCAGGGGGATCGGGCGGAGGGCGCCGGTCACGGCGTCGCGGCTGAGCACGCCGTCGCCGGCCGCCCAGATGGCCGGGTCGCTGGTCCGGCCGTGGGCATCGACGACGAGGGCGCCGCGCTCGGCTTTGAGCCCGGCGGCGATGAACGGAGCCGTGTCGGGGCGGACGCCGACGGAGAGCAGGATGAGGTCGGCTGGGAGTCGGCGGCCGTCGGCCAGTGTGACGGTGTCGGCCGCAGCGCCGGGCTCGACGCCGGTGGCGGCGACGCCGGCCACGACCTGGATGCCGAGGCGGGTCAATTCCGCCGTCACGAGGGCCGCCAGTTCCTCTTCCAGGGGCGGCAGGACGTGGGGGGCGAGTTCGACCACAGTGACGGCGAGGCCGCGGCGGGCCAGGGCTTCGGCGGCTTCGAGGCCGATGAAGCCGGCGCCGAGGACGACGGCCCGGGCCGCCCCGCCCGTGGCCTGTTCGCGCAGGGCGCGCGCCTCGGGCACGGTGCGGAGGGTCTGCACCCGCGGCGAGTCGAGGCCGGGCAGTGGCGGGCGCAGCGGCTCGGCGCCTGGGGCGAGGACGAGGGCGTCGTAGTCGATGGCGATGTCGCCGTCGGGCGTGGCCACGGTCAGGCGGCGGGCGGCTCGATCAAGCGCCGTGACACAGTGGCGGATGCGGACATCGAGGTTGAGCGAGGCCCGCAGGGATGCTGGGGTCTGGACGAGGAGGCTCTGCTCTTCGGCGATCTCGCCGCCGACAAAGTAGGGTAGGCCGCAGGAGGCGTACGACACATAGTCGGTTTTCTCCAGAACGGTGATCTCGGCCGCCTCGTCGAGCCGTCGGGCCCGCGCCGCGCAGCTCATCCCGGCCGCGCCACCGCCCACAACAACCAGCTTCATAGCCGCCAATATACCCCTGGGGGTATCACATGGCAAGCTCGGCGGTCACGGTTCGCTTGATGTGGCCGCGCAGCGGGTTCCCGTGCCTGGCGCGAAACCGTCGGGAGTGGCGAGGGCGGGGGAGGCCCGCTGCCGGTCGTCCACTGCAGCGTCGTCCTGGCGTCAGGGCTGGTGCTACCGGCCCGTCGGCGATCCGGGCCGCCCGAGCCGCTCGCCACGTCTCCTTCCTGGCGACGGGCTGGGCGGCGTTCGTCCTGGTCTTGCCGGAGGGCGAGGCCAAGGAGGCGGCGATCCGTGCCTGGCCATAGGGTGCGCCTATGGCCTCGATAGCTAGGAGGTGTATTCCTATGTGGGCGAATCTCCGCGACAATCGATTCGGGAGTGTGCGCTTCCACCCGCTTGAGCGTGCGCTCCGATGGAGAGGATCGCCATGCCGCAAACACGGATCCGCCGCGGCCCGCTCGTCGCCCGCCTGCTGGCACACGCCGTCGGTCGCGACGCCGACGTCTACAACGTCGTCGTCCACGCCTATGGTGCGACGGCGGGCGATTCGGCCAACCACGTCGAGGGTTACGGTCAGCCGGGCCAGGGCGTGGCGTTGAGTTGGGAGTTGTCGGACGGTCCGGGCGCGGATTCGCTGACGTGGGGCGGGGTCACTGTTCCCCCGGCTGCGGTGACTGCCCCAGGCTCGGGGGTGGTTGGTTACGTGGTCGATCCGGCCGACGCGGGCGCCGGCGGCGTGATCGTCGTCGAGGCAGTGTTCGAGCACGGCCCGGCCCCTGCCCAGCCGCAGGTGTTGACGTTCCCGGCGGCGAGTGTGGGTAAGGCTTTCGGCGATTCGCCGTTCGATTTTCCGGCGACGCTGGCGACGGGCGGAGGGACTGTCGCGTATGTGTCGTCGGATGAGTCTGTGGCGACGGTGGATGCCGCTTCTGGGCGGGTGGTGGTGGTCGGCGTGGGCGCGGCCACCATCACCGCGTCCGCCGCTGCTGTGCCTGGGGTGTGGCTGGCGGCGTCGGCGTCGTACGACCTGACGGTTGCGCCGAGGGTGGTGGCGTTGGCCGTTGATCCGATTCCGGATCAGACTGCGACGGGTTCGGCGTTGACGCCGGCGGTGGTTGTGAAGGATGGGGCGACGGTGTTGACGCAGGGCACTGATTACATGGTGTCGTATGCGGACAACACGGCGCCTGGCACGGCCACGAGCACCGTTACGGCCACGCCTACGAGCACCGCGACCGGCACGGCCACGGCGACGGGGACTGCCACACCGACGGGCACGGCAACGCCAACCGCCACGGGCACGGCAACGCCAACCGCCACCTCTACCGCGACGAACACGGGTACATCGACGGTGACGGGGACCCCAACGACCACTGCCACGAGCACGGGCACACCGACAAGCACTGCCACGTCCACAGCCACAGGCACGGCCACCTCAACGGCCACGACCACTGCCACGAGCACGGGTGCGGCAACGGCGACAGCCACCGCGTCCGCGACTGGCTCATCGACGCCGGGCGGCTCTTCGCCGGTGCCGGCTTGCTCCGCCAACCAGGTGCGGTTGGGGTTCGCTTCGCTGGGGCACACGGCGGGGCAGCCGCCTGCGGCGGCCTGCTACAGCCCTGGCGCGGTTGTGACGGCGCCGGGGCCAGGCACTCTTGTCCGGCCAGGGTACGACTTCCTGGGCTGGGGGGTGGCGCCCGGCGTGGCCAGGCCGCAGCGGCTGGCGATCTCGATCGACGGCGTGGGCACGGCCGACGATGTCGCCCTCGCCGAGGGCGACCGCTTCGCGGTCACGGTCGACACGACGCTGTACGCCGTGTGGGCACCACAGGGGGCTTCGGGCAGCCCGGCGCCGTCGGCGTCCTCCACCGATCAAGGCGGCGGCGACACCCCGTCGCCGGAGCCGAGCGAGTCCGCGTCTGCGGCCGCGTCGTCCAGCGGCGCTTCGGGCGGGACGTCGCACACCGGCGGCGAGGCGACGGGCGCGTCGCCTGGCATGGCCGCCGTCATCGCGGCGTTCGGCCTGGCCCTGGTCGGTCTTGGCCTGCGCCGCAGGAGGGCGCGTCAGACAGGCTGACACATGGCTAAGGGACGGTTCTTCTGTCACGTTGACCACCGCCGAATCACGTGACAGCGGAACCGTCCCTTTGTCTTGTCCTTCTGTCTGGCGGCGTCCCCTTGTTGCCCGTGTCCCGCTGGCGACGGTGATGGCGCGTCGCGGCGTCACACGTCTACGCTGATCAGTTCGATCAGACGGCTCCAGTCGGGCGGCAGGTTGCGGGCCAGTTTGGCGTCGAAGGTGGCCAGTTGCGCTCCGGCTGCGGCGGCGAGGTTGAGGAGGTGGAAATCGGTCACCTGCGCCTTGCCGACCACCACCTTCCCCAGCGTTTCCGCGTCCAGGACGGGAGCGGCCAGCGTCGTGGAGTCGGGCAGGAACTCGTGCGGGACGGGTGCGGCCTGCTTCATGGCGCTGAGCTGGCCGACCGCCGTCAGGAAGTTGACGGACGCCCCCACCACCTGCGGGTTCATCAGCAGCCGCAGGAACGCCGCCTCGGTGACGCCGGTCGTCAGCCAGGTGTCTGGCCTGGTCAGACTGTTCAGCCAGCGGTGGGCGGCTTCGTGGTGGACGTGGTGCGGCAACGCCAGGGCGACCAGGACGTTGGCGTCCAACAGGTGGCGGCGGGCGTCAGTCATCTTGGTGTTGCTTCACCAACGCGTCGGTGACGACGTGATGGCCAACGTCCAATTTCAAGACGGGGAAGCCGTCCGTTCGTCGCGTCGGCGCCGTCTGCTCCAGCCCGCGCAGCGCCAGCGCCGAGATGGCCCGCCCCAGCGACATCCGCTCCCCGCGCCGCGCGGCGTCCTCCACAACGCCGCGGGCCGCCGCTAGCACCGCTTCGTCCAAGTCGATCGTCGTTCTCGCCATGGCAACATCATAGCATCACAACATCACAATGCGGCGGTCGGCGTGCCTCCCGAACCGGGCCGTTCGGATCGCCTACGGTCGGCACAACGCTCTGGCCTGCAGCCGTACCGAGCCATGCGGGTTGCCCGGTCGGTGGCGGCGGCCGGCCATAGGGTGCGCCTATGGTGTCGATAGCTAGAAGGTGTATTCCTATGTGGGCGATTCTTCGCGATAATCGGTTCGGGAGTGTGTGCTTCCACCCGCTTGAGCGCGCACGCCGATGGAGAGGATCGCCATGCCCCTTACGAGCATCCCCGGCCGCCCGCTCAACACCGAGGCGCCGGGCCGAAGGCCGTTCGCCGTGCTGAGCGCGCTGGCGGTGGTGTTCGCCTCGCTGATCGCCGCCCCGGCGACCACGGCGCATGCCGACGCGACGCTGGCCACCTACTCGTTCTCCTCGACCGGTTGGGCGACCTTCGGCCTGGTGCTGCCGCAGGGGCAGGCGACTGATGGCGCCCGGGTCGGCGAGTGGGCCACCCAGACCGACGTCAAGAACCGCTGGGGTGACGGCTCGATCCGCTACGCCATCGTCACCACGCGCGTCCAGCAGACGGGCGACTACGCCATCACGGCGTCCAACGCGGCCACCGGCTCGTTCCAACCCGACGTGCCGGACGCCAGCCTGCGGCTGGACATCGAGGGCCAGGGGGTGTGGACGTCCGAACTCCCAGCCGCAGTCTCGAGCGACCTGTGGCTGGACGGCCCGTTGGTCAAGGAGTGGCGGGTCTCCCAGTTCCCCGTCCAGAACGGAACCGAGCATCCGTACTTGTCGAATGTCTGGGATGTGCGGATCTACAACGACGGCACGGGCACGGTCGACGCGACGGTCGAGAACGTCCGCGACTCGATTGAGGCCGACGGCGTCGTTTACACGGTCGACATAGTGGTCGACGGCCAGAACGTGTTCCACCGTGACGCCGCCACCCCGAGTTCGGTGCCGCTGCTCTGTGTCTCGGACGATGGCTGCCCGGACACGGGTGGGACTTACAGGGTGGCCAACCACGGCCTGGGCAACGGTTCGGTCATCCGGGTCACGTCCGGGCCGGACGCGGGCAAGATCCTGGCGTTGGAGGCGATCAATGACGACGAGTTCGGCGTTTGGTCGTACTACGGTAACTCCGAGTCGGGCCAGTCCTGGGAGAAAGTCTTCTACCAGCCCTACGGCACGCGCTGGCACGAGGTCTTCCCGGTCGGCGGTTTCCAAGCGGCGAACGTGACGATCGACTTCGCACCGTTCATCGAGGCGGGTGCGATCAGCGACTACTTGGACTCGGTGTCGAGCGAGGCGGCATCCATGGAGACGGAGGCGAGCTGGGAGCCGCTGGCCCTGGGATCGATGGGCATCTATCTGATGGGCGAGGGGTACCACTCCTGGCTGGGCATGTTGCCGTCCTGGGCCGTCCGCTACATCGAGCACCAATCCCCCGAGTTGGCGGCCGAACTGTTCGGCAACGCCGACCTCAACGGGTCGTACAGCATCCACTTCACCGTGGCAGATGGCAAGAACATCGTCACGATCAAGGACACCGGCATTCCCGGCGCGGTCACCAACCCGGGCTACTGGCTCGACGCCCGCGCCAACCAGGCCGACCGGCCGCTCAACATGGACGGCGTTCTGTTCTACCGCTACACCAGCCACGCCGGCACGTTCGACTACCTTCCCTACCTGGTGACGGGCGACCGCTACTACTCCGACGAGATGTTCTTCACCGCCAATTGGGCCTTGATGGCACAGTGGCCCGGAGACCCGCATTGGGCTCGCAGCGAAGGCTACCTCTGGGCCGACGTTCAGTCGCGGGGCAAGGCCTGGGAGATCCGCGACGTCACCGACGCCGCGTACTACCTGCCGGACGACAACCCCTACAAGCAGTACTTCATGGACATCATGAACGGCACGTTCGCGGCGATGGACAACTACATCCGAAACGACTCCGCTTCGCCGCTCGGCTTGACCGTCATCGGGGGACACGCCGAGGCCGAACCGCAGGACAACCCCAACACGCCCGGCATCGACGAGACGGGACTGGTCGGCGCCTCGATGTTCGGCGACATCCTCATGGCCTGGGCCATCGACCACGCCATCATCCAGGGCGGCACGACCGCCGGCGCCCTCACCCGCGACACGATCCTGTCCGTGGCCATCGGCCTGCTCACCCATCCCGACGAGTATCCGCCGGCGCTGACCGGGCCCGGCATCATGATCGGCACCGCCGACCCGGCCAGCCCCGACTACCAGGAGCCCGGCGCCGTCGACTACTTCGATACGTGGTCCGAGGTGTGGGAGGCGACCAGCGCG
>JAISUF010000225.1 GCA_031272195.1 Propionibacteriaceae bacterium
CCGCACGGCCTCGCGGTTGTCGCCGATTATCTGCTGCCACAACGCCGGGTCGGAGGCGGCGATCCGCGTCACGTCGCGCAAACCCTGGCCGGCCAGCCGCAGATGCTCTGGGGGCACGCCGGTCAGCGAGCCCGCCACCAGGGCGGAGGCGAGATGGGGCAGGTGCGAGACTTGGGCGACGGCCTCGTCGTGGTGGGCGGCGCCCATCGTCACCAGCCGGGCGCCGCACAAGCCGACCAGGTGGTTGACGTCGAGGACGGCGTGGGCCGAGGCGGTGTCGTGCGGGGCGACGACCCACGTCCGGTCGGCGAACAGCTCGGCCCGGGCGGTCAGCGGCCCGGTCAGCTGCGAACCGGCCATCGGATGCGAGCCGACGTAGCGCGACAAGTCGCCGCGCCGGGCCCGCAGCTCGCGCAAGACCGTGCCCTTGACGGAGCCGACGTCGGTGACGGTGGCGTTTGGGAACTCGTCCAAGGCGGCGTCGACGACGGCGGGCAGGGCGTGGGGCGGCACGGCCGCCACGACCAGCCTGACCTCGGCGGCCACCGGCTCGGCCAGCGATCCGGCCCCGCGCGAGGCGGCCACTTGGGCGTGGGCCGCGACGGCGTCGCGCAGGAAGACCTCGACCCCGGCCCGCGTCAGGGCACAGCCGACCGACGCCCCAACCAGCCCCGTTCCGACGACGACGGCCGGCGACAGGTCTGGGCTCACTTCTTGCCCATCTTCTTCAACGCCTCGTCCAGAGCCTGGCGGGCCTCTTGGACTTTGCTCTGGTAGGTGCCCAGGTCGCCTTCGCGCAGCGCCTGGTCGGCGGCGGTGAAGGCGTCCTCGGCCTGCTGCAGGTAGCCGGCCGCGTCGCTGGGTGCGGCCGTCGGCGCCGCAGTCGACGTCGCGGCCGGGGTCGCGGCGGCGGTCGCCGTCGGCGTGGTGGCCGGTGTGGCGGTCGGCGTCGCGCCTGGCGTGGCGGGCTCGGTCGTGGTCGGCGAGGTGTCGCTGGGCGCGATCTCGCCCTCGCCGGTGTCGGCGCCGGCGTCGCCTTGGAAGACCTTGTCCAGCGCCTCCTGCAGCGTCTGGCCGATGCCGACGTGCTCGCCGAAGCGGACGATCACATAAGTCAGCGCCGGATAGGAGCCGGTGTTGTTGCGCTGGGCGTAGACCGGCAGGACGTACAGCAGGCCCGAGCCCATCGGCAGCGTCAACAGGTTGCCGTAGATGGCCGACGCCGAGCCCTGCATCGTGTAGTCGCGCAGCACCTGGGCAACTTGCGAGTCTGTCGTCATGGCGTTGAAAGTCTGGCCGGGGCCGTCGATCTGCTGGGTGTCGGACATCCGCAGCACCCGCAGTTTGCCGTAGTCGGGGCTGGTCGCCTCGGCCACCACCGACAGGTAGCTGGCCAGATTCTGGCGGGCCTTCGGCACGTACACCGAGGTCTGGGAGAAGACCGCCGCCGAGTCGCCGGGCCACTTGATCGACAGGTAGTAGCTCGGCTCGGTGGTGGAGCTGTTCTCGGTCTTGCGCGGGTCGTCGGGGATCTGCCACAGGTCGGATTGCTGATACCACACGGCCGGGTTCGTCATGTGGTAGCGGCCCAGGACTTTCCGCTGGACATCGAACAGGTCGGCCGGGTAGCGCAGGTGCGCCAGCAGTTCGGGGCTGATCTCGGAGCGGTCCTTGACGGTGCCGGGGAAGGCGGCCTGGTAGGTCTTGAGGATCGGGTCGTCCGGCTCCCAGGCGTACAACACGACCGATCCGTCGGTGGCGTCGACGACCGCCTTGACCGAGTTGCGCAGGTAGTTGATCGAGGTGGGCCGCCCCATGGCGTCGGTCGCCGAGGGCGAGTCGACCCGCTCGGAGTTGGGGTAGGAGTCGCTGGAGGTGTAGCCGTCGACGATCCACACCAGCCGCTTGTCGACGATCGCCGGGTAGATGTTGCCGTCCAGCGTCAGCCAGGGCGCGACCTCTTGCACGCGCTGGGCCGGCTGGCGGTCGTAGAGGATGCGCGAGGAGGCGTTGACGCGGTCGGACAGCAGGATGTTGAGGTCCATGAAGTGCGTGGCGTACAGCAGCCTGGTGAAGACGTCGCCCATCGGCACGCCGCCGCTGCCGGCGTAGACGTTGTAGCGCTCGCCGCCGCCCTCGGCCCCGCCGGGCGTGTCCAGCTCGATCGGGTCTTGGCCCGCCTCGCGTCCGACGATGACGAACTGCGTGCTCTGCTCGCCGAAGTAGACGCGGCTCTCGTAGTCGCCCAATTCGCCGACCGACGGCAGGTCCTTCTCGATCCACTGCGGCGCCCCGCCGGTCTGGCGCCGGTTGCCGTAGGCGGCCACCAGCCCGTTGCCGTGGGTGTAGACGGTGTGGATGTTGTTCCACTGCTGGTCGGGCAGGCCGGACAGTTTGATCTCGCGAGCGGCCACCACCGCGTCGGTCTCCTTGCCGTCGATGACGTAGCGGTCGACGTCGAGGGTCTTGGGGAAGGTGTAGTAGCCGCGCACCTGCTGCAGCTGCTCGAAGGTCGTGCCGACGATGTCCGGGTCGACCAGCCTGACGCCTGGCAGCGCCTCGGCGTCGTTCTTCAACTGGCCGGGCGAGACCTGCGTGACGGCGGCGTAATCCTCGATCTCGACGTCGGCGATGCCGAAGGCCTGCCTGGTGGCGGCGATGTGGGCCTCGATGAAGGGCCGCTCCTTGTCGGGCTCGTTGGGTTTGACCTCGAAATATTGGATGGCGGCCGGGTAGATCATCGAGAGGATGATTCCCGAAACGACCATCAGCACCACCGAGGCGACCGGCGCCAGCAGGCGCTTGATGAAGATGTTGGCGAAGAACAGCGCCGCGCAGATGAACGCGATGACGGCCATGGTGATCTTGGCGCCGACGCGGGCGTTGGCGTCGGTGAAGTGCATGCCGGTGAAGATCGAGCCGTCTTGGACGAGGAAGCCGTAGGGGTCCAGCAACTGCTGCAGCCCGATGACGACCAGGATCAGCCCGCCGATGATCGACAGTTGGACGCGCACCGCCGACGACCGCGCCACCTTGTCGGGCCGGGAGAAGACGACCTGCCCGCGGACCACCCGCGTGCTGCCGAAGGACAGCGAGCCGACCGAGAAGTGGACCACGACCGCGCCGATGCCAGCCAAGACCAGGGCCGTCAGGAGGAATCCCAGGACGGCCCGCCAGACGGGCAGTTCGAAGACGTAGAAGCTGGCGTCCAGGCCGAAGTACGGGTCGGCCGTGCCGAAGGGCTGGCGGTTGAGCCACGACAGGTACGTCAGCGGGTCGCCGGCCGCGGCCAGCCCGGCCATCGCGCCCAGCACGACGGCGGGGGCGGCGATGGCCCAGCCGGCGTGTCGGTCCAGTATGGCGCGGTAGCGGTCGGCCAGCTCGCTGCGGCCGCTGGCGGCCGGCGGGCGCGAGCGGTAGGCCAGCCACATGCTGGCGCCGACCAGCAGCGCCATGGCGCCGCCGAAGACGCCGAACAGGGCGGCTTGGGTCAACAGCATGGTGGTGAACACGCCGGTGAACGACAGCGAGTCGAACCACAGCTTGCGGGTCCAAAACTCCGTGAAGACGAAGTAGGCGCCCACCAGCAGCGCGGCGATGACGATGGTGGGCAGCAGCGCCCTGGTCCTGGATGTCAAAGTGTTCTCCTCAACTCATTGGCACGACGGCGCCGCGGCGGCGCCCGTCAACACCTGGATGGCTTGGTCCAGGGTCTCGACTGGGATCTCTTGGACGGCGGGGTCGGGCACGATGTCGGCGCAGTTGTCCCTGGGGAAGAGCAGCGCAGCGGCGCCGTCGCGTTTGGCGGCGATCAGCTTCTCCCGAACCCCGCCGACCGATCCGACCTTGCCCTCGGCGTCGATCACCCCGGTGGCGGCCACGACGCGGCCGTCCAGCAGGTCTTGGGGGCCGATCAGGTCGGCCACCGTCAGCGCAAAGGCCAAGCCGGCCGACGAGCCGCCGATGGCCGGGTCGACGCCGAAGTCGAACTCGGGATGGGGCTGGTAGGTGTAGCCGACGGTCATGGTGAAGCCGACGATGGGGATGTCGGGATCCTCGTTGGTCGAGCGCGTGGTCACCTGTTTCTCCAGGGGCGCCGAGTCGCGCAGGATCGAGAAGGTGTAGGTGGTGCCGACCTTGCCCTGCTGGTAGATGGCCCGCACTTGGGACGAGAAGTTGACCGACTGCTGGTTGACCTTGACGATCAGGTCGCCGCGCTGCAGGACGCCGGCCGCAGGCCCCGAGTCGGAGACGGTGGCCACCTCGGGCAGCTGCGTGACGTCGATGCCGGCCGCCCTCACCCCGGCCACCGTGGCGGCGGTCTTGGACGAGGCCATCGAGTCCGCCTCGCCCTCGACGATGTCCTCGGCGGTCGCCCCCGGCTGGTAGACGACCTCCCTGGGCAGCACCTCGCGGTCGGGCGAGAAGTAGGCCACGACCGTCTCCGGCCAGGTCAGCTGGCTCTCAGGCGCGGTGACGGCGACGGTGGTCAGCAGCAGCTTGCCGGTGCGCTCGACCGGCGCGGCGTCGGAGTCGACCGCCGCGACCTTGGTCGACGCCAGCAGGTCGTGGGTCGAGCCCGGCGACCACACCACGAACCCGACGGGGACGAGCGTCACCGCCAGCGCCGAGGCGATCAGCATCAGCGCCGCCGCGATCACGGTCCATGTTTGTCTGGTCACCGGCCTCCTTCTCAGGGTCCAAGACTACCTTGTGCCCGCTGGATTGCCCGGCACGGCAGCGGGCCGCGTTGGCTAAGCTGGGCCTATCGGCACGATAGAGGAACTTCCATGGCTGATTTCGACCCCGACGACCCGCTAGCCCGCTTTCTGGCCCAGTTCGGCATCACGCCGGGCGACGACTGGCGCGAGCATCCCGAACGCCTGCTGGAGCGGCTGCAGTCGATGATGCGGTCGTTCAACACCCAGATGGCCGGCTACGGCCCGGCCGACGCCGAGTCGGGCATGAATTGGTCTTTCGCCCGCGACGTCGCCCGACGCTCAATGGCGGCGGCCCGCAAAGGCTCCGGGTCTGGTTCGGAGCGCTTGGCGGCCGTCCGCGACGCCGCCTCGCTGGCGGGCATGTGGCTGGACGGCGAGGTGGCCTTCCCAGGCTCGGGCCAACTGGCCACCTGCTGGACTCCCGAGGATTGGCTGGACAAGACGTTCCCGACCTGGCAGCAACTGCTGCGGCCAGTGGTGGGCAGTTTGGTGGCGGCCCTGCAGGAGCTGATCGGCCAAGACGGCGACGACGAGGTGGCCCGCACCCTGCGCCCGATGGTCCGGGCCTCGGCCACCGCCATGCAGGCCACCACCATCGGCCAATCGCTGGGCAAGTTGGCGCTTTCGGCCCTGTCGGCATCCGACGCCGGCATCCCACTGTCCCGCCAGCCGCAAGTCG
>JAISUF010000010.1 GCA_031272195.1 Propionibacteriaceae bacterium
AGGCGAAGGCCGAAGCCAAGTCGGTGTCGGCTTCGGGGGTCAAGTGAGCCAATCCGACGACGAGTTGTTGGAGGAGTCTGACGACGACATAGTGGCAGGCTCCAGTGTGACGGCGTCGCGCTGGAGCAAGCCGCTGTTAGCGGCGGCGTTGATCTTCGGCGTGGTGTTCGGAGTGTGGTTCGCCGGCCGTCCGACCGACTCGGCGTCCACCGCCAGCTCGTCGGCCACCGCCACCGCCACCGAAACCGAGGATCCGGCCGTCCGTCAAGCGGAGTTGGAGGCCCAGCTCAAGAGCAACCCGAACGACACCGACGCCCTGCTCGAGTTGGGCGTCATTCTATTCAACGACGGCGACGTGGAAGGCGCCAAGGAACGCTGGGACGCCGTGACCAAGATCGATCCCAAGTCGACGCGGGCGTGGTACAACCTCGGTTTCTATTACCTCTCGCTTGATCCGCCGGACAAGGACGCCGCCGAGACGGCGTGGAACAAAGTGATCGAGTTGGAGCCCGACTCCGACCTGGCCCAAACCATCAGCACCCACATGGAGGGCCTGTTCTCGTCCACACCTTCGAGTTCGACATCGGCGTCCGGTTCGGGGACAGCTTCGGCTGCGAGTTCGGATGAGGTCTCGGCTGCGGGGACAACTCCTGCTGCGGCCACGGCGGCGTCGACATCTTCGCCGAGCGCTACCGGAGGTGGCGGCTGATGGAATTGACGATCCCGCTGGTGCTCTTGGCGGGCGTGGCCTCCTTCGCGTCGCCCTGTTTCCTGCCGGTGGTGCCGGTGTTTGCCGGCTATATGACCGGTCAGGGCGCGGCCAACCCTGATCGGGGACGACTGGGGGGAGTTGGCCAAGCGCTGGTCTTTATGGCCGCTTTCTCGGCGGTGTTCATCGCCGGATGGGCCGTCATCGGCTTGATCGGCTGGGTGGCCGGAGACTATCGCGCTTGGCTGCGGATCGGCGGCGGCATCGTGTTGGTGGTGCTGGGACTGCACGTCTCGGGACTGCTGCGGATCGGCCTGTTGGACCGAGTGCTGCGAGCCAGCTATAACCCCGACATGGCCGAGCCGCCGAACTGGCGGCGGTCGGCCCTGCTTGGTTTGGCCTTTGCAGCCGGTTGGACGCCGTGCATCGGTCCAGTGCTGGGAGGGGTGCTCGGCTTGGCCACCACTGCCGACTCGCTCGGCTCGGGGCTGGGATTGCTGGTGGTCTACTGTCTGGGCCTCGGCGTGCCGTTCGTGCTGGTCAGCGCGGGCATCACATCGCTGGCCAGCCGCCTGAAATGGTTCGTCCGGCACCAGCGAGGCGTCAACGCGGTGGCGGGGATGTTGTTGATCGCGGTCGGCTTCCTGATGATCGCCGACCTATTCTCGCGGCTGTCCGCGCTGATACCGGAGGTGGTGTGACATGGCCCAAGACACGGCTCCTGTCCAACAAGACAGCGAAGAAGAGGGCAGCGAGCTCTCGCTGGGCGATCTGCTTCACAACCTGTACGCCATCACCTATTCCAAGACGGTCGGGCTGGCCATCATCCTCGTCGTGGCTGGGCTGGTGCTGATTGGCGTGCTGATCGGACAGGCCTCCGACAGCGACTACGCCACCGCCGACGCCAAGGCCGCGTTCCTGACGCAGGCAACCGCCAAGTACGGCGGATGGGCGAGCGTGCTGGACTTCCTCGGCTTCTTCCGCATCTTCTCCTCGCCGATCTTCCTGGTCGCCATAGCGGCG
This sequence comes from Propionibacteriaceae bacterium, assembly GCA_031272195.1. Lineage (GTDB taxonomy): Bacteria > Actinomycetota > Actinomycetes > Propionibacteriales > Propionibacteriaceae > Propionicimonas. Next base: position 1,733 of record JAISUF010000010.1, read on the forward strand.
CTGTGCGTCAGCATCATCGGCTGCACCACCCACCGCATCCCGCAACTTTGGCGGCGCTTCCGCTCGCCCAGGGTCGATGTCGGGGACCGGCTGTTCGCCGCCGCACGCTACCGCGGCGAGTTCGAGTCGACCCTGCCCGACGGCCAGACCGCCGAATTGCTGGCCGACAAGCTGAAACAGGGCCACTACCGCGTCATTCGCGGCAAGACGGCCACGCTTTACGCGGACAAATATGCCTGGGGCGGCTTCGGCACGGTCGTCGCCCATCTGAGCTTTCTCGTGATCCTGGCGGCTTTCGTCGTCACTGCCCTGACCGGTTTCGAGACGACACTGAATCTGCCCGCCGGCGGCGACGCTGTCGCGGTCGGGCACGGCACCAACTTGGCCGTTCAGGCGACGTCCTTCAACTCCAAATTCAGCGACGACGGGCGTCCACTCGACTACGTCTCCCACCTGGTGTTGACTGACAACGGCCAGAAGGTGGCCGAGCAGGATGTCCGCGTCAACGAGCCTTTGGCCTACGGCGGTCTGAGATTCCACCAGGCCAGCTACGGGCTGGCTGCCGACATCTCCGCCTCCGACACGTCCGGCAACAAGCTGCTCGACACGACCGTGCCGATGCAGTGGCAGACCTCCGACGGCACAATGAGCGTGGGCGAGTTCGAGTTGGCCGAGCGCGGCATCACCGTCGACGTCTATCTGGCGGCGTCCGGCGTCAGCGACTCGACGCTGGAGGCCGGGCAGGCGATGTTCCAAATCATCCGCGACGGCCAGGCCGAGGACATGCAGGTGGCAGACCAGGGCACGCCGATCACCATCGGCGACTTGTCGCTGACGTTCGTGCGGGAAAGGCAGTTCACCGGCATCACCGTGCGCAAGGATCCAGGGGCCTGGCTGATGTGGATCGGCTCAATCTTGCTGGTTGTGGGGATGGGCGCGACGTTCATGTTCCGCCAGCGCCGCGTTTGGATTCGCGTCAAGGATCGCAAGGCGCAGTTCGCGTCGGTGGACAAAGAGGATTCCGGATTCCGGCGCAATTTCGAGGAGTTGGTCGACCAGGCCAAGAGTTGGACCGGCGATCGAGAGGCCGTCAAAGCGGCAAAGGAGGATGACGATGGGTGAGTATTTGCTGGTTTCGGCGCTGGTGTTCATCTTGCTGGCGCTGGCCACCAATCTGTTGGCTTTGACGGCCCGCAAGCGCGCGCCGCGCCAGCGCCGTCCGGTCAAGAAGCTGGTTGCAGTCGGGGCCGGGGCTAGCCAGGACGACGCCTTGGACGAGGAGCCGCCCCCCGAGGCGGACGGCTCGGCTGGGGCCGATGATGGCGAAGTCCGAGTCGGCGACGAGTCGGCAGAACTGGTGGCGGACGCCGGCCCCGCGGCGACGCCGGCCCCGGGCCCGGCCAAGAAGGGCTGGACGGCCAACCAGTTCGCGACGGCGTTCACCGTCATCGGGCTGGCGTTGGTGACGGTCTACCTGGGGATGCGGATGGTGGAGACCGGGCACGGGCCGTTCAGCAACCAGCACGAGTTCGCCGTGTCGTTCACATGGGGGATTTTGGTGGCCTACCTGGTGGCGTTGTGGAAATTCAAGACGCGGATGCTGTCGGTGGTGGTGCTGCCAGTGGCCGCCTGCCTGCTGCTCTACTCCATGAGCGCGGACAGTTCCGTGGAGCCACTCGTCCCGGCCCTCCAGAACAACCTGCTGTTGACCTTGCACGTCGGTTTCGCGATTTTGTCGTACGGCGCTGCCTGCGTGTCGTTTGCCGCCGCTGTGCTCTACCTGGTGCACGACAAGTTCAAATTGAAGATCAGCGCCGACCGGCTCGACGAAATCGGCTACAAGGGAGCCGTTGTGGCCTTTCCGCTGATGACGATCATGATCGTGTTGGGCTCGCTGTGGGCCGAGACGGCTTGGGGCCGCTACTGGGGCTGGGACCCGAAAGAGACTGCCGCGCTGGTGACGTGGCTGCTATACGGGGCCTTCTTGCACGCCCGCGTCTCGCGCGGCTGGCGCGGCCGCAAGTCGGCTTGGCTGTTGGTAATTGGTTTCGCGGCAGTCCTCTTCGCCTATTTCGGCAACCTGTTCTTCGGCGGACTGCACTCCTACGCGTGAGGTGTCGATTATGCGGACGATGTGTCGCAACTTGAGGACGGGTCGTCGCAGCGCACAGGCGACGGGTGGCGGGATGACAGCGGAGCGTCGGCGATGAAAGCCGGATGGCTGCGCAACGTCCTTGTGTTGGGCGTCACAACGGTGGCGATCCTGGGCGGCGTGTGGCTTGTCAAAGGCCAGCCGACCGCCGCTTCGCCGACTGCTGCCCAGTCGTCGGCCGGGGTGACGGCAGTCGATGTGGACGCCTCTGGGCCGGCGCCGAAAATCGGCGAGGCGGCTCCGGCCTTCACCGGTGTCACAGCCGATGGCGAGGAGTTGTCCACTAGCTCGATGAAGGGCAAACCGATTTGGCTGGTTTTCGGCGCGACCTGGTGCGCCAATTGCCGCGCCGAAGCCCCGGACGTGGGCACCGTGGCGACCGCCTATAGCGGACGTGTCACTGTGGTCTCGATCTATGTGGGGGAGTCGACGTCGACCGTCCAGGACTACGTCGGCCGTTTGGGGTTGGACTATCCCCAAGTCCCCGATCCAAACAGCCGTATAGCCGCCGCCTACGGCGTCGTCGGCGTGCCCGCGCACTATTTCATCGACTCCACAGGCGTGGTCCGCAATATCAAAGTGGGCGTTATCTCGCCGTCCGAGGCCACCGCCGACATCGACGCCATGCTCGGCTGATGCCCGGCTTGGCTGATGCCCTGCTTGGCTTTCACGATGGCGTGAACCAACGCGTCCACAACCGTGCCGATATCCAAGCTGCGGATGGCCAAGGCGCGGATGGCCAACGCGGGTCGGCGGGCGGCGAGGCGGAACAGCCCTGTGGCACTCGCGGTGTCGACTCGGATCATCCGTTGATCGACGCGATAGCGGCCGGCTGTGGCACTCGCGGTGCCGACTCGGATGGCTACCATGGGCGGGTGAGCGTCGAACCGATCCCGCGATCCGAGCGTCTGGAGCCAGATCCCAGGCCGGTGGAGTTCCGCTACCTCGGGTTGGGCGAACGGCTGGTCGACTACGCCGAATCTGACGCCGAGCAGCGGCGTTTACACGCCTTAGTGGCGGACGGGCTGCTCGGACCGCAGGTGCTGTTCGTCGAACACCGTCCCGTCTACACCCAGGGCCGCACCACCCTGGACGCCGAGCGCCCGCGCGACCACACGCCCGTCGTGAACGTCGACCGGGGCGGCAAGATCACCTACCACGGGCCGGGCCAACTGGTCGGCTATCCGATCGTCTTCCTGCCATGGAAGACGGGGGTGGTCAACTACGTGCGCCGCGTCGAGGAGGCGCTGATCCGCCTGCTGGCCGAATTCGGGCTCTCGGCCGGGCGCGTGCCGGGACGCACCGGCGTTTGGCTGCCCGCCGACGCCGCCGGTCCGGAGCGGAAGATCGCCGCCATCGGCATCCGCGTCGCCAAACAGACGACCCTGCACGGCTTCGGCTTGAACATCAACCCCGACTTGTCACGTTTCGACAACATCATCCCCTGCGGCATCGCCGACGCCGGTGTCACCAGCCTGGAGCGCGAACTCGCCGGGACCGCCCCCAGCCTGGTCGAGATCGCCCGCCGCCTGGAACCCCACCTGTCCGAACTGCTGCGCCTGGCTCCCTACGAGAGCGTCGAGAACGGGCGTGGATGACGGGCGACGAGGACGGGCTGGTCGGCGCCGGGCCGCGCCGCGCCGCGTGTCTCACCGCTGTTGAGTTGTGCTCAACTCTCCAATTCCAACTGGTCCTCCGTTTCTCCGGCTATCAGCTCCGTCTTCTGCAGGTCGCGGCTTTCGGTGTTGACCGGTTCCAGCCGGGCCAGCTTGTCGGCCGAGGCGTTGTCGCCGATGCCGTAGTCGTGCATACGGCGGGCCTGGACGATGACGTTGCGCTCCAGCGAGCCGACGGCCTGGTTGTAGGCGACAACGGCCGTGTCGAGCGATTTGCCCAGCTTGGCGAAATGGCCGCCCAGCACGCCGATGCGGCGGTACAAATCGTCGCCCAGCGCCTTGATGGCGGCGGCGTTCTCGGCCAGAGCGTTCTGCTGCCAGGAGTAGGCGACGGCCTTGAGCATGGCGATTAGGGAAGACGGCGTGGCCAGCACGATGTTCTTGGAGAAGGCGTACTCGTGCAGCTTGGGGTCGTTCGACAGTGCCTCGGCCACCATCGCCTCGTGCGGCACGAACAAGACGACGAACTCCGGCGTGCCGTCCTCGGCGGTGAAATACTCCTTCGCCGACAGCGCGTCGATGTGGGCGCGCAGATGCTTCGAGACGCGCTTCAACTCGGCGGCGCGGGCCTGCTCGTCCTCCACTTCGAGCGCGTCCAGGAAGGCGCCCATCGGCACCTTGGAATCGACGAAGATGAATCGCCCCTCGCCCAGCTCGACCTTCAGATCGGGCCGAACAGCCGTCTCGGCGGCGTTGGCGGAGGCGAACTGCTGGAAGAAGTCGACGTGCTCGGCCATGCCGGCCGCCTCGACGACGTTCTTCAACTGCAACTCGCCCCAGGCGCCGCGGGTCTGGGGCTTGCGCAGGGCCGTGGCCAGGGCCGAGGTCTCGCGCCGCAACTGGTCGGAGGTCGTCTTGACCGTCCGAACCTGTTCGGTCAACGTGGTCGTGATCTCGACGCGCTGCTTCTCGACCTCGCTCAGCTTGGAGGCCAGCTTGTCGAGATTCTCCTTGACGGGGGCCAAGACCGTCTCCGTCGCCTTCAGCCGCTCGTCGGCGACCGCTTTGGCCTGCTCGCCTTGGGCTTTGAGGACGTCGGCGGAGATGGCCTTGAATTGGGTGGCCAGCTCGGCGCGGTTGTCTTTCAGCTCGGCGAACTGCTGCAGGGCGGCCTCCCTCTCGGCGACGGCCCGGGCCAGCTCGACCCGCGCCTGGCCGGCGTCCTCGCGCGACTGCGCCAAGTCGGCGCGAACCGCGTCGGCCAACTCGGCGGCCCGCAGCAATTCGTCCTTGGACAGGCGCAGCTCCACTTCGTTCGCCGTCGCCTGCGTGCGAGCCTCGGCGGCCTCGGCCTCGGCCCGGGCCGCGCGGGCGTTGGCGGGACGGGCCAGCAGCCAATACACCGCGACCAACCCGATGGCCAACAGCCCGGCCGCTATCCAACCTGCGATCTCCATGGCCAACACCCTAGACCTCGCCTGTGACAAAAACCGGCGGCGCCCCTCGCCGCCGGGTCATTCCCCAGCTGACAAGGCATTATCGACGAGCTGGGAGAGCTGGTGGCGACCGCCGCGCCCGACCTGAGCGCGTGGTTGGACAGCCAACCGACCCGCGCCGCCCGGCGACAAGGCGGCCGCGATCGCCGGGCCATGCGAACGCGCGGCGTCGCCGCCCGCCGGTAGGATGGCCCCGTGACCCAGCTGCAGACCCCGCGGCGCTTGTTGCGCATCGAGACGCGCAACGCCGCCACGCCCATCGAGCGCAAACCGCCTTGGATCAAGACGACCGCCAACATGGGCCCCGACTATCGCGACCTGCAGCGGCTGGTGGCGGACGAGGGCCTGCACACCGTCTGCCAGGAGGCGGGCTGTCCGAACATCTTCGAGTGCTGGGCCGACCGCGAGGCGACGTTCCTGATCGGCGGCGACTCCTGCACCAGGCGCTGCGACTTCTGCCAGATCGAGTCGCGCAAGCCGTCCGCCTACGACACCGCCGAGCCTGCGCGGGTGGCCGAGTCGGTGCGGGCGATGGGCCTGCGTTACGCCACGGTCACGGGCGTCTGCCGCGACGACCTGCCCGACGAGGGCGCCTGGCTGTACGCCGAGACGATCCGCCGAATCCACCAGGCGAACCCCGGCGTCGGCGTCGAGATGCTGGCCCCGGACTTCTCCGGCAAGGCCGACTTGCTGGCCCAGGTCTTCGAAACCCGTCCGGAGGTTTTCGCCCACAACGTCGAGACGGTGCCGCGCATCTTCAAACAGATCCGTCCCGGATTCAACTACGAGCGGTCCCTGGGCGTGCTGTCCGCCTCGCGCGAGGCGGGCCTGGTCACCAAGTCGAACCTGATCCTCGGCCTCGGCGAGACCAACGACGAGGCCGTTTTCACGCTCAAAGACCTGCGCGACGCCGGTGCGGAGCTGGTCACCATCACGCAGTATCTGCGCCCGAGCGTCCACCACCATCCGATCGCCCGATGGGTGACGCCGCAGGAGTTCGCCGACTTGGAGCAGGCCGCCAAAGACCTCGGCTACGCCGGTGTGATGTCGGGCCCGCTGGTCCGCTCGTCGTACCGCGCCGGACGCCTCTACCGCCAGGCCGTCGCCGCCAGGGCTTGACGCGGTTCGCCGACACGGCGACTCAGACACCGGGCGGCGCGCCGAGACACGGCATGTCCTGGGCCGAGACCGGGCCGCCCGGGCGCGCGGACGCCGTCAAGCGATGCCCTCAGAGGCTCTCGACCGGTGCTAGAGTGGGGCCGCTGAACCACGCTGGGGGAAGCCGGTGCGAATCCGGCGCTGACCCGCAACCGTGATTCCTGCCGATGGCGGGACAAGCCGGGATGCCTGGTGTGGATTCCAGCTCGCCGGATGCGCGAAACGCATCCGAAACCGTCGAGGAGCGCGGTTCGAGCTGCGTCCGAGCGGGCGCTGTGAGAACGCGCATCTCCCAACGAAAGGAACTGCATGTTCTCCAATCACCAGCCCGCCAACAGCCCAGGGGTCGGGTTTGCCCCTGCCAGGGGGTCGGGCCGCTTGTCCGCCATAGTCGGCGTCGCCTTGTCGCTGGCTTTGGGCGCGTCCGCCGTCGCGGCGGCCACGCCAGTCTCGGCCGCCGGCGCCCAGCCCGCCCAAACCGTCGCGGCCGCCGCCCTGCCGAAGAAGGTCGACGCCTGTTCTGGGGCGTGGGTCGTCGTCGACACCGGCAAAGCCGCGACGGTGCGCTGCGCCAAGAAGTACTCCAACGGCCTGGAGGCGTTGAAGAGCGCCGGGTTCGCCGTCAAGGCGACCGACGGCTTCCTCAACCAGATCAACGGCAGCCCGGCGCAATACACCACCTGGCCCTACGACTGGTGGTCGGTGTGGACCGTGAAGCGCGCTGACAACGGCAAATGGGGCGCTTGGGCGATCTCCGACAAGGGCGCGGCCGATATCAAGGCCGGCCAGACACTGGCCATCGGCTTCCGCCTGCTGGCCGCCGACACGCCGTATCCGACGCCTTCGAGCTACGCCCCCAGCGTCAAGCCGCCGAAGGCCTACGCCAAAGCGCCGACGCCCAAGATCAGCGGCAGCGCGAAGGTTGGCCAGACTCTGACGGCCAAGACGGCGTTCTCGCCCAAGCCGAAGTACGCCTACAAGTGGCTGCGCGGGGGCAAGGCCATCGCCGGCGCGACCAAGGCGACGTACAAGCTGACCAGCCAGGACGCCGGCCGGCGGATCACCGTTCAGGTGACGGCCAAGAAGTCCGGCTACGAGACCGTCACGGTGAAGTCCAAGGCGAGCGCCAAGGTCAAGAAGTGACGAAGGCCCTCCCCGGTCGGCGTGCGGTCAAACTCCGCCGGGGAGGGCTCCCTTGACATCGCCGCTGCCGGGAGCAGCCGTGGCCAAGACCTGTGGTCGGATCGAGAGCGGGAGACCTTGGGCGGGGTCAGCCGTGCGACTCCTAATGGCCCGCCGAGCGGGCGCGCAGGGCGCGGCGGGCGGCGTCCAGCTCCTCGGCGACCGGTCGGCGGACGGGCGGGGTCAGCGGGGCCGACTCGAACCATTGCCCGGCGGCGGCCAGGCGCTGGGCGTCCATCGCGGTGTCGGGGAAGAGCAGGCGCAGGACGTGCTCGCGGATGGCGAAGGAGCGCTCCGACCAACCGTCGCGCCCAGCCGAGATCGCCTCGGCCAGGGCGAAATAGCGGTCGGCGTAGTCGGCCAGGACGTCGTCTTGGTCGAGCTGCCAGAAGCTGGAGCAGACCTCGAAGTGGGTTTCGTTGGGGGTGTCGTCGCGGATGACGGCCAACTCCCAGGCGGCGGCTTTGGCCTGCGCGGTCGGCTGACAGGCCCGCGCGCCGGCGGCCCGCTCGCGGCCCTGGGCGGTGTTGTCGCGCTCGGCTTCGGCGTCGATGTCGGCGTCGGCGAAGACGCCCAGCCGGGCCAGCGTTCGCACCATCCGCCAGCGCAGGTCGGCGTCGAACACCAGGCCGTCCAAGCCGTCGCGTCCCTCCAGGCAGGCGCGCAGGAAGTCGGTCTGCGGGCTGCCCGGCAGCAGGCCGCGGACGAAGGCGCGGAAAAACTCCAACTGGTGGTCCGAGCCCGGCGCGGCAGACTTGGCGTACTCAAGCGCGGCGTCGGCGAAACGCTCGGCCAGCTCCCGGCGTTCGGCGGCGTAGAAGTCGATCGCCAGCCTGGATTGGTTGAGGACGGTTTGGACGGCCGTCAGGTCGTCCTCGTCGCGGACCGCGCCCAGCACGATCTGGACGTAGTCGGACGCGCCCAACTCGCCGTCGCGGCACATGTCCCAGGCCGCCCCCCAGCACAGCGCCCTGGCCAGGGTGTCGTCGACCAGCCGCAGCGAGCGCTTCAACGTCGCCACGGACACGTCGTCGAGCCTGATCTTGGCGTAGGTCAGGTCGTCGTCGTTCAACAGCAGCAGGGACGGCCTTGGCAAGCCGACCAGTTCGGGGATTTCGGTGTGGTCGCCGGCGATGTCGGTCTCGACGCGGCCCAACCGCACCAGGCGGGCCTCGGACGCGGCTTGGCCGGCGGCCGCCTCGGCGGGCCCGTACAGGCCGATCGCCAAACGGTGTTGACGGGGCTGGCCGCCGCTTTGCCGGACGGCGAACTTGGTGAAGCGGCCGGCCTGGTCCAACTCGAACTCGGCCCGCAGCGTGTTGACGCCGGTCGACTGCAGCCAGGTCTGGGCGAATTGCGACAGGTCGCGGCCCGACGACTCGGCGAGGGCGTCGAGCAGGTCGTCGAAAGTCGTGTTGCCCCAGGCGTGGCGGGCGAAGTACTGCCGCAAACCGGCCAGGAAGGCGTCCTGCCCGACGAAGGCCACCAACTGCTTGAGGGTCGAGGCGCCCTTGGCGTAGGTGATGCCGTCGAAATTGAGCTGGACGGCGTCCAAATCGACCATGTCGGCGGCGATCGGGTGGGTGGTCGGCAGCTGGTCGGCCTTGTAGGCCCAATTCTTGCGGGCGTTGGCGAACGTCGCCCACGGGTCGTCGCGGTCGGGCTGGGAGCGGCGGATCTCGGCCTGGCACCAGTGGGACGCCCACTCGGCGAACGACTCGTTGAGCCACAGGTCGTCCCACCACCGCATCGTCACCAGGTCGCCGAACCACATGTGGGCCATCTCGTGCAGGATGGTGTTGTCGCGGGCCTCGTAGGAGGCCTTCGTCATCTTGGAGCGGAAGAGATAATCGTCGCGGAAGGTGACGCAGCCGGCGTTCTCCATGGCGCCGGCGTTGAACTCCGGCACGAACACCTGGTCGTACTTGCCGAAGGCGTAGTCGACGCCGAAATTGGCCTCGTAGACGGCGAATCCGGCCTTGGTGGTGGCGAAAATCCGCTCGGCGTCCAAGTACGGCGCCAGCGACTCGCGGCAATACAGGCCCAGCGGCACGCGCTGGCCGCGGCCGGCGTATTCGTCGTGGACGGCGTGGAAGGGGCCCGCGACGAGGGCTGTCAGATAGGTGGACAGGGTCTTGGTGGGGGCGAACGCGAAGCGGGCGAACGCCGTGTCGTCCAATGGCTCCGGCGCCGGGGCGGGCGAGTTGGACAGCACCGTCCAACCGGCCGGGGCCAGCACAGTCAACTGGAACGACGCCTTCAAGTCGGGCTGCTCGAAGCAGGCGTAGACGCGGCGGGCGTCCGCCGGCTCGAACTGGGTGTAGAGGTAGTCGCGGCCGTCGGCCGGATCGGTCAGCTTGTGCAGGCCCTCGCCGGTGTGCGAATAGCGCATCCAAGCCTCGACGAGCAGCTCGTGCGAACCGGCGCCGGCCTCGAACCAGACGCGACAGTCGTGGTGGGCGTCGGCGGGCAAGGGCGCGCCGTCCAACTCCAGGCGCAGCACCTGGGCGGCGATCAGGTCGGCGTGGCAGCGGCCGGCTTCCAGCTGCTCGAAGCGCAGCCGCGTCGTCGAGTGGAACCAGCCCGCCTCGGGCGTCTGGCTTCCGGTGACGTCGATCTCGATTTGATACTCGCTCGTCCGCACAGCCTTCGAGCGTTGGGCCGCCTCGGCCCTTGTGATATTCGCAGTCATCGCCATCCTCTTCCGGCGCGGTTTTCGCGCAATGTTCAATATTACGCCGGACCACCGTTCGACTCGCCACCTCGGGGCCCGCGCGGATGGAGTGGCGTGCCGTCGCGGGTTGGCCGGGCGCGATACGCCCAGTCGGCCATTCGCCGGTGCGGTGACGCGCCGTCGCGGGGTTGGCCGGGCGCGACCGGACGGGCGGCGACCATGAGCCCCGTAACACTGGCGGGCTAACATTGGTCGCGTCCTGTTCCAACCAGCCGCGAGAGGATCGACATGGACATCGCCATCATCGGCACGGGCGCCATCGGAGGCTACTACGGGGTGCGCCTGGCGCTGGCCGGGCACCGCGTCCACTTCCTGGCCCACAGCGAATACGAGGCCATCAAGGCCGGCGGCCTGCGCGTCGACTCCTACCTGGGCGAGTTCGCCGTGCCCGCTCCGCTGGTCTACGACGACCCGGCCAAGCTGCCGCCCTGCGACCTGGTCTGCGTGACGGTCAAGGCGACGGCCAACGCCGAGGTCTTCGGGAAGCTCGGGTCGGCGCTGAAACCGGACGGGTCGATCATTTTGATGCAGAACGGCTTCGGCTGGGAGCCCGAGCTGGCCCGGCTCTATCCGCAAGCCAAGCTGTACGCCGGGCTGTGCTTCATCTGCTCGTTCCGGGAGGCGCCGGGCGTCGTCCGACACACCGCCTACGGCTCCGTCACGGTGGCCCCGTACCAGGCCGGACAGGACGGCCAGGATGGCGCCGAGGCGTTGCGAAGGCTGTTCGAGGAGGCCGGCGTCGAGGCGACAGCGCTGGCCGACGCGGTTTCGGCCCGCTTCCACAAGCTGGTTTGGAACATCCCATACAACGGCTTGACGACGGTCTTGGGCTGCACGACCGCCGAGTTGGCGGCCGATCCAGCCGCCCGTCACGCCGCCCGCCGCCTGATGGACGAGGTCGTCGAGGCGGCCGCCGCCTGCGGCGTGGCGATCAGCGAGAGATTCGTCAACCAGATGGAGGCCAACACCGACAACATGCCCGCCTACAATCCGTCGATGCGCCTGGACCACTTGGCCGGACGGCCCCTGGAGGTCGAAGCGATGTTCCGCAATGTCATCGCCTGCGCCGCCGAGCACGGCTACCAGATGAGGCGCGCCGAATTGCTGGCCGACGAGTTGGACTTTCTGAGCGCCTGACGACGCCGGACGCACAAGAGGCCCCGCATGCCGCCCGGCGTCAGGCCATCCAAACGGTGGCCGCCCCTGGCACGAGGCCGCCGTCCAGCGGGGCGGTCGTCAGCGCCACCCGTCCGGCGGGCAGCGGTGCGGGCGCGTCGCCGAAATTGGTGAAAACCCGCCAGCCGCCGCGCCGGAAGTGGAGGGTGTCGGCGGGCGAGTCGATCCACTCCAGCTTCGCGGGAGTGGCGGCGATCAGTCGGCGGCGGGCCGCCAGGGCCCGGCGGTACCAGTTGAGCGGCGAGGCGTCGTCGGCGTCCTCCACCGAAACGGCGTAGTCGGCGAACCAGTCCGGTTGGGGCAGGTTGGCCCGGCCGGGGCCGAAGCCGAACGACGGGCCGTCCGGGGTCCAAGGCAGCGGCACCCGGCAGCCGTCGCGTCCGACATCGAAACCGGGGGAGCGGAAGAAGATCGGGTCTTGACGGGCGTCGTCGGGGATGTCGGCCACCTCGCGCAGGCCCAGCTCCTCGCCGTTGTAGAGGTAGAGCGAGCCGGGCAGGGCCATCAGGAAGGCCGTCGCCGCCAACGCCCGCCGCAGGCCCAGCGCGGTGTCCTCGACGGGGTTCGCGCCGCCGGTCAGCAGCCATTGGCGGTCGCGGTCCCAAGTCGGCCCCTGGCCGACGAACGGCATCCCCGGAACCGTCAGCGGCAGGCCGTAGCGGGTGGCGTGGCGGACGACGTCGTGGTTGGACAGCACCCACGTCGTCGTCGAGCCGGCCCGCTCGGCGATGGCCAGATGCTCGCTGACGATCGAGCGGAATTCGCCCGCCCGGAAATCGGCCCGCAGCAGGTCGAAGTTGAACACCTGCCCCAGGCTCTTGTCGGTGGCGTAGCGGGCCAGCCGCTCGCGGTTCTCCAGCCAGACCTCGCCGACGGCGAAACGCGGCGGGTCGTAGGTGTTGAAGAGGGCCCGCCACTCGGCGTAGATGTCGTCCAGCTCGTCGCGGTCGTACAGCGGGTGGTCGGGGCCGACGGGTATCTTGGCCAACTCGGCCGAGCCGGGCAGCGGCTCGGAGAAGTCCTTGGCCAGCGAGTTGGCCACATCCACCCGGAAGCCGTCGACGCCCCGGTCGGCCCAGAACCGCAACGTCTTGAGGTATTCGTCGCGGACCTCGCGGTTGTCCCAGTTCCAGTCGGGCTGTTCCGGGGCGAACATGTGATAGTAGAACTGGCCGTCGCCAACCGGCTCCCAGGCCGGGCCGCCGAAGGAGCAAGTCCAGTCGGTCGGGGGCTGGTCGCGGTCGGGACCCAGGCCGTCGCGGAAGATGTAGCGCTCGCGCTCGGGCGATCCCGGACCGGCCGCCAGCGCGGCTTGGAACCAGGCGTGGCGGTTGGAGGAGTGGTTGGGGACGATGTCCACCACCACCTTGATACCCGCCGCGTGCAGGGCGGCGACCATCTCGTCGAAGTCGGCCAGGGTGCCGATACGCGGGTCGACGTCGCGGAAGTCGTCGATGTCGTAGCCGCCGTCGGCCAGCGCCGAGGGGTAGAACGGGCTCAGCCAAACGGCGTCGACGCCCAGCCGGGCCAGGTAGGGCACGCGCGAGGCGATGCCTTTGAGGTCGCCGATGGCGTTGCCGTCGGCGTCGGCGAAGGCGCGCGGGTAAATCTGGTAGACGACGGCGTCGCGCCACCAGGCGGCGGGGTTGCGGGTCGAGTTGGCAGTTTCGGTCATGGTCAGCTTTCGGCATGGTCTGCGGCGGCGTTCGCCACCCGATAAATACTGCCTCGAAAGAAACCATCTGTCAATTCAGCCTCGGCGGGGCGATCTGTGGCTCGCTGACAAGGGAAAACGGGGGTGTTGGGCAGTGTGCGGGGCAGAAAAATCTCATGGTATGCTGGCCGACATGAGCCTTGGTAACAGCGAGCTGGCGCTGGCCAGACAAGTCTTGACGCGCGGCCCCGTCCACCGCGCCGAGCTGGGGGAGCGCCTCGGCCTCTCCCCAGCCAGCCTGACCAGGCTGATCCGGCCCTTCCTGGAGCGCGGCCTGTTCGTCGAGCTGGGCCCCTCCTCGGCCTGCGTCGGGCGGCCCTCCAAACCGCTCGACATCCGCGAGGACATCGGCGTCTTCTACGGTTTCAAGCTGACGGGCAAAGTCCTCCAACTGGTCGTCACCGATGCCCGAGCCAACCCGCTGACGCAGCGCTCGCGCGTGCTGTTGTCGCGCCAGCCCGAGGCGGTCGCCGAACTGGTGGCGACGATGGTCGAGGAGATGGCCCATCTGCCCGCGGCCGCCGAGAACGTCGTCGGGCGGGCGGCCAGCCACGCCGCCATGACGGGCATCGGCATCTGCCTGGGCGGCAAGGTCTGCAACGGCCGCACCGTCCTTCGGGCGCCGTTCCTGGGTTGGGAGGACGTCGATTTCGCCGCCATGGTGGAGGACGCCACCGGCCTGGCGACGGTCGTCGACAACGACTTGGTGGCGTTGACCGAGGGCATCCATTGGTTCGGCTCGGCTCGCGACGTGACGGACTTCTGCGTCATAACGATCGGCGCGGGGGTCGGCTGGGGGTTGGTCGTTCACGACCAGATCGTCAACACCCCCGACACCGGCCTGGGGCTGGGCGGCCACATTCCGCTGGGCGAGTCGGATTTCGCCTGCCCGGCGGGCCATCACGGCTGCGCCTACACTCTGCTGTCCCAACCGGGCCTGGCCCAGCGGGCCAAGTCGGTGGTCGGCGAGGCGATGGATTACGAGGAGCTGCTGGCACGGGCGGCGGCCGGCGAGGCGGGCCCGGCCAAGGTCGTCTCGGACGCCGCCAACGCGCTGGGCCGCTTCATCGCCTTGGCGACCAACTTGACGATGAGCCCGACGGTCGTGCTGGGCGGCGAGGGCCTGGGGTTGTGGGACATGGCCTCCGAGCAGGTCTTGGCGGCCGCCGACGCCGAGCGCGATCCGGACGCCGCGCCGCTGCGCGTCAACGTCGTCATGGACGGCTTCCTTTCCTGGGCGCGCGGGGCGGCGGCGATGGCCGTCCAGCAGGCGCTGGCGCGCCTCTAGGCGGGGGCGGACGCCGTCCTGAGGTCGGCCCGGCCTGGGCGGTCCGATCGGTCGCGTCGGCGAGGGTCTAGGCGCGTGGAGTCAACGGCGCCATCCGCTCCTGGCGGGCGCGCTGATCGGGCGAGGGTCTAGGCGCGTGGAATCGACTCATTGGCGGGGCCGTCGCAGTCGAGCGCTGCGGCACCGGGTGCTGGCACAAGGACCAAGCGGGGCCGGGCCAAGCGGGAAAACGTCCCGTCAGACCGCCGTGGAAAACTCTTGTGCGGCCCCGCTGCGCAGTCGTAGGGTTGTCGCAGGCGGCAGTGTCCAGGGACGGAGGGCTGCCGAAAAATCGCAAGTCAAAGAGGCAATCATGAGCCAATCAGAAACCTCCGACACCCCCACCGGCTCGGGCCTTGCCCTGGGCAGCGGCGAAGCTCCGACCAAGTCCAAGATGTGGGCTTGGGCGCTGTGGGATGTCGGCACCCAACCTTTCTACTCGGTGATCACGACGTTCGTGTTCGCCACCTACGTCGTCTCGAAGCCGTTCGCGCCAACAGAGCCCAACTGGCCGACTCAGGCGCTCACCATCTCGACGGCCATCGCGGCCGTCTTCATCGCCATCCTGGCGCCGATGACGGGCCAACAGTCCGAGCGCCTCGGCCGGACGGTCCGCAATCTGAAATACCTGACGTGGGCGCTGGCGCTGGTCTCGATGGCGCTGGTGTTCACCTACCCCAGCTCGGACTTCCTGTGGTACGGCTTGTTCCTGGTGGCGGCCGGCACCGTCATCGGCGAACTCGCCTGGGTCAACTACAACGCCCTGATCGAGCGGGTCGCCCTGCCGGAGAACGTCGGCCGAGTGTCCGGGTTCGGCTGGGGCATGGGCTACGTCGGCGGCATTCTGATGCTGGCCATCACGCTGTTCGTCTTCATCAATCCGGACTTCGGGCCGTTCGGCATCGCCGACTGCAACAACGCGGCGGGACAGTTCGTCGCCTGCTACGGCGCCGACGGCAATTTCGCCCCTGACGTGGCCGCCTACACCGGCTTCAAG
Source organism: Propionibacteriaceae bacterium (assembly GCA_031272195.1). Classification (GTDB taxonomy): domain Bacteria; phylum Actinomycetota; class Actinomycetes; order Propionibacteriales; family Propionibacteriaceae; genus Propionicimonas. The sequence continues at coordinate 17,285 of JAISUF010000010.1, forward strand.
CTGCGCGTCGCCATGGTCGTGGTCGGCGTTTGGAACATCGTCTGGACGGCCCCGATCTTCGTCAGCATGAAGGACAAGGCGCCCTCGGGCCAAGTTGAGAAGCTCGGCGTCATCGGCTCCTACAAGTCGTTGTTCCAAGCGATAGCGAAGCTGTGGCGCACGCAGCGCCACGTCGCCTACTTCCTGCTCGCCTCGGCCCTCTTCCGCGACGGCCTGGCCGGCATCTTCACCTTCGGCGCAGTGGTGGCCGTCACCGCCTTCGGCTTCTCGACCTCCGAGATCATCATCTTCGGGATGATCGCCAACGTCGTCGCCGGAGTCGTGACGATGCTGGTCGGCATCCTGGACGACAAGATCGGCCCCAAGAAGGTGATCTTGATCGCCTTGGGCATTTTGATCGTCGGCACGATCCTGGCCTTCGCCATCCACCAGCCCGGCTATTCGCTGACGGCGGGCCAGCCAGGCTATGACGCGGCGGTGTCAGGCCAGGGCAAGTCGATCTTCTGGGTGCTCGGCCTGATCATGAGCGCCGTCGTCGGACCGGCCCAGTCGGCCGCGCGGTCGTTCCTGGCCCGCATCATCCCGGAGGGCCAGATGGGCGAGATCTTCGGCCTCTACACCTTCACCGGCCGGGTGGCCTCGTTCCTGTCGCCGGTCCTGTTCGGCTTGTTCGTCGGCATCGGCGTGGCCGTTATGGGGCCCAAAGTGTCGGTCCAGCACTGGGGCTACCTCGGCTTGGCGATCTGCCTGGCGGCCGGTTTCGCCGCCCTGCTGCCGGTGCGCTCCGACCCGGAGGCGCTGGAGGCCTACACCAGTTTCGATCCGACAGTGTCGGAGGAGAGCCCCGGCGAAGACCTTCGCTGAGTGGTGTCGGGGCGGCCCGCCGACCCTCCTGGCGGCCCGCCCCGCATAGACGATTGGAGGAGTCGCCCAAACGCGGACTCCGGGCGGCTTCGGCCCGCGGAGTCCGCAGCACGGGGCACGGCCCGACCCGGTTTCCGCAGGAGGCCAACGGTTGGGACCGTGCCCTGGGCATGCCTTATGGTAGATGCGACGCGGACACAGCCGCCCGCGACAGCTCCACTGCGAGGATTGGACCCACATGAGCCAAATCGACCAGGCCACCGCCCTCGGCAACGTCGGCGCGTCCAAACGCAAAGTCTTGGCCTGGGCGCTG
>JAISUF010000169.1 GCA_031272195.1 Propionibacteriaceae bacterium
GTACTTGACGCCATACTTCTCGATGCCGCCGTGCTTGATGTCTAGGATCTCGCGCATGCCGACGGAGTGCTCGTCCTCGCCGACGGTGGCGGCGACGACGCTCAGCCCGGTCTCGGCGACCGCCGCCCGCAGCTCCTCCTCGGGCAGCAGTTCGGCCTCCTCGGCGATCGCCAGCTTGGTCTTGTCGACGTCGAAGCCGACATGCCCCTTGACCTCGACGAAGCAGCCCTCGGCCGGTTGCAGGACCTGCAGGTTGACGACCTCCGGGTCGGCCAGCCCCATCCGGCGGGCCATCTCGAGCGCCGCCTCGCGGGCCACCGGGGCCCGCTCCGGCACCATCAGCTGGACCAGCGCCACGCCGTCGCCGGCCCACTCGGCCTCGGGCCGCAGCAAGTCGCCGGTCCGGTACGGGGCCGTCGCCTCCAGGCGCCGCTCGGCGCAGTCGGCCGGGTCCAACTCGTCGATGTAGACGATCTTGTCCGGGGCGCACAGCGTGCAGCCGCCGATCAGGTCGCAGGCCTTGGCCAGGCCGTCGGGCAGGGCGTTGTGCCCGAAGTGGTCGCAGACCGGGGCCAGATAGTCGTCGTCGCGCTCGACGACGGTGTCGGCCGCCACGCCGCCTTGGGGATCGCGGGCGATGCCGTCGCCGTTGCGTTCCGGGAAGCGCGCCGAGTCGACGAAGAAGCCCTGGTCGACGGCGGCGAAATAGCCGCCGGCCGCCGCGATCTCCTCCAGGAATCCGACGGCCCGCTCCTTGAGGTCGCGGACCATCTCGCCCAGGGGGCCGTCGCGGTTGATCGAGACTAGCTCCTTGATGCCGTCCAGCCCGGCCCACAGCTGTTTGACGGTCTGGACGCCGCGCACGGAGTTGTAGTGCCACGGCAGGTTGCGGCCCTCGTCGGGCGTGATCGTCGACTGGATGTCGGCGCTGGTCAACATCGAGATCAGCGTGTCGATGGCGTGGGTGCGGATCGCCTCGGGGATGTCCGACTCGATGTAGCGGGTGTTCTGCTGGGCGCGCATCTTGTACTCGGAGAAGAAGTCGCGCAGGGCCACGGCGTACGGCAGGTCGTACCAGAGTTTCGGCGCGGGCGGGGCGCTGGGCGGCACCGTCGACAGGCCGATCAGCTCCTTGGGCATGCCCACGGCCGCCGAGAAGGCGCTGTTGAGGCCGTGCTGGACCATCAGCTCGGGCATCACCAGCCAGCCTTGGCGGGCCGTGGCGTTGGCGTTGTGCGCCCCGTCGATCTGGAAGATCCGCGCCCCAGCCATGACCTTCTTGGCCTCGGCGGCGTCGACGAAACTGCGATACATGTTGATGTTGCGGTAGAGGACGTTGTACTGCGGGTCCTGGTGGGCCCCGTTGACGCCCTCCTCGGCGAACAGCACCGCCATCTCCGGCCCGGCCACGCCGGACACGTAGGAGTGGAAGTTGATCGGCCGTCCGACCTCGTCCTCGATCAGGTCGCAGGCCTTGCGGGAGGCGCGCAGCTCCTTGCGGGTGATCGGCACTCCGCCGATGCCCTCCGGGGTCCCCTCCATCAGGCCGTCGATGTGGCTTTGGCCGGTGGTGCGGATCACCATGATGTGGTCGGCGCCGTTCCAGGCGGCCATCCGCATGCGGCGCAGGTCGTCCTCGAAACGCCCCGAGGCGATCTCCGAGGTGACCACGGCCGACGGCTGGGGGTCGACGCCGCCGAAATACTTCGCGGCCGGCAGCGGCACGCTGTTGCGCAACGGCTCGGACATGTCCCGATAGTGGAACGCCCCCATGTCCACACCGTCGGCCGGCGCCTCGCGCCACGTCCAGCCCTTGCGGCGGGGGCGGTAGTCCTCCAGACCGGTCAGGATCTCCTCGACGTCCAGCTTCTGCTGCGGGTCCAACGCCTCACTCATTGTCTTTCCCTTCGAACAGGCCCTCTAGCACCGACGGGTTGTCGGCCACCGCCTTGGCGGCCGCCGGAATGTCCAGCCCAAGCCTCTGGGAGGCGCGCAGCACGGCGTGCCCCGCGCCTTTGCCCAGCAGCCCGGCCTGGCGGACGTTCTCGACGACGGCGTGGGTCGTCACCGAGTCGATCCCCATGCGCAGCAGCACGGAGCGCTCGATTGAGGGCGAGGTGTGGGTGCGGGCCAGTTCGACAACCGGCTCCATGATCTGCTGGCACAGGGCCCAGAAGCGCTCCTTGAGGGCCTCGTCGTCCAGTTGGGCGAGTTCGCCGCGCAGCGCCTCGAAACGGGCGGCGCGGTCGGTTTGGGTCTGCGTCACTTCTCCTCCTTCAGCGAGGACGCCGCAGCCAGCACGTCCTCGACGCTTGTGTTGGTGTCGGCGGCCAGGAAGGCCATGTCGTCGGCCGTCCACTGGTCGGCCGGATGGACCTGGGCCGCCTTCTTCAGGTAGCTGTTGCGCAGGCGGGACAAGTCGAGGGGCTTGCCCGCCACCTGGTCGAGGCGCTCCGGGATGACGATGGCCTTGCCCGGCACGTTGTCGGCGGGGTCGCCACGGCGCACCTCGATGCCCCTGGCGCGGGCGAACGACAACTGGCTGTTGTGGTGCTTGCCGGCCCCGGTGTACTCCGACTCCTGGACGACGACGAGCTGGTCCTCGCCCAGCGTCCTGGCCAGCGCCACGGCGGCGGTCAGGGACGTGTTGCCGGCCGGGCCGCGCTCCAAACCCTCCAGCTTGGCCAGCAGTTCGGTGACGTAGAAGACCTCGCCCTGCGTGACCAGCTCGTAGGCGTCCATGTAGCGCAGGGCTCGGGCGGCGTTGCGCGGCACGTCGACGCGGTCGGGCCAGGAGGCGAACGGCACGCCGAAGCCGGTGTGGCCGGTGGTGAACGACTTGTTGTTGAAGTCGTTGTCGGAGGCCATGTGGAGGCCCGACAAGTCGACCGACACCGCCACCACCGAGGTGTCGGGGCAGCCGACCGCCCGCAGGCCGCGCGCCGTGCCGGTCAGGTTGCCGCCGCCGGCGTTCGTCACCACGACGACGTCGGGTTGCTTGCCGTAGCGCTGCTGGACTTCGCGGCCGATCTCGGCCCCCAGCGTCTCCACCCCGGCGATGCCGAAGGGCGTGTAGAGGGAGGCGTTGAAGAATTTCGTCTCCTCCAAGGTGCGCAGCAGGACGTAGAACAGCTCCGGCCCGACGGTCAGCTTGAGGACCTCGGCGCCGTAGGCCTCGCAGGCCCGGCTCTTCTCGACGATCTCCGGCTGGCCGACGCCGTGGGAGTCGTAGACCTCCTGCACGACGACGCACTTCAGGCCGCGCTGGGCCGCCTGGGAGGCCACCGCCGCGCCGTAGTTGCCGGAGGTCGCGGTGACCATGCCGGCGTAGCCCTTCTTCTCGGCCTCGTAGGCGCTGATCGAGGCCCGCCGCGCTTTGAAGGAGCCGGAGGCGTTGGCGGCCTCGTCCTTCAGCAGGATGGTGGCGCCCTTGCCCGGCTCGCAGGTAGCCCGCACGGCCCTTGTCAGGCGGGTCAGCTCGTGCAGCGGGGTGTCGCCGACTTTGGTCGCCCGCTGGATGCGGGCGATGTCGTCGAGGCTGTAGCCGGGGGCGGCCATCATCGCCTCGTAGTCGAAGGCGATCGGGCTGGTCTCGAAGGCCTCGTAGTCCATGCCGAGGGCGGCCTTCATGATCTCGTTCTTGCGGGCGTTGACCGCCTCGTACGACACATCCGTCATGACTCGTACTCCGTCCCGATGGTGAGGATCTCGTCGACGGTCTCACCGAACGAGTGGTGGTAGCTGGGGTTGATCCGGCTGATCCTGCCGGTGTGCTCGCGGCCGATGATCGACTTGACCGTCACCTCGTCGCCGACTTTGGCCGGGGCGGTCCCCTGCAGAAAGCCGTTGACCCATTGCGTCAGCGGCGTCGCGGCGGTGTCGGACGGCAGCCCGGCCGCCCGCTGCTCGGGAGTCAGGATGGTGCTCTCCACCTCGACCCAGGCGCCCGGCCTGGCCAACTCAACGCCGCTCATATGCCGACCCTCCCATCAGGGCGGTGGGAACCGGCAGGTCGATGACGCGCTTCAGACCTGGGGTGGCGGCGAAGATGCGCGGCACCGTGTTGACGGCCATGCCCGCGGTGGCGATCCCGCCGGCGATTTCCGGGCCGGTCGACAAGTGGATCTCCGGGACTCCGAAAATGGTGATGTAGTCGCCGGTCGACTGGCCCTCGGCCTCGGGATGGACCTGCTGGGGGTGGTGGAGGACGACGACCTCGTCCTCGCCCCGATAGCCGATGGCGGTATGGTTGCAGCCCGCCACCTGGCCGGGCTCGACGACGAGGTCGCGGACCTCGCGGCGGACCTTGGAGATGATCGGCTCGACCTTCTGCTCGACGCGGTCGACGCCCAGGCCGAGGGCGTCGCTGATCAGTCGGACCGACTCCGGGAAGCCGACGTGCCCGACGATCGAGCCGTCGGCCACCCCGGCGGCGAACTGCTCGGGCGTCGTGCCGACGCCCTGCGTGCTCAGCACCGTCTGGCCGTAGGGGCTGAGGTCGTTGACGCGGCTCGCCTCGATGCGCGTCACCTGCTGGGAGCCGGCCGTCAAGGTGGCGATCAGCAAGTCGAGCACGAAGCCGGGGTTGACGCCGACGCCCACCAGCGACACGCCGTGCTCCTTGGCGACGGCGTCGAGCCGCGCCGCGACTTCGGGGTGCTGCGCCTCCGGGGCGGCCATCTCCTCGGCGATGCTGACGACGTTGACGCCGGCCGACAAGATCCGCAACAAGTCGGGAAGCTGCTTCTCGACCCACGATGTGGTGGCAATGACGACGACGTCGGCGCCCGGCAGCACTTGGTCCGGGTCGGCCGTCACAGGCACTCCGACCGGAGCCGTGCCCAGCACGTCGCCGAGGTCTTTGCCGTCGTACTCGGGGAGCGCGTCGACGGCCCCGACCAACTCGATTCCCTCTTTGTCCAGCATGAGCTGCGCCATGGAGCGCCCCATGGCCCCCAGCCCCCACTGCACGACACGGATTCGCCGCTGATTCACGTCTGCCTCTCTTTCCGGCCGCCCCGACGGGCCGCCGCTCTTCGGTCTTCACACCCATCGACCGGTTGCGCCATCGTCGATGATGTCTCGGCGACCAGTATTGTGCGGCCGGGCGGCTGGCGACCCGATCCGGGCGAATCCGCCACATGGGGGCCAAAGTTCCGCCGAATCGGCCACCCGGCCCTGTCCGAGCGGGCGAATCCGACGCCCGAACCTTGCGGATCGGCTGTGAGAATCTATAGAGTTGCCCCAAGATGGGCAAGGCTGGAGCCCCAGGCGATCGCACAACACAGCAGCTCAGTCGGCAGGGTCGTCGAGTTGTGGCAGCGGCCACGCGGAGGTGTTGAGATGTCGTCACCGGACGAGACCGACTTGCAACTGGTGAATCTCTTGCAGGTCGATCCGCGCATGCCTTGGACGAAGGTCGGCCACCTCTTGGGGATCTCGGCGACGACGGCCGCCAACCGCTGGAAGCGTCTGACCGAGGACGGCCTGGCCTGGATCGTGGCCTATCCCAGGCTCGACGCCTGGCTGACGGCGGCGGTCGACATCGACTGCCGCACCGAGTCCCTGCCCGGCGTCATCGCCCAGCTTTGCGCCAACCCGATGGTCGTCAGCGTTGACGAGTGCACCGGCGGGCGCGACATCCTGGCCTGGGTGCTGGCCGACGACATGCCGACTCTGTCCTCGCTGGTCATCGACTGGATCGGGCAGTTGAGCGGCGTCTACGGGACGCGGACGTCGCTGGTGACGGAGGTCGTCTCGGGGGCCGAGAGCTGGCGGCTCAACGCCGTCACCCGCCGCCAGTTGAGCGAGGCCGCCCCCCGCTGCGCCGCGCAGGCCGCCAGCACCGACAAGTTGGACGCCTTCGACGCCGCCCTGGCGCGGGCCCTGGCCCTCGACGGGCGAGCCTCCGTGGCGTCGCTGGCGCTGCAGCTCGACGCCCCGTCGACCACCGTGACGCGCCGCCTGGCGCGCCTGCGGTCCGGCAAGTTGACGATGCGCTGCGACATGTCGCCGCAAGTATCGGGCAACCTCCTGGAGTGCACCTGGGTGACGACGGTCGCGCCCAACCACAAAGCCCGGATGGGCGAGTTCCTCAAGTCCGAGTCGGCCATCCGGGAGTCGATGTGGACCACCGGCCTGAACAACCTGCGCTTCAGCTTCGGCGTCAGCCACCCGTCGAGGCTGGCGGCCTTGGAGGCCGACATCATCCGCTCCCTGCCGGGGCTAGCCCCCTCCGAGCTGCTCTTCCACATGCGCCGCCACAAGTCGATGGGCCACCTGTTGGACTCCCAGGGCTGCGCCACCGGCGAGCTGGTCGCCCCGGTCTTCGGCGGCGACGGCGCCGGCTCGGCGTAGCCGCCCGGTGCGCCAGGCGTGGCAAGTCGCGCCCGGTTGCAGGTTGAGCCGGCTCCGCGTAGCGGCTGGGTGCGCCTCCCCCACCGCGCCAGTGCCCTCCATCCCCTGGGGCGAAGTCGCGGCGTCAAGAGGCAGTCGGCATCCTCTGAGGCGCGCGCCACACCCACTGCGGTGTAGCCCGGTCAGCCCTCGGCGCGGACCACCGTTGGCCAGCGATCGGCTTCTGGCGGCGTCCAGGCGTCCGGGTCGGCGGCCGTCTGCGCGCCGGAGCGGATGTCTTTGACCTCGCCGGTCGAGAACCAGACGTAGGGGATGCCGCGGCGGTCGGCGTAGCGAATCTGCTTGCCGTACTTGTCGGCCGTCGGGGCCACCTCGACGGGGATGTCACGGCGGCGCAGACGGGCCGCCAGGCTGTTGGCCCCAGGGCGCGCCTCCTCGGAGTCGACCGCCACCAGCACGCAGGTCGGGACGGAACGGGACGCCGTCAACACCCCTTTGCCCAGCAGCGGCACCAGCAGGCGGCTGACCCCCACCGACAAGCCGACGCCGGGGTAGGTGCTGCGCCCGTCGCTGGCCAGCGAGTCGTAGCGCCCGCCAGACGAGATCGAGCCCATCGCCTCGTGGCCGGCCATGAACGTCTCGTAGACGGTGCCGGTGTAATAGTCCAGTCCGCGGGCGATGCTCAAGTCTGCGACGGCGCCGCCCGGCATCGCCTCGCCAATGGCCGCCACCACCCGCGCCAACTGCTCCAAGCCCTCGTCCAGCATCGGATTGGACACGCCCAGGGCCCGCACCCGCTCCACAAAGGAGCCGTCGGCCGAGCTGATCGAGGCCAGGTCGAGGCAGGCTTGGGCGGCGGCCCGCGTCATGCCCAGTTCTTCGGTGAGCGACTCGGCGACGGCGGCGGGGCCGATCTTGTCCAGTTTGTCCACCCGCTGCAGCACCGCCATCGGGTCCTCGACGCCAAGGCCGGTGTAGAACCCCTCCGACAGCAGCCGGTTGTTGACGCGCATCGTCGCCTCGGGCAGGCCGAAATCGGCACTTAGGCGACCCAGCGCCTCCAACATGGCCAGCGGCAGCTCGACGTCGTGGTGCCAGGCCAGCTCGCCCTGCCCGACGACATCGATGTCGGCTTGGACGAACTCGCGGAAGCGCCCCTCTTGGGGGCGCTCCCCCCGCCAGACCTTCTGGATCTGGTAGCGCCTGAACGGGAATTGGAGGTGTCCGGCGTTCTCCAACACGTAGCGGGCGAACGGCACCGTCAGGTCGAAGTGCAGGCCCAGTTTGGCGTCCTCGCCGCCGTCGGCCCGCAAGCGCTGAACGGTGTAGACCTCCTTGTCGATCTCGCCTTTGCGGGTCAGGGAGGCCATCGTCTCGACAGCCCTGGTCTCAATCGACGCGAAGCCGTGCAGTTCGAAGGTGTGCTGCAGGCTGGCCAAGACGCGCTGTTCGACGGCGCGGGCCGGCGGCAGGAACTCTGGAAACCCCGACAGCGGAGCGATTTTCGCCATCCGCGCCCCCTCAGGCCTCGCCCTGAGCCAGGAATCCCGGCTGCAGGTACGGGTTCGTAGCGCGCTCGCGCCCCATAAACGACTGGGGCCCGTGGCCTGGCAGAATGGCCGCGCTGTCGCGGATCGCCAAGACGGGCCCTGCCAGCGAGCGGCGCATCTGCGCCATGTCGCCGCCGGGCAGGTCGGTGCGTCCGATGGAGCCGGCGAACAGCACGTCGCCGGTGAAGACCAGCTCGTCGGCGCCCGCCTCGTCGGGGCAGGGCACCGACAGCATGACGCAGCCCGGCGTGTGGCCGGGCGCGTGCGCCAACGCCAGCTCCAAACCGGCCAGCTCCAGCGTCTCGCCCTCGTACAGGCGGACGTCCTTGGGCCTGGCCAGGCCGTCGGGCAGCAACTGCGCCAGCAGCGGCGCCGAGTCGGGACCCAGCCCCGCGACCGGATCGGTCAGCAGGTGCTCGTCGGCGGCGTCGATCCAAACCGGAGCGCCGTAGCCGTCGGCCACCTCGGCGGCCTGCCCGATGTGGTCGACGTGCCCGTGGGTGGCCAGCACGGCCACCGGGCGAAGCCGATGCTCGTCGACGACTTGCCGAACAGTTTGGGCCGAGTCGATTCCCGGATCGATCACGACGGCCGGCCCGCCGGCCCTCTCGGCCAGCAGATAGCAGTTGGCCTGCCACGGGCCGCAGGCGAATGACGCTAGAAACACGCCAGCCAGCTTACTGGCCGTTATCGTATTGTGACCTAATTCAGGGCTTCCCGGTTGTCACCTTGGGACTGTTTTCGGGCAAGATGGTCTCTATGAGTCTCACTTCAAGTCCCTTCGGCCGCGTTGAACCAGACGGCACGGTGTACGTCACCACCGCCGCCGGGGAGCGGGCCGTGGGTCAAATCCCCGACGCCGCGCCCGAGGAAGCCCTGGCGTTCTTCGCCGACCGGTTCAACGCCCTGCAGGGCCGGGTCGAGCTGCTGGAGGCGCGGGTCAAGGCCGGCGCGCTGTCGCCCGACGAGGCCCGCAAGTCGGTGGCCGCCGTCAAGGAGGACGTGGTGACGGCCAACGCCGTCGGCGACTTGGACGGGCTGGCCGCCCGGCTGGACGCCTTGGAGCCGGCCATCGCCGAGCAGGCCGAGAAGCGCAAGGAAGATCGCGCCCGCGTCCAGGAGGAGACCAGGCAGGCCAAGGAGAACATGGTCGCCGAGGCGGAGAAGATCGCCGAGGGCAGCGACTGGCGCGGTGGCGCCAACCGCCTGCGCGGCCTGCTCGACCAGTGGAAGGTTCTGCCGCGCATCGACAAGGCCACCGACGACGACTTGTGGCACCGCTTCTCGTCGGCCCGCACCAACTACACCCGCCGCCGCAAAGCCTATTTCGCCGACCTGGGCGAGAAGCGGGAGGTTTCCCGCCTGGCCAAGGAGAAGATTCTGGCCGAGGCCCGCGAACTGGTCGGCTCGTCGGATTGGGGCCCCACCGCCGGGGCTTTCCGCGACTTGATGGGCCGCTGGAAGGCGGCCGGCCCGGCGCCGCGCGAGGCGGACGAGGCGATGTGGAAAGAGTTCCGTGAGATCCAGGACAACTTCTTCAACCGCCGCCAGCAGGTTTTCGACTCCCAGGACGCCGAATACTCCGCCAACCAGGCCGCCAAAGAGAAGCTGCTGGCCGAGGCGGAGGCGGGCATCCTGCCGGTGACGGACGTCGCCGCCGCCAAAGCCGCCTACCGGACGTTCATCGACGCCTACAACGAGATCGGCCGCGTCCCGCGCGAGCAGGTCCGCGCCCTCGACGCCCGCGTCAAGGCCATCGAGACGGCCGTGCGGACCGCCGAGGAGGACGAGTGGCGGCGGACCGACCCGGACGCCCGCGCCAGGGCCGAGGAGACCGTCGGCATGCTCAGCGCCGAGATCGACAAACTGACCGAGAAGATCGCCAAGGCCGAGGCCCGAGGCGACAAGTCGGCCGCCGACAAGGCCAAGGAGTCCATCGCCACCTACACCGCCTGGCTCGACCAGGCCAAGGCGACGCTGGCCGACTTCCAGTAGGCCGGCCGCCGACGCCGCGTC
>JAISUF010000187.1 GCA_031272195.1 Propionibacteriaceae bacterium
GCCACCCCGGCCGCCGCCCTCGTCGCGGGCAGTCCGCAATCCAGGCCAACGGGCGAACCGGATGGCGGCGCGCCCTCCTCGGCAATGCCCGCTCAAACCAGCACCCGCGTCACGGGCAGGCCCGGATTCGCGCCGATGTCCAGGCCCGAAGGCGGCAGGCCCGCCTCGACGACGGCCGCCCCGAGGACGGCGATCATGGCGCCGGTGTCGGTGCACAACACCGGGCTGGGGCGGCGCAGCGCCACCCCGGCGTCGGCCGTCCGCTCCTCGAGCAGGGCGCGCAGGCGGGAGTTGGCGGCCACTCCCCCGCCCAGGACGAGCGTGTCGGCCCCCAAGAAGCGGCAGGCGTCGACGGCCTTGGCGCTCAGCACGTCGCAAACCGCCTCCTGGAAGGACGCCGCCACGTCCGGCAGGTTGATCTCGCGGCCGACCAGCGCGGCCGTCTCGACATGCCGGGCGACCGCCGTCTTCAGACCCGAGAAGGAGAAGTCGAAGCGGTGTTTGGCGAGGTCTTTGGGAACGGTCAGGGCGCGCGGGAAGGCGACCGCCTTGGGATCGCCGCCGACAGCCGCCTTGTCGATGGCGGGCCCGCCCGGATAGGCCAGCCCGAGGACGCGGGCCACCTTGTCGTAGGCCTCCCCGGCGGCGTCGTCGATCGTCGAGCCGAGCTCGCGGATGTCCGAGGCGATGTCGCCGACGGCCAGCAGGCTGGTGTGGCCGCCGGATACCAGCAGCGCGCAGCAGGGGCGCGGCAGTCGGCCGTGCTCGATCATGTCGACGCCGACGTGTCCGACCAGGTGGTTGACGCCGTACAACGGCTTGTCGAGGGCCAGCGCCAGGGCTTTGGCCGCCGACAGGCCGACGACCAGCGCGCCCATCAGGCCCGGCCCGGCGGTGACGGCGATGGCGTCCAGGTCGGACAGCCCCACGCCGGCCGTGTCCAAGGCGCGGCGCAGCGTCGGCAGGAGGGCTTGGAGGTGGGCGCGGGAGGCCACCTCGGGCACGACGCCGCCGAAGCGGACGTGCAGCTCCATCGACGAGGCCACCTCGTTGGCCAGCAGCTCGCGTCCGCGAACGATGCCGACGCCCGTCTCGTCGCAGGAAGACTCGATGCCGAGCACCAATGGCTGGCTCATTGCTGGCAGCCCCCCGGTTTGATCGCCACCGACACCGCCAAGACGATGGCGTCCGAGCCGGGGCCGTAGTAGTCGGCCCGGAAGCTCAGAGTCTCGAAGCCGAAACTCTTGTAGAGCGCGATGGCGTCCTCGTTGTCGGCCCGGACCTCCAGCAGCACGCGCTCGGCGCCGGCCTCGCAGGCCCAGTCGAGCACTCCGACCATCAGGGACCGCCCCACCCCCAGGCGGCGGTGGTCTTGGGCCACGACGACGCGGAAGATCTCGGCCGTGTCGCCCTGAACGGAGCCGACCACCACGCCGATCAGGCGTCCGTCGTCGCCCCGGTGGACGAGGACGCAGCGGCCCTCGCCGCCGATCTCCTCGCCCCAGGCCTGCTCGCTCCAGCGCTCGCGGGCGGGAAACCCCTCGCGCTCCAACTCCATGATGTCGGCCAAATCGCCTGGCTTAGCCTCGCTGATCACGTCAACCTCCCAAATGTCAGCACCGATTTGCGTCTGGTCGGGACTTGGGCGTCTGGGCGCCGCAAGTAGAGGGGGTCCAACCCGGCGTCGGGCAGCGCGTCGGCTTGGGCGGCCATCACGGCGGCGTCCACCTGCGCGGTGGCGTCGGCGGCGACGATTTCCCCGGCCAGCGGGTAGAGGCTTGCCGCCGGGCCGCAGGTCGGCAGGACGGGCAACTGGTCGGGCGGCGTGACGAAAGGTCCCTCGCGACGCTGGCCGTCGGGGCGGTAGAGCGCCCAATAGAGTTCTTTGCGACGGGCGTCGCTGGCGACGACAAACCCCCCGTCGAGCGGAGCGACGCCGCCTGGGTTCGCGTCGAGCAGTTGGCAGGCGACGACGTCCAGCGAGCACACTCCGCGCACGGGCACGCCCAGCGCCTCGCCCAGGGCCAGGGCGGCCGCCACGCCGACGCGCAGGCCGGTGAAGGGGCCGGGCCCGACGCCGACGGCGATCTCGTCCACATCGGCCAGCGCCCGGCCCTCGGGGTCGGCCTGGAACACGTCCCGGATGAGTCCGGCCAGCCGCTCGACGTGCGAGCGGGTGTCGTCCTCGCGCAGTCCGCGCTGTCCGCCGGGCCAGGCCAGCCCGACGCCGACCGCCTGCGAAGTGTCGATCCCCAAACGCAGCACTCAGCCCTCCAATTCCTCGCCCGCCTCGCCCGCCGTCGCCGAACGCGGGTCGTTGGCGTGCCCCAACTCGCCAGGCCGGCCGTTGGTGGCCGTCCGCGCCGACCCCGTCTCGGCAACCGACTCCAATTCCCGGCGCAGCCCGTCCCAGCGCCGCCCGATGCCCGACAAGTAGACGACGCGGCCATCGTCCCCGGCGGAGCGTCTGATCTCGATTTCGAGACGCTGGTCGGACAGCCCCTCGGCCATGCCCGCGCCCCATTCCACGACCGTCACGGCGTCGTCTTGGGCTGCGTCCAGGTCTTCCAACTCGTCGGCGCCGCCCAGCCGGTAGGCGTCGACGTGGACCAGCGCCGGGCCGCCGCCTGGCGACGGGTGGACGCGCGACAGGACGAACGTCGGCGAAAGGACCGGCCCCTCGACGCCCAGTCCCTCGCCCAAGCCTTGCGTGAGGGTGGTTTTTCCAGCGCCCAGCTCGCCGGTCATGATGATCAAGTCGCCGGCCGCCGCGACGCTTGCCAGCCGAACGCCCAGGGCGCGCATGTCGTCGGCCGTCGGCGCCTCGACGCGGACGGGCACTTGGCGGCGCAGGCGGACGCTCGTGCCGTCGCGCCCGACCTCGTGGAAGCCGTTGCGCCGCCACAGCTCCACAACGGCCGGAAACTCGGCCCTGGCCACCAGTTCGACGCGGGGCGCGCCGCGCCGGGCGAGCTGGTCCATCGCCACCTCGACCATCGCCGTGGCGATGCCCAGGTGTTGCAAGCCCGGCCTGACGCAGACCCGCTGAATGAACTCGTCGCCGCGCACCAACACCAACCCGGCCGCTTGTCCGTCGACCAGCGCCAGCACGCCGAAGCCGTCGTCCAGCTTGGCCGCCAAACTCTCGGCGGTCTCGGCCAGCGCCTCGGCGGGCGGATCGACCTGCGGGCGGTGGCCGAAAGCCTCAAGCACCACCTCCAGCATCGCCTGGCCGTCCTCCGGGCGGGCGGCGGCCAACTCCAGCGCCCGGCCGTCGGCCAGCAACCCGCCGGCCAACACCGTCCGCCCCATGACACCTCCCCGACCGGAACAACAAGAGTCGATACTACTCTGCCCGCCCGCGAAGGCTCGCCCCGAAGCCTGTGCCGACCACCCCAGGCCGTTGCCGACTATGCGAAAAACCCCATCGGAAGGTTTGCGGCCCACATTCCTGCGGCTGAGTTCCCCGCGCTGGCGTCAGCAGTCGTCGGGGGTGAAGTCGTAACCTCCCGCCTTCCAATGGTTGTCGATGTCGCCGTAATGGAACCCGCGCGGCATCAACCAGCGGCCCCACAATCACTCGGCGCCACGTCGAACGTGGTTTGCAAAGGCACGGACCAGAAATCGCCAGTCTCCTCGTCCCGCACCACAACCCGAGCCAAGCGGAACACCCCCTCCCGCG
>JAISUF010000006.1 GCA_031272195.1 Propionibacteriaceae bacterium
CCCAACAAGCGCCATTACGTCATCGAGACGGTCGGCAAGCATTACGCCCACGCCCACCACGCCTCCGACCTCGACGCTGCCCGGGCCGTGCTGGAGGAGGCCCACCCGGACTATTTGCCGTCCTTCGACGCCGTGCTGGCCGCCCGCTCGCTCAGCCTCTACAACATGTTCGCGATGCGCCGCCAACACCTCGACGAGTACTGCCAATGGCTGTTCCCCGTCCTCGAAGAGGTCTGGACGCGCATCCCATGGGACAGCTACGGGCCGACCCAACAGCGCGCCATCGGCTACCTCGGCGAGCGGCTGTTCAACGTCTGGCTGCGCCAGCGGGCCGACTTGCGCGTCACCCACCGCCCGATCCACAACACCGAGCGCGAGCCCGTCATCAGCAAGGGCGTCAAGATGGTGGGACGAAAGTTGGGCGTCGGCAAAGCCGATTGACAGCGGACGCCCCAAGGCGGCCAGGCGGGCGAAGTCGGCGCCAGGCGGGCGGGAATCGACCATCCTCGTTGCGGCTCCCACTTGTGGGCCAACTCCTTGGCAGCGCTCAGCCGGGCAGGGTAGATTGGCCCAATACCAGTCGTCGTGGGAGATTGCGTTGGCGCACGGGGGTGTCGGCCCAGACGGGCCCGCAAAGGCGCCTAGGCGGTCGCTGGACACGCCAGCCTCGCCTTGGCGCGCTTCTTCGCGCCCGGCGCGGTACGCCGACCAGCCCCCCGAAGAATCCTTGGACGGCGAGCGGGTCGACGACTTGCCGCCCCTGCGCGCGGGCAAGGCTTCCCGAACCGAGCAACCTCTGTGGGCCGAGCAACTGCTGCGCCAGGAGCGACTCGACAGCCAGCGCGCCGCTGGGCCATCATGGGGCGGCCAACCCAGTCTGGCGTCGCAGCGCGACGAGCCAACCGGGTGGGCACGGCCCTTGCCGCAGGCCGGACAGGCACGACGCCCCGAGCCGACGCTGTGGGCCGACCGCGCGCCGAAGAGTGACGCTCCGGCGTGGTCCGGGCAGTCCAGCGCCCAACCACAACCGGGCGGGCAAACCGCACCGACCAGCCAATTCGCCGCCCCACCCCGAGACGATATAGGTCGGCGCGTCGAGCCGCCGCTGCCAAGCGGCCAAACCCTTGACGCGGGTCGGCCACTCCCCACATGGCAGCCCCGCCACGCCGACCAGCCACCGGCGCCCAGCGGGTTCGAAGGGTCCAGCCTGTCCGGCGGGCCCGACCTCCACACCGGGCAAGAGTTCCACGCCGGGTCCGCGCTGCCCGCCGAGTCTGCCCTGCATGGCGGTTCTGCCCTCCATGGCGGGTCCACGCTGCGCACCGGGTCGGTCCTTCACGCCGGGTCCAGCCTCCCCACCGGATCGGCCCTTCACGTCGGGTCCGACCTGCCCACCGGGTCGGGTCTCGATGCCGGGCAGGAGTTCCAGGCCGGGCAATCGATCAGGGCCGGGCGAGAGTTCCAGGCCGAACGAGAGTTCCAGGCCGGGCATGGACTCCGGGCCGGGCAGCCGCTCAGGGCCGAGTCAGACATCAACGTAGCGTCAAACCTCGGCGCAGTCTCAAACCTCGGCGCAGCCTCAAGCATCCAAGCCGAGCAGTCGCCGGCGGCCAGCCGCGCGCTGCACTCCGGGCCGACCGCAGGCGTTGGACACGCCTCGCACCTCGGCCAACCGGCGCGCGCCGACAACTCGCGGGCCGCGAAACACACCGGCGGCAAGTATTCCGCCGAGGGGCCGACGCGGCGGCGGCCCTGGGCGGTCATCGGCGGTGTCGCCGCCGGGGTGGTCGTGCTGGCGCTGCTGGGCGTCCAGACGTTCGTCGGCATCGGCGGGCTGAAACCGTTCCTGGCCAGGGCCGACGCCGGCGACCCAGGCACGGAGGCCGCCGCCGTCGTCGTCGGCTATCTCGAGGCTTTGGCCTCCGGGAACGCCAAACAGGCTCTCGGCTACGCCGCCGAGGCGCCCTCCGACACCACCTTCCTGACCGACGCCGTCCTCGCCCAGACGCTCGACAGCTTCCCGATCACGGCCATCCGCAACGTCGCCCCCAAGACCGCCGGCGACGACAACCGCCAATACATCGGCGCCAGCTACCTGCTGGGCACCCGATCAATCAACTCCTGGTTCCAAGTCGAGCGTTACGCCGACGGCCGCTGGCTGCTGCACGACGTCACCACCACCATCGACCTGAGCAGCGTCGACCCGTCCGTCGTCGGCCTGAAGATCAACGGCGTGGCTGTCAAGCAAGACCAGGTGACGCTGTTCCCCGGCGTCTACAACCTGACCGTGACGAACAAGTGGCTGACGCTGGCCGACGAGCGGGCCGTCATCGAATCGCCCGGCGTCACCTCGGGGCTGTTCGCCACCAAGCTGACGTTGACGAAGAAGGGGTCTGAGGCCGTCGTCAAAGCCGTCAAGGCGAAGCTGAAGTCGTGCCTGGCCGCCCACGACCTGGCCCCCAAAGGCTGCGGCTTCGGCGTCCGGGCGCCGTCGAACGGGGCGACGATCAGCCCCGACACAATCCAGTGGCAGGTGAAATCCGGCGAGAAGCAGTTGACCGAGCTCAAGCCGACCCTCGACCCCAGCCAGCCGGAGTACACCACCAACTACGTCGAGGTGAAGCTGGCGTTCGTCGGCAACGGCACCGACGACTGGAAATACACCGGCGACGGGGCCATCCACACCGTCAAGACCGACCTGTCCGGCAGCAAGATCAGCGTCGTCTTCAGTTGAGCGGGGGCCGCCTGGCGCGCAGGGCCGGGTGGCTTGGCGTCACGCGGCTGGCGGGAGCGGACGGCTCAGCACGGGACTGCCCGCCCAGGCGGCTCCAGGGGAGGCGGGTGTCCGAGCGGCGCGTCACGCCCAAATCGCTTGGGCGAGGGCCAGGACGACGGGCAGCGTCGCCACCGAGGCGAGGGTCGACAGCGTCATCAGCTTGGTCGGGAAGGCGGTGTCGTTGCCCTTCAAGACCGAGAACATCACCAAGAACGCGCCGACCGGGCACGACAGCGGTATCAGGATCGACATGCGGGTGTTGTGGGCCAGTGGCAGCAGCGTCAACAAGCCGATCGCCAACAGCGGGAAGAGCACGTTGCGCGCTGCCATGCCCGCCCAGGCCAGCTTGTCGGTGGCGACGCTGCGCAGCCGGATGGCCGCCAGATTGCCGCCGATGACGATCATGCTCAGCGGAGTGTTCATGCTGGCCAGTTGGGAGACGGGAGTTTGGACGATTTCGGGCAGCGAGAACGGGCTGGCGAACAGCAGGAACGACGCCACGGTGGCGACGATGGCAGGCCGGGTGGCGATCTTCTTCACCCGCTCCCACAAGCCGATTCCGCCCTCGGCGTCGAAGCTGGAGATGCCCTGCGTCCAGGCCCAAACGTTGAACGCCACGACGAAGGCGACCGCGTAGAAGACGCCCTCGGCGCCCAAGATGGCCTGGGCCAGCGGGATGCCGATGAAGCCGGCGTTGGAGTAGACCGCGCCGAAGCGCACCACGACGCGCTGCTCGGCGTCGCGGACCACCCGGCGGTTGAAAATCACAGCGGCCAGCGCGATGAACACCGCGAACGACGCCAGATCGAGCCCGAACACCACGCCGACCTGGCGCAGCTTGTCGGCGTCGAAAGGCTGGTCGAAGGCCTGGATGATGACGCACGGCGTGACGATGTACAGCAGCACCCGCGTCATGCCCTGCACGGCCGCGTCGCCGAACAGTTTGGCGCGATAGCCGATGACGCCCAGCGCGATCATGACGAACATGATCAGCACCTGCTGCGCCGTCACCACGAAACCCATGCCCGCCGATCCTTCCTGACAGTCGGATCGTACCCGCTGTGGCTCCCCACCCATGTCAGAGAGTCCACGCCCCGGCTCGCGCGTCACGAAAGGGCGACGCGCGAGCCGGGGATCGTTGAGGGCGGAGAGGACTAGCGCCAAACCACCTTGACGAAGCGGTCGTGGACGTAACCGGTGCGCCCGCCGACCTTCACCTTGTACCACGAGCCGGACTTGGCCAGGATGCTGTACGCCTTGGCGCCCTTGGCTGTGGTGACGACAACCGAAGCCATTGACGCCTTGGAGCGCACATTCACCATCGAGGCGTTGACGATCTTGGCCAGCTTGCGCTGTTTGTGCCAGTGGGCGTAGAGCGTCGTCTTGCCCGCCTTCGCCTTGGTCGCCGAGGTGGCCTTCACGCCGCCGGTCGGCTTGGTGTACCAACCCAGGAAGGTGTGGTGGACGCGCTTGGGCGTGGGCAGCGAGCCGAGCTTGGCGCCGGCCTTGACGGTCTTCGCGGACTTGGCCAAGGCTTGGCCGCCGTTGACGTTGAACGCGACCTTGGCCTTCTTCTTGGACTTCTTGGCGTCCGCCTTCGGCTTCGACTGCGACTTGGAGTCCGACGTGGAGTCCGTCGTCTTCTCCGGCGCCGGAATCGGCGTGACGCCGGTCGCACCGCCGGTGTCGGTCGACGACGCGGGCGTCTCGGGCGTCGACTCGCCGTCGGGCGCGGGCGCGGCGGGCTGCTCCGGCGTGTTCGGCGTCGGGGTCGGCGTGGACTCCGGCGTGCTTCCCGGCGACGATGGCGACGAGGGCGTCGTCGGCTGCGGCGTCGTCGGCTGCGGATCGGGAGTGGACGGCTGCGCAGGCGCCGTCGGATCAGGCGTTGTCGGATCAGTCGGATCAGGCGTTGTCGGATCAGGGTTCGGCGCAGGCAGTGACGGCTCATCGGGAGCTTCTCCCGGCTCGGTCTCCGGGCCCTCCGGGACGCCCTCGGGCTCGGCGTCGGCGACGGCCAGCGTCAAGGCGCGCGAAGCCCGCTTCAGACCGTCTTCGGTGTGGGCCTCGACGATGACGTCGTAAACGTCCGGCCGCGAGGGCGTGCCAGAGATGACGCCGGTCTCAGTGTCGAGTTCCATTCCCGGGGGCAGGTAACCCCAGGCCAGGCTCCAGCGAACCTTGGCGGCGTCCCAGAGTGGCCCAGCGGTCTTCGGATAGGCCGTGGCCAGCAGTTGGGCGGAGTATTCCGCGCCGACGGTCGCGTTCGGCAGGGATTCTGTGTCGATCGACGCCACGCCGGGGATGACGAAGCCCTCCGAGCTTTCACCCATCACTTCGCCTTCCCAGGCGCCGAACACCTCGGCGAACGGATCGGCCAGAGTGTCGCTCATGCGGACGGCCAAGGTGAGGCTGTGCTCGCCGGGGGCGGCGCTGGCCGGCGGCGTCAGCTTGACGGCCAGGTCCGTCTTGCCGTCCAGCATGAACAGCCCCGCCATGGGGCCCATGTTGGGCTTGGTCCAGGCCGTCAACAGCTCGATCCAGTCGGCGAAGGGCAGATACTCGCCGAAGTGCTCCATCTGCTGGTTGTCTTGGCGTACCATCACGTCCCAATCCGCCGGGTCGATGGCGTTGCCGTCGACGGCGATGGACAAGTCGGCGGGGAAGCCCTTGACGGGGAAGCCCGCGTCGAAGATCTGGCTGTAGTCGACGCCGCCCAAGTCGACCTCGGTCGTGATGGCCAAGTCGTTGGCGATGTCGGGCCGGATCAGTTTCGACTCGACGTCGGAGTCGATGCCGACGCTCGGCGTTGGATCGGATGCCGCAGCCATCGGTGCGGACGCCAACGACAAGCCGCCCACGAGGGCGCCTGCCAGGACGATCCCCACAGCCGCGCGGGCCTTGCTGAAGATGTGTCTCATCTGGTTCTGTCTCCTGAAGGTTTCAGTTTCACTTGCAACATGGGCAACCCGTCCGGCCCTGGCGCGTATTCCCGCCTAGCGTCCGCAGCGCAAGTCAAGGCCCGCAGTCGCATGGCAGCCAAACCAAGGGCCGACAAGGCCGGCCAGTGCAGTCACCAGGATTCGGGCAACGCACGGGGGCTGCGTGCGCACGGACGTCGCGGCGGCGGCCATCCGCCTGCTGAACTCACCAGGAGTTGGGCACGGCACGGGGGCTGCGCGAGTACGCCGACACGGACGGCGCGCCGACGATCCAGAAGCGCCAGGGGCGGGCGTTGGCCAGGGACACGCCGACGCGGGGGCCGCAGGCCGCCTCGGGCGGTGTGTCGCACGGTGTGACGGAGAAGTCGCGCCCGGCCAGCCAACCGGACTGCCCCAGCGTCAAACCCAAGACTTGGCCCAGACAGCCCGGCCCGCGGGCCAAGCGGACGTCTGGGATGGAATTGGCGCCGGCGTCTCGGACAGCTTCGGCCTGAAGGCCCGCACGAGCCGCGGGCGCGTTCGATAACGGCTTGCCGTCCACGCCCGCAACAGCCTGACGGCGCAGCTCCTGGACCGGATCGCCTCGGCTGTCCAAGCCGAGCCGGGCGTTCATTCGCCGCTGCCGGGCCAGTTCGACGCCCTCCACCACCTCGCCGGCTCGCAGCAGGACCGCTGAGCCGTCCTGATCGGGCCCGCAGGTCAGATTGCCGCAGATGTGGACGCCGTACGACAGGTAGCAATAGAGCGTGCCCGCTGGCCCGAACAGCGCCTCGGTCGAAGGACGCCGTCCGCGCGTCGAATGCGACGCCGGATCGCCCACCCCGGCGTAGGCCTCCGTCTCCGTCAACCGCACGGCCACCTCGCCAACCCGGACCGTCGCCCCCAACAGCGCCCGCGCCGCCTCGACGGCCGGTTGGGTGAAGTCGAACACCCATCCAGCCTAAGAGTTGATTCGTCAGTCCGCACCTGCGCCCGGCACCTGCCGTCCGTCGGGCTGGAGCAAGCGCGGTGGTAGCGTCATGCCATGAGCAATTATTACGGCGAAGGCGCCGGTGAAGCACTGCTTGTGTACGCCCTGATCATGCTGATCCCCCTCATCTTGACCATTGTCTATTTGGTTTGGTTTATCAGGAGCATCAACGCCATCAAACGCGAAGTCGCCGCCATCGCCCGCGCCGTGGGCAGAGGCGGTTTCGGCCAGCCACCCGCCCCGGCCGCGCCAGTCGCGCCGCCCTCCCCGCCGGGATGGGGCACCCACGGCAGCTACCCCCAGTCGGGGTATCAGCCGCCCCAGTGACCCAGCGGCTCGCGCCTGCACCGCCGTGCGGGGCGAGCGCCGGTTGAGAGCGGAGTCGCCGCGGCTGGCCTAGGATCGCCGACTCGACAGCGCTGGAGAGTCGCAGGCGCTCGGCTGCGCCGATTGTGTGCCAAACTCATGCTCATGACACAACCCGATCCCCTCCCCGCCGTTCTCCCGCCTCCAGACGGCGCCACCGTCCGGGCAGAGCGCGTCGGGCCGCGCACTTACGCGGGGCGGACGTCTCGCGGCTCCAGCCTGCTGATCGGCCCGGACGAGGTCGAGGGCGGCTTCTGGCCGGGCGAGCTGCTCAAGCTGGCGCTGGCCGGCTGCACCGGGATGACGGCTGACTCCGCGCTGGCCCGCCGCCTGGGCCCCGACGCTCCCGCGACGGTGGCCGTCGAAGGCGCCAAGCACGCCGTCGAAGACCGTTTCGTCCGCTTCGACGAGCAGCTCGTCGTCGACCTGTCGGGCCTCGGCGACGCCGAGAAGGCGCGCCTGGCGGCGGTCGTCAACCAGGCCGTCGCCAAACACTGCACCATCGGCCTGACGGTCGCCCGCTCCGCCGAGGTCAACCTGTCGCTGCCGCCAGCCGTCGCCTGAGCAGTCCGCTGACCGCCGACTGGCGGAAGACCTCGCACCCCGCTGATGGGGCGCACGCTTCGAGCCCAGTTGTGGCCCGACCGAGCGCTGTCGCCAAGAGGTGATCCATGAGTCGGTGCCGTTAGTCGGTGCCGTTAGTGCCGTCGTGTCGGTGCCGTCGTGTCGGTGCCGTCGCGATGAATCACCTCTTAGCCGCGCGACCAATCTTCCAGCGCCAAACCGTCCACCCTTTGGAAGTGTCTGGTGTTGTTCGTCACCAACACGCAGCCGGCGACAAGGGCGTGGGCGGCGATTGCCGTGTCGTTGTCGCCGATTGGCCGTCCGGCGGAGAAAAATTCCATGCGCAACCGCGCCGCCTGTTCCACTGCGTCTTTGTCCCATGCCAGGACTCCGTCAAGCCGCTCGACGAGGGCGTCTATCAGCGGCTCCCATTTCGGGGAGTCTTTCGGCGCAGTCTCCCCATAGCGCAACTCCATGTAGGTGATGGCGGAAATGACGAGCGTCGAACCTTGCCTGGCCCCGGCCACGAGGCCCAGCCTCGCCGACTACCACCGCCTTAGCGTCAAAGAGTCGCTGATCGCCGGGGTTAGCGGAAGAAGTACGGCATCGGACCGGTGCGGAAGCGGGCGTCGACGTACAGCAGCGTCAGGCAGGCGACGTGGAGCGGCTCGGTGAGCAGCAGGAACAGCGCCCCCAAGACGATGAAGCCGTACGGCATCGCTGTGGCGGTCGCCAACCAGACCAGGATGAACAACAGCAAACCGGTGAAGAGGGCGATGAGGGCGAGCGCCCCGAAGATGCGGCCGTAGCAGCGCTGGCCCAGCTGCGAGGCCCGGCGCAGCGGGTGGGACGGACAGGGGCTCGAGCACGCCCGCCGGGACGGCCAAGACAAGTTTGACCCCGACGAACGGCACGGCGAGGGCGGCAAGGGCCGACACGGGGGCAAGGGTCAGCAGGCCGACAGGCCGCATGTCTTCGAAATCGGATCCGGAGGGGGTGGTGGCCATCCACTCCGCGCACAGCGGCGTCAACAAGACCACGGCGATCAGCGCCGACAACAGCAGCAACTGCGTGGCGAAAGCGCCCGCCCCGCTCAGCAACTGCCGCCAACGGGTTGGCCGCGGCGTGGCCAGTCCCCAAATGCGGTAGCCGACGGCCTCAACCTGGATGGGCGCCAGAACGGCCGTCGCCATGGCGAACACCAGCAGGTAGGCCAGCCAGCCGCCCGCATCGCCCGTCGCCGTCGCTGGTCTGGCCTCGACAGGCGTAAACGGCCACACCCCGTGATCCCCAGCGGAATGACACACGACTGCACAAGCGCATAGAACGCCAACGGCAAGACGATCATCTGCGCGGGCAGTTTGCCGACCACCCGTGCGCCGACGCCGATAACCTCAAGCGTGGTCAGCGGCCGCAGCTCGATCATGCGGCGCATGCGCCAAGCCTAAGAGATGATTCGTAAGTCCGCACGGCCGCACAGGCCGCACAACCTTGTCCGTGTCTGCCGTGGTCAGCGCTTCTCGCAGGCCACTCCGTCCTTGTCGCGGTCCAGGTGCTTGTTGGCCGCGTAGAGCGAGTTGCTGCGCTTGAAGTTGGCCACCGCCTTGGCATTTCCGGTCTTGCCCTTGATCTTGTCTTTGGCACCGCTCTTGCCGACGCCGTGCGGATAGACCTTGTTGAGCGCGGCGCAGTTCTTGTAGCGCGTCGCCGCAGCGGGTGCTGCGGCCTGGGCATCGACCGTCGCGGGAGGCGCCAGCGTGGCCAGCGCGGCGGTGATTGCGGCTGCCGCGAGGATCTTGGTGTCGAGGGACATACCGCAACGCTACCCGTGGCCGCACGCGAATGGCAACGCGCGTGGCGTGGCATCGGGAACCGGCGTAAGGGGCGACGCTTCGTGACTGGGATGGCGGTGTTCGGCAGGGGGGGACTAGCTCCAAAGCACTCCTGACCACGGACTTTGGAGTAGCCCACCTGAACCGGGGCGATAGCATGGGGCGGTGCGCACGGAACGCCGTACGATGTCGAGCCCGCCGACGTGGCGAAGGCAGTCCCCCCCGGCGCATGGAACGCCACGACATCGACACGGTGGTGGCGTTCCTGGACGAGGCCTGGCGCACGTACTACCGCGGCATCATCGCGGACGACGCCCTCGACAACCTGGATTCGACGTGGCGCCGCAACCTCCTCGCGGAAAGGATCGATTCCGGCGGCGTCAAGGGGCTGCTGCAGCACGACGGCGCGGAACTGATCGGCGTCTGCATCTACGGCGCCGCCAGCGAGGACTTGTTCCCGGACGACGCGGAACTGGAGGCCCTCTACGTGGCGCCGGAGCACCTGGGCGAGGGCCTGGGTAGCCGCCTGATGGCCCAGGCGGAGGCCGAGTTGCACCAGCAGGGCTACGCGAACATCTTCCTGTTCGTCTTCGCTGAAAACACCAGGGCCATCGCCTTCTACGAGCGCCACGGCTACGCCCAGGTGACGGGCGACCTGTCGCAACAGATGGGCTGGGAGTTGGCGCCCGCCTTCGCGATGCGCAAGTCACTGACCACCGAAGCGTTGCTGGCGGCAGCCGGCTGGTTCCCGGGCCGCCAGGTGGACACCACAGAAATCGAGGCGGCGCTGGCCGCCGATGGCGTGGAGATGACGGAGGCGGGCCGGGCGCTGATCGCAGAATTCGACGGCCTGGAAGTGGCGAACGGCCGCTACCCCATCGTCCTGAGCGCGCTGAGTGCCGTCCGCCAGGGTGAAGGGTCCGCGGCCGCGACCTACTCGGAGGTGATAGGGGAACGGGTGGTCCCGCTGGGCTGCTACTCCCACATGACGTATTGGGCCGACGAACAAGGCGCGATCTGGGGCAGCTACGCCCCCTACTACGGCCGCCTTGCCGACTCCCTCCCCGAAGCGATCGCCGACACGATCTACTACGTTCCCGGAGTCTCCCCAAGGCTGGATCGCGAGATCCCGATCACGGAAGAAGAAAAGGAGAAGATCCGCCAAGCCCGGGAGGAAAACATCCGCAAACAAGAGGCCGTGGCCAGGCGCGAGACGCTCACTCTGGCCCTGGTGATGGCGCTCGTCGCGCTGATCGTGACGGCAATCGTCGCGACCGCAATCGTGCTGGCGCGGGCCAGCTGATCCCTCACCTTCCCTGATCGACGTACGCGACAAGATCTAGGCTGGAACAGTGATCTTCGGCAAGGAACGCGACCTGCGTCTGATGACCATCCGGCGCGGCGGCACCCTTACCGACGAAGACCACCGTCTGCTTGCCCTGTGGGCGGTTGATTGCGCCGAGCATGTGCTCGGCTATTTCGAGGACGCCGTTCCCGGCGATGGGCGTCCCCGGCAAGCTATCGAAGCGGCGAGGGCCTGGACTCGCGGCGACCTGCCGATGATGCGATCCCGTGCCCTGGGCGGGCATGCGAACGGCGCGGCCCGCCCGCTGCGAGGCGCGGCCAGGGAAGCGGCCTACGCCGCCGGGCAAGCCGCATGCGTCCCCCACGTCGCAGAGCACGGGCTCGGAGCCGCCGCCTACGCCATCCGCGCCGCCAGGGCCGCCGCCAACCCCGACGAACGCGACCAGGCCGGGCGCGACGAATGCGCTTGGCAGCGGCAGCAACTCCCCGAGCCCGTCCGCGACCTTGTGTTGGACGACCAGAAGCGGCGCAACCAATACTGCTGGGGCCTGTTCACGTAGGAGAGACGGCGCTGCGCGATGAGGGCGCAAACCTAGAGCTCGTACGTGCTCAGGTGGCCGGATTGGTCAACGCCGTGTTGACCAATTGGGCTCCCGGCGTGGTCGGGGTCCTCCCGGTTCACGACTCCACGTCGGCCACTGCCGCTTGCCAGGCGACGAGTCTCTTGTCGGGGCACGCCGAACGCTACTGATGTTGTGGCCCTTACTCCGCGCTGTTGCTTCGGTTCAACTGGCGGAACCAGTCGCGCAATTCGGCTTTGTCGGCGGGTGGCAGTTCGCTCGCGCGGATGCCGCGAACGGCGCACTCCAGGCCCGTCAGCATCTGAACACACGCTCCAGGATCAACCTCGGCTCGGATGCGCAAGAAAGCCTCCCGCGATCCAAGCGAGCGCAGAGTGTCGGCATCCAGGATGCCCACCTCGGCGAGTTGCCGCGCCGTAACCGGGCCGATCTCCGGCAGAGAAGTCAAGTCACTCACTTGAAATCACCGCCCCCCGCTGTGGTTGCGGCTGCGAGCCCGTCTTGGACCAGCAACGGGGACTTGAGGATGCCGCTCATCGTGCGCCCTTCACAGCGACTGCGATCTGTGCGGGCACGTCGTCGTAGAGGGTGGTGGTGGACTCGGTGACATGGGCGATGCGCTTGATGATGGCCTTCTCCAGGAAGCCCAGCTTGTCGAACAAGAATGCCCCACCGGCGAACCACACTCCGACCGCGTGGGAGCGCAACGGCTCATCGAATGTGGCGGCGATCTCCGCCTCGCGTTTGGCCTGGTCGGGTTCCAGACCGCAAACAAACAGGGCCAGCGGCCTGGCCAACACAGTCTCGGCGTTCGCCGCCAGGAACGACTTCAACGCCTTCACCGGCTGCCCGGCATACACCGGGCCGCCTGCCACGATGGCGTCGAAGGAGTCCAGATCGGGAGAGGGATTCACGCCCAGGTCGATCAGCGCGGCCCCGCCCAGCGCTTGGGCTATCTGGTCGGCGACCTGAGCAGTGGTGCCATGCTTGGTGGCGAATACGACGGCTGTAGTCATCGGTTGGTTCCTTTCTGGTTTTCGAGCACGCCCAAAGCGGCATGCACCTTCATCAGAGCCTCGCCGAGGGCTTCGGCCTCCGCGTCGGACATTGAGGTGAACATGGCGTCCATGAACGCTTCTTGCTGACCCAACGTCGCCTCAGACCACTGGGCCACCTTCGCCGTGGGATTGACCCGCTGCGCCCTGGCATCCTTCGGATCAGCGGACAGCTCGACGAAACCGCCCGCCTCCAAGTGCTTGACGATGCCTTTCACGCTCTGGTGCGAGGTGTCCATCGCCTGCGCCAACTGGGTCAACGTCGGCGGCTGGTCGAACAGATCCAGGATGACCAATGTCCACCACTGCCGGGCGGTCAACTCGGGCAGCCGGGCGTCCAGCAACCGTTGCAGCCGGTTCGCCACCGCGAACACCCCGCCGAACACCAGCTTGCGGCCGTCAAAGCCCGCAACCTCCTCAGCGAGAATCATCAAGGCACCTCCAATCAGACGATAGGGAACATCATACACAACTATGGAAGATACTACCTAACTGGTTGGTCGGGGCCTATTACTGACGAAGACGCACTACAGAGCCCGTTCCTGGCTTCGCTCCACGACCTGCGTCATTCCGTTAGACAGCTGCTCTTAGTTCGTCAACACGGGTCTGATCCTGGCGGCGTCGCGGCGCTGGGCGAGGATGAAAGGCGCTCCGAATCCACAGTCATAGC
>JAISUF010000121.1 GCA_031272195.1 Propionibacteriaceae bacterium
GAAGAGCCGTCGCATGGTCGGCAGGTGCTCCGGCTTGACGTAGGGCGACTCGGCGCCCTTGATCCACAGGACGGGGCCATTCCAGGGGCGCTCGGCGAAGGCCGGCCAGGCCTCGATAGCGGGCAATGACTGGGCCAACAGATCCAGGTTGGGCTGCCAGTGCCAGTTTGGCGTGGCTTTGAGGTTCTGCAGCAGCAACGCCCGCACGGCCGGATCTGGGACGCGCTCGCGCAGCCTCTCGTCGACGTCGGCCCTGGTCGAAACGGTCTTGAGATCGACCTCCATGACGGCCTCCACCACGGGGTCGAAATTGCGCACGCCGCCGCTGAGGCCCGGGGCGATGTCGATGACGACCAGCCCGGCCAGTAGTTGTGGGTGGCGCTGCGCCACCAGCATGGCCACCTTCCCGCCCATCGAGTGCCCCACCAGCAGCGTCTTGCCCGCGTGCTCGGGCAACTCGGCGGCAACGATGTCGGCTGTCTCCAGATAGGAGAAGCGCGGCGTCCAGCCGCTGTCGCCGTGGTTGGGCAGATCGACCAGCAGCGATCCCAGCGGGCGCTGGCCGAATCCCGGCGGGGGAGCGGTGCCCGGCCAGTCTGGCGCGGTGGCCAAGGATCGGGCGATGCCGGCCCAGTTGCGCCCCCGTCCGAACAGGCCGTGCAGGAAGGCCAGGCGCGGCGGTGTCGGGCCGACGGTTTCGGTGTGGAGGCGCACGGTGGGGAGTCTAGCCCGAGTTGGTCTCTCTTCGCCGCCTGGCCGCGCCTCGCCCGTCGGCCTGGAGGCGTTCGGAGACGACGGGGCCGCCGACCGGTTCGCGGCACGGCGTTGGCAGGAGCGGCGGGGGAGCGCCCGGGCGGTGAGCCGCCGCCCGGAGGCTTCGGCTCGGACACGCTTGGAGAAAGTTGGCGCAAGGTGGTGTGTGGTGGGGGAAAGTGGGGTATTGTGGAGCAAAGTGGATGAACAGGAAGGGGGCGAGACGTGTTCTTCGGCACTTTCACCCCCAAACTCGACTCCAAGGGCCGGTTCTTCCTGCCCGCCAAGGTCCGCGATCCGCTGATGGCGGGGGCCATCGTGTCCATGCAGCCGGACCATTGCCTGGCGGTTTGGGAGCCGGCGGTTTTCGGCGAGGAGATGGCCAAGGCCACCGCCGGGCCGATGACGTCGCGGAAGGTCCGCGACAACCAGCGGCTGTGGGCCTCGATGGCCGACGAGCAGACGCCCGACGCGCAGGGCAGGCTGAGCATTTCGGCCATCCAGCGCCAGTACGCCGGGCTGGACAGGGACATCGTCGTGGTGGGGGCGTACAACCACTTGGAGATCTGGGACGCGAACACCTGGAACGAGCGCTTCAACGCCCAGCTCCAGGCTTTCGCCGAAATGGACGAGGAATGAGCGGCCCGCGCGCCGCGGCGTCGGCCTGAGCCTCCCCTGGGGTCACTTCCCCGATTCCAGGTGG
Source organism: Propionibacteriaceae bacterium (assembly GCA_031272195.1). GTDB lineage: Bacteria > Actinomycetota > Actinomycetes > Propionibacteriales > Propionibacteriaceae > Propionicimonas. Next base: position 1,457 of record JAISUF010000121.1, read on the forward strand.
GGTTCGGACCGGCGCCGGGGCGCGCGGCCCAGAGAGGAAGCGATGGGAGTCGCCAGCGTGGAGCGCATCCACCAGCCGGTGCTGGTGGGGCGTGTCGTCGAGCTGCTGTCGGCGGCTCTGCGACAAGCCGAGCGCCCCGTCTTCGTCGACGCGACCCTGGGCCTGGGCGGGCACTCCGAGGCGCTGCTGGCGGCCTGCCCGGCGGCCTGCGGGATCGGCTTCGACCGCGATCCGCAAGCCCTCGCTTTGGCCCGCCAGCGGCTGGCCTCTGACAGCGCCCGAATGGCGTTCGTGGCGGCGAATTACGACCAACTGCGCGCCAGCCTGGACCAGTTGGGCGTCGGCCGGGTGGACGCCATCCTGCTCGACCTCGGGTTGTCGTCGCTGCAGATCGACAGCCCCGAACGCGGCTTCGCCTACGCCACCGACGCCCCTCTCGACATGAGGATGACGCCCGGCGATGGGCCGACCGCTGCGGACTTGCTCAACACCTGGCCCGAGGCCGACTTGGCGCGGATCTTCAGGCTGTACGGCGACGAGCCGCGCGCCGGGCGCATCGCGCGGGCGATCGTCGCCCGCCGGGACGCGCAGCCGTTCGCAACCTCGGCCCAACTCGTCGAGGCGGTGCGGGCGGCGACGCCGGCCCCGGAGCGCGGCGGGCATCCGGCGAAACGGGTCTTCCAGGCGCTGCGGATCGCCGTCAACGACGAGCTGGACTCGCTGGAGAAGGCCTTGCCGCAGGCGTTGGACGGGCTGCGGCCGGGCGGGCGGCTGGTCGTGCTGGCCTATCACTCGGGCGAGGACCGGCTGGTCAAGCGGGCGTTCGCCCGGGCGGCGGCCGACCGCGTGCCGGACGGGCTGCCCCAGGTGCCGGACGACCTGCGGGCCACCCACCGCCTGCTGACCAAGGGCGCCGAGCGGGCCGGCGAGGCGGAAACGACAGAAAATCCGCGGGCGGCTTCGGCCCGTCTGCGGGCGATAGAGGCGAGGTAGTGATGCAAGGCAAGACGGTGCGCTTCGTGGCGTTCATGGCGACGGTGTTGGTGCTGGGATCCCTCGGGCTGGTCCTGCTGTCCACATCGCTGCAGGAGGTGACGTTCGCCGTCAACGACAAGCGGGCCCAGGCCAACGCCTTGGCCGACCAGGTGGCCGACCTCGAGGCCCAGCTGACGGCGGCCGGATCGGTCAGCGGGTTGGCGGCCAAGGCCCAGGACTTGGGCATGAAGCCCAACACCCACACCGCCTTGATCAAACTGCCGAAGGGCAAGATCGTCGGCCAGGCCGTGCCGGTGACCGGCGGGGAGGTGCCGGCGGCGTCGTATCGCACCTTGGCGGAGCGCCAGCGGATGCGGGCGATCATCGAGGAGCAGGCGCGGATCAAGGCCGACCGCAAACGCCAAGCCGAGGCCAAGGCGAAGAAGGAGGCAGCCGAAAAGGCCGAGGCGAAGGCGAAGGCCGAGGCCAAGAAGAAGGCCGAGAAGGCGAAGGCGGCCGGGCAGTGAGGAAGTTCACACTGCGGATGCGCGTCCTGCTGATCGTCGTGGCGGTGCTGTTCACCATGGCGGCGGGCCGGGCGGTGCAGATCCAGGCGGTCGACGCCGACGCCACCGCCGCCCAAGCCGCCAAGCAGTTGACCCGCGACGTCGACATTCCGCCCCTGCGCGGCACGATCACCGACCGCTCCGGCGAGACCCTGGCCTACAGCGAGCCGACAGTCCTGGTCTACGCCGATCCGACGATGATCCGCACCAACGGGCGCGGCGCGGAGAAGATGACCGACAACGACGTCAAGGTGGCAGCCGAGGCGCCGGCCAAGCTGGCGAAACTGCTCGTCCAATTCCTGGGCGGCAAGGCCGAGGACTATCTGCCCAAGCTGACCAAAGAGGGCAGCTACTACCAGGTGTTGGCCAGGGAGGTGTCGGCGGAGAACGCCACGCTGCTGCTGAAGGCGATGCGCGCGGCCGAGCTGGTCGGGTTGAGCACGGAGGACGCCCCGACCCGCCGCTATCCGGGCGGCACGCTGGCGTCCAACGTCTTGGGATACGTGCGCTACGAGGGCAACGGCACGAGCACGGGGGCCTCGGGCCTGGAGCTGGCGCTCGACGCCGATCTGGTCGGGACGCCCGGCAAGGAGGTCTACGAGCAGTCGCCCAAGGGCCGGCTGCCCTCCGACGACAACCAACTAGTGCCGGCCGTCAACGGCGCCGACTACCAGCTGACCCTCGACGCCGGGTTGCAATTGAGCGTCGAGCAGATCCTGGCCGACCGCGTCAACGCCTCGCGGGCCAATTACGGCACGGCCACCGTCATGGATATGAACACCGGCGAGATCTTGGCGTTGGCGAACTATCCGACTTTCGACGCCAACGACCCCTCGGCGTCGAAGAAGTCGACCCTCGGCAACCGCGCCGTCTCCGATCCGTTCACGCCCGGCTCGGTGCAGAAGGTGTTGACGTTCGCGGCGCTCTTGGACGCCGGCCTGGTCAGCCCGACGGAGGTCGTCACGATCCCGCCGCAAATCAACTCGGGCGGCTACATGATCTCCGACGACTGGGTCCACGGGACGGTCGACGTGCTGGCCCGCGGCGTCTTGGCGAAGTCGTCTAACGTCGGCATGATCAAGCTGTCGCGGCGCATGGGCAAGGAGGCCCTGCTCGACTACTACCTGTCGTTCGGCCTGGGCGCCAAGACCGGCGTCGGACTGCCCGGCGAGTCGGCGGGCATCCTGCCGAAGCGGCCGATCAGCGACCAGACCCGCGACGGCCTGGCCTTCGGCGGCTCGGCCCTATCGGTGACGGCGCTCCAGGAGGCGGCGGCGGTCGCGGCCGTCACCAACGGCGGCGTCTACCACCAGCCGTATATCGTCGCCTCCAAGACGCTGCCAGACGGCACAGTCGAGGACCTGGCCCCGCAGAACTCGCGCCGCGTTATCTCGCAGAAGGCGTCGGCCCAGGTGGCGTCGATGATGGAGGCGATGATGGTCAACTCGACCGGCGAGGTATTCGACGTCGAGG
>JAISUF010000034.1 GCA_031272195.1 Propionibacteriaceae bacterium
GAGCCGTGGGACAAGCTGGTTTCGGCGGCGAAGGGGAGATATTTCGGCGCCTGGGTGGACTTGCGCGAGGGGCCAGGCTACGGGACGGTCTTCACCACGGTGGTGGACGAGTCGGTGGCGGTGTTCGTGCCCCGGGGGGTGGGCAACTCCTACCAGACGCTTGAAGACGACGTCGCCTATTCGTATCTGGTCAACGACCATTGGTCGGCCGAGGCGGTGGGCGGCTATTCGTTCGTCAACTTGGCCGATCCGACCGTCGGAATCCAGTGGCCGATCCCGCTGTCGGAGGTGGAGATCTCCGACAAAGACAAGGACGCGCCGCTGCTGGCCGACGCCAAGCGCGTCCCGATGCCGAAGACGCTCATCCTAGGCGGCAACGGCCAACTCGGCCGGGCGCTGGGCGAGGTTTTTCCCGACGCAGATCGCGTCGACATCGACGTGTTGGACTTGACCGATCCGTCCCAGGTTGAGGCCTGGCCGTGGCGCGATTACGACGTCGTCATCAACGCTGCGGCTTGGACGGCAGTTGACGCCGCCGAGACGCCTGAGGGCAGGCGCGGTGCGTGGAAAGCCAACGCGGAGGTGCCGTCCGTGTTGGCGCGGCTGGCCATCAAGCATCGCCACACGCTGGTGCACGTGTCGAGCGATTACGTCTTCGACGGCTCGAAGGAGGCTTGGACGGAGACGGAGGACTTGTGCCCTTTGGGCGTGTACGGCCAGTCGAAGGCGGCCGGCGATTTGGCTGTCTGCGTCGCCCCGAAACACTACCTGCTGCGCACGAGTTGGGTGGTCGGCGATGGCAAGAATTTCGTCAAGACGATGCGCGAGCTGGCCGCCAAGGGAGTCAAGCCACAGGTGATCGATGACCAGGTGGGCCGCTTGACCCACACTTCGAACCTGGCTGCCGCCATCAAACACCTGCTTGAGTCGCGCGCCGAGTACGGCACGTACAACTGTACCGACGGCGGCGCTCCCGTCTCCTGGGCGGAGATCGCGAAGGCCGCCTATGCCGCTGTGGGCGCCGACCCGGGCGACGTGACGCCGGTCTCCACGGCCGCGTACAACGCGGGCAAGGAGGATGTCTCGCCGCGTCCGGCGTCCAGTGTGCTGGAATTGTCGAAGTTGGAGGCCACCGGCTACAAGGTGCCGGTCTTCGAGCTGGGAGTCTAGGTGGCCGCAGGATTGGCGACAGCCGTCTCGCCAAGCGTGGCGGCCGACACTGTGAGTCTGAAAGTTGCGGCGAGTCGGATCGCGTCGCCATCGGAATCGGTCGTGCGCCGCTAGGCTTGGGCTGTGCCGGTCCAGAGTGTGAGCAACGTCAAGGTGGTGGTTCCCGCCTTCAACGAGGAGGCGACGATCGCCCCGGTGGTGGCCGCCATCCAGGCCGAGGGCTTTGGCGTCGTCGTGGTTGACGACGGCTCGCGTGACCAGACGCGAGAGGTGGCCGCTCAGGCTGGGGCGACGGTGTTGGCACTGCCGTTCAATTTGGGCGTCGGTGGCGCGCTGCGGGCGGGGCTGCTTTACGCCTCGCGCGAGGCGGACGCGATTGCCGTCCAGTGCGATGCCGACGGCCAGCATCCGCCCGCCGAGATCAAGCATCTGTTGGAGGCTTTGGATGGCGCCGACATTGTGATCGGATCGCGATTCGCGGGCAAGGGCGCCTATGTCGCCCGCGGCCCGCGTCGCTGGGCGATGACGATGCTGGGGGCGGTGATGAGCCGCTTGCACCATGTGCGCCTGTCGGATGTGACGTCGGGTTTTCGCGCTTTCTCGCCACAGGCGGTGTCGGTGTTGGCGCAACGCCTGCCGCCGGACTACCTGGCGGACACAGTGTTGGCGTTGATGATCGCCAAGGAGTATGGATTGCGTGTGACGCAGGTGCCGGTGGAGATGCGCGAGCGCCAAGGCGGCATGGCGAGCAGCGGGCCTTTTCGCTCGGTGTTCTATTTGGCGCGGGCCGTGATGTTGGTGGCTTTGGGCTTGCTGTCGCTGGGGTTGCGCTCCGCGTCTCGCCGCCTGGGTGGGGAGGGGCGCTGATGGGACTCCCTGTGACGCTGAGCGTTCTGGGCGTCGCCCTGGCGGTTGTGCTGGCGGCTGCGGTGCTGAGAATGGTGGCCCGCCGAACGCTCGACTTGCGGTACGCCTCGTTGTGGATCGTTGTTGCTGTGGGCGTGGCGGTCGTCGCCTGCTGGCCGGAGTTGTTGGTCGCGGTGTCGTCGGCCCTCGGCTTCCAAGCTGTGTCGAACTTCATGTTCGTTGTCGTGGTGGTCCTGTTGCTGCTTGTCAGCCTGCGATTGTCGATGGAGCTGACCAAGGCGGAGTTGCGCATCCAGCGCTTGGCCGAGGAGTTGGCCATCCTGAAACAGGCGTGCCCGGGGCAAGCAGCCAGTCTCGAGGCGCGGCCGTCGGACGAGCAGACCGGAACGGATCTCAGGACTTGAGCGCGAGAGCGCGTTTCTCGACCAGGTGCCACGAGCAGTAAGCGAGGATGAGTGTGACTGCGGTGACCAGGGCGAAGTTGGCCCAGAAGGGCGGCTGTGGCCAGAATTGCGCGATGACTTGCTGCACTGGCCAGGCCAGGATGTAAACGCCGTACGACATGTCGCCGAACCGTCCGGCGCGGTGGACGATTGGAGTACAAGCCAGGCCCAGGGCCAAGGACACGTACGGGACGACGACCCAGGCCGCCACGGTGCCGACGGCGGGTGTCGAGGCGAAGAGGCTCTGAACGGTGACGAGCGTCACCAGGGCGAAACCGGCCACGTCGAGTCGCGGCTTGTGTGTGTCGAGGGTGGTGGCGATGATCATGCCGCCGGCGAAGAAGACGGTTTGGCTGCCGACGATGGCCAGGCCGTCGGAGTGCGCGCCGAGCGCGACGCTGCCGCCGAATAGCCCAGCCGCCACGCTGACCGCGAAGAATGCCACCGCCCCTGCCCGCCGCAAGCGCGGTATGGACAGCACAATGGGCGTCGCGATGTAGCAGGCGAATTCGATCGGCAGGGTCCATAGCGATCCGTTGACGGCGCTGGGATAGTGGTTGGCCTCGAAGACGCCGGGCAGGGGGTAGGTGGGCACGAGGATGCAGTTGAGCAGGTAGCGCCAGGTTTCCGGGTTGGCGAAGTAGGCGCCCAGTGGCAGCGTCGTCAGGAGTGGGCCGAGGACGAACACGCTGATCAGTGTCACGACGATCAAAGCGGGGAAGATGCGCAGCACGCGGTTGCGGAAGAATCGCGCGAGGTTGGCTTGCCGCAGCCAGCTCTTGGCGACGAGATAGCCGGAGATGGAGAAGAAGACGTTGACACCCAAGCCTTGGATTTCACGGCCCAACACGAGCGGTGAGTCGCCGTAGCCGACGACTGGACAACTGTGGCCGATGATGACGGCCAAGGCGGCCGCGAGGCGAATGGCGTCGAAGTTGTTGTCGCGTGGGTTTGGCGACGGCGTGGTCATGGGCGTCTTCTCCTGTCGGCCGGTGAGCGTTGCCAGGCGGCTGGTTAGGGCTGG
>JAISUF010000035.1 GCA_031272195.1 Propionibacteriaceae bacterium
TGAACAACGCCCGGCGTACCCGAAGGGTCAGGCTCATCGGCCAAAGCCGGCGGCGCCGCCACCAACACAGCCGTCGCGAAAGCCGTCAACAACAGCATTCCGCGACGAACCACCCGACCAATCACCGACCGACGCGGCGCTCCAGCGAAGACGCGACCTCGCACCCCAACGGCCCCGTCCCACAAAAGACTACGAATGGCGTCCATGAGCTTCTCCTCACACCCCCGACTACCAACAGGCGCAACCAACACCCGACGAGGGGAAGACCGCCTATAACACGCATCGCGGCGAAATGCGTACAGACACCCCCGAGGCTGAGTACCAAATGGCCCACCTTGACACAAGGTTACCGCCGCAGACCCGACCCCTAAGCATCGAGTCCATAATTGGAGCCAAACTCGCCACCGGCGAACGAGACTGTGGGAGAATGCGGCGCCCGCCAGACCGTCGCTCTCGAACGGCTCGGGAACCGCAGCGGTTGAGCGGTCAGCCAATCGGATGCGCCCGCACCCCGGCGCCCTCGGCCGCGTTGACGAGCCGGCGGTCGGCGGTGGCTATGGCGCAGCCGCGGTTCCGGGCCAAGTGAAGCACAACCGCGTCGGGCATCTTCAGACCCGACTCGGCTCTGGTCGTCGCCAAGCTCAGGGCTGCCAGCGGCGGCGGGCGGCGGCGGTGACTGTGACAGCCCCGGCGGCGAACAGCATGGCGGCCAGGGCGGCCAGCGAGTTGGCCTGCGACAATTCCCCGCCGGTCAACGCCGAGGCGGAACCGCCACCGGTCTGGTCGTCGGTCTCGTCGTCGGAGTCGGTGTCATCACCGGTGTCGTCTCCGGTGTCGCCGGTTGTGTCGTCGCTGGTTGTGGTGTCGCCGGTGTTCTTGTCGGTCGTCGTCGTGTCCGGCTGCTGCCCGTCTTCCACAAGAGTCTCGCCGGTGCCAGTGTCGGGCGTCGTGCTCCCCGTGGTGCCGCCGGTGTTGTTGTCGGTGTTCCCGCCGGTGTTGCCGTCGGTGTTCCCGCCGGTGTTGTTGTCGGCGTTCTTCGTCCACTGGGCCGTGACGGTCAGGTCGCCGGTCACGTGGTCGAAAGCCACATCCCAACCCGCGAACGTGTAACCGTCCCGAGTCGGATCAGACGGCGCAGTCGCCGCCCCGCCATCCACCACCAGCTCGGTCTTCAACGTGTTCCCCAGGCCATCCACAAACGCCACCGTATGCGTGACGACCGGCTCGCCGTTCTTCACCCACAACGCCGTGACGGTCAAGTCACCCGTCACATGGTCGAAAGCCACATCCCAACCCGCGAACGTGTAACCGTCACGAGTCGGATCGGGCGGGGCGCTCGCCGCACCGCCATCGGCGACCTGCTCGGTTTTCAACGTGTTGCCCTGGCCGTCGACAAACGTCACCGTATGGGACGGCGCCAGGTATTCATACGCACTGGCCAAACTCGCAGTCACGTCTGCCGCGCCCGTCCACACACTGTCGCTCAACTTCACCTGCGCCGAGACCAAGCCGGCCGCATGCGCCGTGGTGGTGCAGGTGATGGTCAGCGTGCCGGCCTCGGCGTCGACGTCCACGATCTCGGCGTCCTCGCAGACCGCCGGTGTGCCGTCGGCGTCCAAGACCACGCTCTCCACCGACCACTCCACCGGCCAGACCAGGTGCGTCGGCTCTGTCACATTGTCGTCTAGCAGCGACGACACCTGCCCCGACTCGTTCCAGCCCCAGCCGTAGAGTTCCCCGTCTGCGCCCAGCACCAAGGCGTGCCGGTTCACCACCAGGTCCGCGATCTCCACGCCGTCGAGGTCTGTCCCCGCCACGGCTAGCGCTTGCGGCCAGAGGAGATTCCCCGTGGTGCCGTTGTTCAGATTGGCGTAGTCCGCGCCGGTGCCCCAGACGTACCAGTTGCCGTCCTCGTCCACGGCGTAAACCGTCTGGCCGGTGCTCGACTTGGCGTTCAGATAGAGCCCGACGATCACCTTGCCGTAGATCGCGCTGCTGCCTGCCGCGCCCGCCATGGTCGAGATGTTCAGCGGGCAGGCTTGGTTGGTCAAGGAGGTCGACAAACCGTTGCCCGCCGTGCCGTCCGTCATCGTGCCCCAGACCCAGACCTGACCGTAGACGTCCACCGCCATCGCGCCGTTGGTCAGGCCTATCATGTCCACAAACTCCGGATAGGTGCCGCAGCCCGTGTTGTAGGGGACGCCCGAGCCATTGACCATGCCGCCGTAATACCCCCCCGTGTTGACATCGGTGATATCGGCTTGCGCGCCGGTCGAATTGCCAGTCTTTTGCTTGTAAATATTGCTGCCCCAGGCATAAATGTGCCCCTCATCGGTCAGCGCGTAACTGGCGGTGCCACCCGCTGCAATCTTGGTGATGGCCACATCAGAGGCGACGTGTTGGATGAGCGGGTCGAGGATCTTGGTGGGCGACCAGACCGGCGACCCCACTGACCCATCCCCTGGCCCATAGGGGAGACCGGTCTGGCTGTATGCATTTGACCCCCAGCCGAAGACCTGGCCATCCTTGTCCAACGCCAGCACCTGGCCATTCTGGCTGCTGATCGCGATCTGCACGATCCGCCTCGCGCCCGCCGCCGTCAAGTTGGCGGTGATATTCACCGGCTCGGGGTAGATTACCGAGCCCATGCTGCCAAGGCCGAGGCCGCCACCGCCATTCGTGCCCCAGGCGTACACCCGCCCGTCCGCGTCGATCGCGAAGACCATCGGGTTATTGTTGCTGCCGGCGTAGATCTGCACGATATCCGCGTCGAGCGGCATGTCGCCGTGGCCGTTGACCAAGGTCGGCTCGGTGCAGGCGGTGCTGGTCTGGGACAGATGGGGCTCGTCGTAATTCATGACGTAAATCTGTTGCAGCGGATCGGTCACGTCGGCATAATCTGACCAGTTATCATCGAAATACTCATCAAAACTGCTGTAGCCGTAGGAATCGTCCAGATATTGCAGGTTGTCAGCGGTGTTATAGTAACCCGTGCTCTCGTACATGATCGCCCACCACGCCAAGGTCCCCTCCTCCGGCGTGGTGATCGGATCCTCCCAACCCTGGTCGGCGAAGTAGTCGCTGGTCGCCGTCATGTCGGTCGGGTCGTAACCCCAGTCGTCGATATACATGGCCAGCATCTCAGCGTCAGTGTAGGTCGTGGTGACAGAGCAGTCCTCGCCCGTGCCGGTGGTGCCATAGAGCGCGCCGTCGCCCCAAGCGTAGAGCTTGCCGTCCGTGGTCACCGCAAAGGAAACCGTGCTGTTGACGGCGACAGCCTTGAACGTCGGCTGCGCGTCGGCAATGTCCACGGTCAAAGTGATCTCCGTGCCGCCGGTGGTCGGGCCTTCCTCGGGTGCGACGGAGGTGATCGTCGCTTCGGGCGATGCTGACGCGGCGGTGAGGGGCGCCAACGCCATGACGCCGGCCTTGGCGGCCTTCAGCAGCGGCGAGGACGAGAGCGCCTCCGGCTCGACCGGCCCAGCGGCGGTCTCGGCGGCGGGCACGGTTTCAGCCTGGCCAGCGGACGCGTTGGCCCCCTGGGCCGAATGCTCGGCGGTCGTGTCAACGGCCCCAGGTGTGGCGTCAGTGGCTACGGCGCCATCGGGGCTGGACGGCGCCGCGGCTCCGACTTCGGCGGCGCTCTGGCCCGCCGCACCAGCCGTCGACGCCTCGGAAGCGGCGGACTCGTCAACACCCGACGCGGCAGCGACAGACCCCCCCCCACCAGGCTCATCGGCCACAGCAGACGAAACCGCCGAACCAGCAGAAGACGCCTCAGCCGAAGACAACCCGCCAGCCTGCGACCCCGCCGACGAACCCGCAGCGGACTCGACCGAGCCCGAACCAGACGCGCTAGAAGCAGCCGTACTCGAACCCTCCGCACTGGAAGCCGACGCGCTGGAATCCGCCGACGCGCCACCCGAGCCAGCCGACGAAACATCCGCCGCCTCAGCCGAGGCCGAACCGTCCGCCGACGCGGC
>JAISUF010000174.1 GCA_031272195.1 Propionibacteriaceae bacterium
TGTTGTAGCCGGCGTCCATGAAGCCGCCGTGAGGCAGGAACGGCGACAGATAGTTGTCGGCGTCCAGGATGTCGGGATACCAGCCGAGCAGGAAGAGGTCGTAGGCGTTCTGCTTGTAGAGCTTCTGGTACTGCGTCCACTCGGCCGACTTGACGTCGACGGTGAACAGCCCGGAGTCGGTCAATTCCTTGGCCAGCTCGTTGGCCTCGTCGACCGCCTCGGCGCCGTAGTGCTCCGGCGGATAGCCCAGCGTGATCTTGACCGGCGTGGCGATGCCCGCGTCGGACAGGTACTTCTTGGCGTTGTCGGCGTTCGGCGTCGCGCCGTAAACCTCCTTGAAGGAGTCTTTCTCGCCGGCGAAGCCGACCGGCACCTGCGAGTAGGCCGGCGTCTTGATGCCGTCGTAGACGTTGGTCGTGATCGAGTCGCGGTCGATCAGCGAGGCGACCGCCTGGCGGATGGCCTTCTGCTTGCCGACGTCGGTGCCCAACTGGAAGACCCAGTAGCGGTACTCCGAGCCCTGGCCGTCGTAAACCTTGACGGTGTCCTTGGTGGCCAGGTCGGACAGGTCGGTTGGCGAGAGGGTCCGCCAGGCCACGTCGATCTGGCCGCTCTCGATGGCCTGCCGCAGCGGTGTGGCGTCCTGGAAGTACTGGACGTAAACCTGGTCGCTGACCGAAGCCCGGTCGCCGGTGTAGTTGGCGTTGCGCTCGAAGACGGCCTGCTGGCCCTTGGTGTAGCCGGTCAGCACCAGCGGGCCGGACGAGCCCTTGGCGGCCAGCGCCTCGTCGTCGGACAGGCCCTTGTCGAGCGGGTAGGACTCTTCGTCGACGATCGACGTGGCGGCGCAGGCCAGCAGCGCCTTGAAGGTCGTGTCGGCCCGGTTGAGGTGGAAGATGACAGTCAAGTCGTCGGGCGTCTCGATGGCCCCGTCGGTCAGCTTCTGGCCCTCCTCGCCGGACTTGTCGGCGATCGACGCCAGCAGCACGGAGGCGCCGTCGGGCTCGTTGATCAGCAGGTTGCGCTCGAAGGAGAACTTGACGTCGGAGGAGGTCAGGTCGTGGCCGTTGGCAAACTTGATGCCCTCCCGCAGGGTGCACTTGACCGTCTTGGAGTCGGTGTAGTCGCAGGACTTGGCGGCGTCGCCGACCGGCGTGTCGGAGTTCGGCGGGAAGCGCAGCAACTGCTCGAAGCCGGTGTACTGCAAGTTCCACGACGGCATGTCGTAGGTCAGCGCCGGGTCGAGGGCCGTTGGGATGTCGGTGGTGCCGAGGATGTAGCTGCCGCCGGTCGCGGCGGCGGTGTCGGTGGCGCTCGGCTGGCCGGAGCCGTCGCCGGTGGTTTGGCTGGTCGGCTGGCCGCAGGCGCTCAGACCGAGGGCAACCGCCAGGCCGAGGACGGCCAGTTTGGCGGGAGTCTGCATAGGGAATCTCCTATCGGGTTCGTTCGACCAGGCGCGGGACTCGCCAGGCCGCTTGACGCCACAATTCCAACCAGATTATGTTTCAATCGCGTTACGAGCCGCCTGCTGAACGCCGTGTGACGAGGGCGTTTCGCTCCTGGGATGTCTCATCAGGCGGCTTCGGCGCTTAGTATTGTCACCTAACAACCTTAGGATTGCCCGTGTCGTCTGGATCGCTTCCCCGCTACATCGCGCAGCGCGTCCTGCTCGTCATCCCGATGATGTTCATCCTGCTGACGGTCGTCTTCTTGATGCTGCGCGTCGCCCCGGGCGACCCGATCTCGGCCTCGGTCGGCGGCAAGCTGTCCGAGGCGGCCATCGAGGTCCGCAAGACGCAGCTCGGCCTCAATCGCCCCCTGATCGTCCAATACCTCGAATACCTTGGCCAGACCGCCACCTTCGACTTCGGCGAGACGTTCACCGACAACCGGCAGGTCACCGACATCATCCGCGACAACGGCGGCGCCACCTTGACGCTGACGCTGGGGGCGTTCCTGATCGCGCTCGGCGTCGGCATCCCGCTGGGGCGCTGGGCGGCCCGCAAACGCGACTCGGCCCGCGACATCGTCATCCGCGTCTTCGGCATCGTCACCTACGCCACGCCGATCTTCTTCGTCGGCCTGCTGATGCAGCTCTACCTGGCCCGCCCGACCGGCCTGCCGACCTCCGGCATCGCCTCACCCAGGGTGATGTTCACCGTCGGCTCCAAGCCGATCACCCACATCCTGCTGGTCGACTCCCTCCTGCAAGGCGACTGGGCGGCCTTCGGCGACGTGCTGCTGCACCACCTGCTGCCCTGCGTCACGCTGGGCCTGATGATCTGCGGGGTGTTCATCCGGCTGGTCCGCGTCAACCTGCTGCAGACGCTGCAATCGGACTACGTCGAGGCGGCCCGGGCCCGCGGCATCCACGAGAGCCGCGTCGTGCGCGACCACGCCTTCCGCAACGCCCTCGTTCCGGTGGTGACGGTCGTCGGCCTGCAGGCGGCGATGATGATGGGCGGCGCCGTCTTGACCGAGTCGACGTTCAACTGGCCCGGCCTGGGCACCCAGCTGATGCACTACATCCAGGCCCGCGACTACGTCGGCGTGCAGGGCATCGTGACGTTCTTCGCGGTCGTCGTGGCGGTCATCTCGGTGATCGTCGACATCGTCAACGCCCTGATCGACCCGAGGGTGAGGTACGAGTGATGCTGCGCCGCCTGCTCTCCCCGTTCCGCCAAACCACCGGCCTGGCCCGCTGGCTGCTGGTGGTCGGCCTGGCGATCGTCGTCGTCTTCGTGCTGTGCGCCGTTTTCGCCCCGCTGATCGCGCCGTACGGCTTCGCCCAGGTGGACGTCGACGGGGTGCGCTTCCCGAAGATGTCGCCGCCCGGCCCAGGCCACATCCTGGGCGTCAACGACCAGTTCTTCGACATCTTCTCCCGCGTCGTCTGGGGCGCCCGGACGGCCATCACGGTGGTGCTGCTGTCGGTGTTGCTGTCGCTGGTCGCAGGGGTGGTGCTGGGCCTGCTGTCGGGTTACGTCGGCGGCTGGCTGGACCGCGTCCTGGTGTTCACGATGGACGCCATGTACGCCTTCCCGTCGCTGTTGCTGGCCATCGTCTTCTCGTTCCTGCTGGGCGGCGTGCTCGGCTCGGGCGTGGTCTCGGCCGCGCTTTCGCTGACGGTCATCTACATCCCGCAGTACTACCGGGTGGTGCGCAACACGACCGTCTCGGCCCGCGAGGCGACCTACGTCGAGGCGGCGCGGGCGATCGGGGCGTCCAACGTCACGATCATGTCGCGCTACCTGTTCACCAACGTTATCGGCTCGGTGCCGGTCATCGGCACGCTCAACGCCGCCGACGCCATCTCGACGCTGGCCGCCCTCGGCTTCCTCGGCCTGGGCATCCAGCCGATCGACGCCGCCGAGTGGGGTTACGACCTCTCCCGCGCCCTCGACGACGCCGCCTCCGGCATCTGGTGGACCGGCGTCTTCCCCGGCCTGGCCATCGTCCTGCTGGTGACCGGCCTGACGCTGATCGGCGAGGGCCTCAACGAAACCGTCAACCCGACGCTGCGCAAGCGCCGCTTCGCGCCGATCACGCTGCCGCCGCGCGGACCGGTGCAAGCCCCCGACCTGGAGGAGGAGGTGAGCGCGTGAGCCAGCCTTACGACAATCCGGTGGACGACGGCCCCGCCGACGCGCCCCCGGTGGTGGACGCTCGGGACATCCGCATCTGGTACGGCACGCCGGCCGGCCCGGTGCGGGCCGTCGACGGCGTCTCCTTCTCGATCCGCTCCGGCGAGATCTTCGGCCTGGTGGGGGAGTCGGGCTCCGGCAAGTCGACCATCGGGCGGGGCCTGCTGGGGCTGCTGCCGCCCGGCTCGGTGATGGACGGCGAGCTGGAGTTCAAGGGCCTCGACCTGCTGTCGCTCGGTCCGAAGGCCCGCTTCAAGACGCGCGGGCGCGACTTGGCGATGATCTTCCAAGAGCCGCTGACCAGGCTCAACCCGCTGATGCGCGTCAGCGAGCATTTCACCGAGACGCTGCGCACCCACTTCCCGAAGATCACCGCGGCCGAGATCGAGGAGCGCTCGCTCAACGTCCTGAAAGTGATCGGCATCCCGCCGTCGCGCTGGAAGGCCTATCCGCACGAGTTCTCAGGCGGCATGCGGCAGCGCATCATGATCGCCCTGGCGCTGGTGCTGCGGCCGGCCTTCGTGGTGGCCGACGAGCCGACGACCGCCCTCGACGTGCTGGTCGAGGCGCAGATCATCAAGATCCTGCACGACCTGCGCGAGAATTTCGACACCTCGCTGCTGCTGATCACCCACAACCTCGGCATCATCGCCGAGGCCTGCGACAAGGTGGCGGTGATGTACGCCGGCAAGATCGTCGAGATCGGCGACGCCCGCGAGGTCTTCGCCAAGCCGCGCCACCCGTACACCCAGGCGCTGCTGCGCTCGACGATCACCCTGACCACCGACGGGCTGCACTCGATCCCCGGCGCGCCGCCCGACCTGATCGACCCGCCGACCGGCTGCCACTTCCATCCGCGCTGCCCCCACGCCATGGTCCAGTGCGCGCTGGCCGAGCCGCCGATGCGCAACGTCCACGGCCAGGCCACCGCCGTCGGCTCGACCGACGTC
>JAISUF010000037.1 GCA_031272195.1 Propionibacteriaceae bacterium
CCGCCGCACACCGCGCCGATGAACCGGATGGGCGCGGCCTGCATCGCCTCGGCCGGCACCGGCCTGTTGAACGGCACGGCGGCCGCCATGACAATGCACCCGGTGGTGCCCGATTGGCAGCGCTATCCCAAGACGGGACGCGACCAGAAGGGCACCTCGGGCGAGATCGGCCTGGCGGGCCACTGGGTCAAACTGATGCTGCACTACCTGTTCATCTACAAGGCCAAAGCGCGTCCGCTGTGGTCGCTGATCCCCGAATGAGAGGAGCCATCGTGACGATCCCCGACCCCCAGGCGGCCCAAGCCATCGAATCGGCCCCCCTGCCGACCGCCAAAACGCTGCGCCAGCGCCGCAACCCGCTGCTGCAACTGCTGCGCTTCGCCGCCATCAACCTGAAGATGATGCGCGTCATCGCCGCCTCCCACTAGCCGACGCGGCAGTTCCACTTGGCTAGCTGACACGCCCGCCGACTAGCCTGCGCGTTGGATTCTCCGGCCTGTCTCGACCCCGCCCGCCGCGCTTGGCGCATATGGAAGGATTGGCGGTGACGAACGGAGGCCGGATGGGCGAGAGCGACAAGGCGCAGGTGCCACAGGGGCTGGTGACGGCTTCGCAGTGGGCTTGGCGGGTGCTCGTGGTCGGGGCTGTGGTGGCGGTGCTCTGGCTGGGGTTGAAATATTTCTCGGCCGTGGCGATCCCCTTGGCGGTGGCCATCTTGCTGACGGCTCTGCTGCATCCGCTGGCCGTCTGGCTGCGCGGCCGGCCAATCGGCCGCTGGCGAGTGGCCAAAGAGCTGGCGGCGATCGGTTGCCTGTTGGCCCTGGCGCTGGTCGTCGGCGGCATCTTGGCCGCCATCGGTACGCAGATCGCCAAGGAGTGGCCGCAGCTCTCCGGGGAGTTCACCGCCGCCGTGCGGACGGCGCTGGAGTGGCTGGCGTCGGGCCCGCTGCAAATCGACCAAACGCAGATCGACGCCCAGATTCAGGTGCTCACCGAATGGATCAACAACTCCCGCAGCCAGTTGGCGGGGATGGTGGCCAGCGCCGGGGCCAGCCTGGGGCATTTCTTCGCCGGCCTGGCCATCGCGCTGATCGCGACGTTCTTCTTCCTGGCCGACGGCGAGCGCATCTGGGCCTCGGCCTTGACGCTCGTCCCGGCGCATTACCGACCGGCCGTCGAACGGGCCTCCCACAAGGGCTGGGAGTCGCTGGTCGCCTACATGCGGGCGCAGGTGTTGGTGGCTTTGGTGGACGCCTTGGGCATCCTGGTGGGGGCCTTGATCTTGCGAGTGCCGATGGCTTGGGCGCTGTTCGCGTTCACCTTCATCACGGCGTTCATCCCGGTGGTCGGGGCGTTCCTGGCCGGGACGCTGGCCACCGCTCTGGCGCTGCTGTCGGGCGGCTGGGTGACGGCCCTGATCATGCTCGGAGTGACGGTGCTGGTGGTGGAGTGCGAGGGACACTTCCTGCAGCCGATCCTGCTCGGCCACGCCGTCTCGCTGCACCCCCTGGCCGTCTTGGTCGGCTTGGCCGTCGGGGCGACCATCGCCGGCATCGTCGGCGCACTGCTCGTCATCCCAGTGCTGGCCTTCTGCGTCGCCTTCATCCGCGGCCTCGACCCCGCCCACTTCAACACCCCAGGCCCGGCCACCCCTGCAACCCCGGCCACGTGACATGGAGACTTCTGTCACGTGATTGTCGAGGACTACTTGCTGCCCTCGACTAGTTCGCGCAGGCTGTGTCGCACGTCGGCGATCTCGTCGCGCAGTTTGGCGGCCACCTCGAATTGGAGTTCGGCGGCGGCGGCGCGCATCTGGTCGGTCAACTCGTCGATCAGGGAGGCCAGTTCTTCGGCCGACGACTGGGCCAGGCGGTTGACCTTGCGGGCCTCGGCTTGGGCGGATTCGGCGGGGAAGCGGCCGGCCAGCGCGGCGTTGTCGGCCGCGACCTCGGAGAGCAGTTCGGTGATGTCGGAAATCTTCTTGCGCAGCGGCGTCGGGTCGATGCCGTGCTCGGCGTTGTAGGCGAGCTGTTTGTCGCGGCGGCGGTTGGTCTCGTCGATGGCTTTGGCCATCGAGTCGGTGATCCGGTCGGCGTACATGTGGACCTCGCCGGAGACGTTGCGGGCGGCCCGGCCGATGGTTTGGATCAGCGAGCGCTCCGAGCGCAGGAACCCCTCCTTGTCGGCGTCCAGGATCGACACCAGCGACACCTCCGGCAAGTCGAGGCCCTCGCGCAGCAGGTTGATGCCGACCAGAACGTCGTAGGCGCCCAGCCGCAGATCGCGCAGCAGCTCGATGCGTTTGAGGGTGTCGATCTCGGAGTGCAGATAGCGGGCTTTGACGCCGTTCTCCAGCAGGTAGTCGGTGAGGTCTTCGGCCATCTTCTTGGTCAGCGTCGTGACGAGCACGCGCTGCGACTGCTCGGCGCGGACGCGGATCTCGCCCAGCAGGTCGTCGATTTGGCCCTTGGTCGGTTTGACGACGATCTCGGGGTCGACCAGCCCGGTCGGCCGGATCAGCAGTTCGACGTGGCCGTTCGACTTGGCCAGCTCGTAGGGGCCGGGCGTTGCCGACAGGTAGACGGTTTGGCCGACCCGCTCGGCGAACTCCTCGAAACGCAGCGGCCGGTTGTCCATGGCCGACGGCAGGCGGAAGCCGTGCTCGACCAGCGTCCGCTTGCGCGACATGTCGCCCTCGTACATGCCGCCGATTTGCGGGATGGTGACGTGCGACTCGTCGACGACCAGCAGGAAGTCCTCGGGGAAGTAGTCGAGCAGGCAGTTGGGCGGCGTGCCGGGGCCGCGGCCGTCGATGTGGCGGGAGTAGTTCTCGATGCCGGAGCAGGTGCCGATTTGGCGCATCATCTCGATGTCGTAGCTGGTCCGCATGCGCAGACGCTGGGCCTCCAGCAGTTTGCCGGCCGCGTCCAGCTCGTCGAGGCGCTCGGCCAGCTCGGCTTCGATGCCTTGAATGGCCCGCTCCATGCGCTCGGCGCCGGCCACGTAGTGGGAGGCGGGGAAGATGTAAAGCTCGCTGTCCTCGCTGAGCACCTCGCCGGTCAGCGGGTGGAGGGTGGTCAGCGTCTCGATCTCGTCGCCGAACAGCCCCACCCGGACGGCGTTCTCCTCGTACATCGGGAAGACCTCGACGGTGTCGCCGCGCACGCGGAAGGTGCCCCTGGTGGCGGCCAGGTCGTTGCGGACGTATTGGATTTCGACCAGGCGGCGCAGCAGTTGGTCGCGGTCGATCTCCTGGCCGACTTTGAGGCGGATCATGCGGTCGACGTATTCCTGGGGCGTGCCCAGGCCGTAGATGGCCGAGACGGTGGCCACGACGACGCAGTCGCGCCTGGTCAGCAGCGAGTTGGTGGCCGAGTGGCGCAGGCGTTCGACCTCCTCGTTGAGCGAGGAGTCTTTCTCGATGTAGGTGTCGGTTTGGGGGATGTACGCCTCGGGCTGGTAGTAGTCGTAGTAGGAGACGAAATACTCCACGGCGTTGTCGGGGAAGAACTCGCGCAGCTCGTTGGCGAACTGCGCGGCCAGCGTCTTGTTCGGCTGCATGACCAGGATCGGGCGTTGGACGCGTTCTGCCAGCCAAGCGATGGTGGCCGTCTTGCCGGTGCCCGTCGCGCCGAGCAGGACGACATCTTGCTCGCCGGCTTTCAAACGCCGCTCCAACTCGTCGATGGCCTGCGGCTGGTCGCCGGACGGCTCGAAGTCGGCGCACATCCGAAACGGCGCCACCCGCCGCTGCAAATCGCTTACTGGACGCATGCCCTACATGCTAGACGCCCGCGCCGACAAGAGTTCGCCGCCGCCTGGGGCGCGCCAGCCGCTGCCAGCGGGCCCCCCGACGAAGCGATGGCGGGCGGAGTCGCCCGTGGATCGGCGGGACGCGGGCGCCAGCCGTCGGCGCTCGGTGGCGACGCCGGAGCCGCCACCGCGAGCAGCGTTACGGGACACGGCCCGCCGGCCTCAGCGCTGCCAGCGGCGGCGGCTGGCGGCGGTCAGGGTGACGGCCCCGGCGGCGAACAGCATGGCGGCCAGGGCGGCCAGCGAGTTGGCTTGCGACAATTCCCCGCCGGTCAACGCCGAGGCGGAGTCTGACTGTTCGTCGCCGTCGGTCTCGTCGTCGGTGTCGTCGGTGGTCTCGTCGTCGGTCTCCGGCTTGTCGCCGGTGTTCTTGTCGGTTGTCGTCGTGTCCGGCTGCTGCCCGTCTCCCACAAGAGTCTCGCCGGTGCCAGTGTCGGGCGTCGTGTTCCCCGTGGTGCCGCCGGTGTTCCCGTCGGTGTTCCCGCCGGTGTTGTTGTCGGCGTTCTTCGTCCACAACGCGGTGACGGTCAAGTCACCCGTCACATGGTCGAAGGCCTTGTCCCAACCCGCGAACGTGTAGCCGTCGCGGGTCGGATCAGACGGCGCCGTCGCCGCGCCGCCATCAACGACCTGCTCGGTCTTCAGTGTGTTGCCCTGGCCGTCCACAAACGTCACCGTGAAAGTCTTCACCGGATAGTAGAGCCTCAACACCAGCGAGCCGTCCCCGGCCACCACGCCCGAGCCACCCGTCGCCGCGAAGCCCGGATCATAGGCGTGGCCCATGAGAAGCGGATCGCCGGCGGCGACCGGCGTAGCCGTGGCCGTCGAATCCGTCGCGGCGGTCAGCGATTCAGTCTTGAACGGCGTCGCCGACGGGTTGCCCGCCGCGTCCACGTAATAGTGCTCGACGGTGTACGGCGTGTCGCCATTGGCGTTCCACAGGGCCGTCAACGTCAAGTTTTCAGTGCGCTGCCACGGCTTGAACGAGTCTTGGTTGGCGTAGTCGGCCACACCGTCGCCGTTCGCGTCCCAACCGGCGAACGTGTAGCCGACGCGGGTGAAAGCGTTGGCGGTCAGCGTCAGATTCTGATCGAACACCGCCGTCTGGTCTGCCATCGACCCCGTGCCGCCGCCCGGCAGATAGCGCACGAGGTACGTGTTCGCCACCCACACAGCCTGCAACGCGGTGTCGTGGTCCACCGCCGTCGAGAAGTCATACGGGGTGTCGGATAGCACCGGGTCGCCGCCCTCCAACACCTCGTACCAGCCCGCCATCGTGTAGCCGACGCGCGTCGAGTCCGGGTTCGGGTAGGCGGCGGAGTCGCCGTCCAACACGACCTGGTCGGCCACCTCGGAGCCGCCCTGCTCGTCGAAGGTGATGTCCCAGGTGGTCGAGCGGTAGGCGATGTCGTAGTTGTTGTAGCCGAGCGTCGCGGGCGTGGTCGCCGTCCAAGCGGTGGCCAGGACGTGCTCGGCGTAGGTCGGCTCGTCCTCGTGTTTGATCAGCCGGGCCAGGGTGGCGGCCGAGTTGTCCGCGAAGACCACGTCCTCGCCGACGTCGACGCTGGCCAGCTCGTCATGGGTCACCCACACGCCGCCGCCGTCGCCGCCGGCCGTGTTGCCGGTGACCTGCGCGTCGTCTTCGAGGCTCAGCGTGTTGCCCAGGCCCGTCATCAGGTAGATACCGCCGCCGTCAGCCGGCGCGGTGTTGTCGGACACCACAGCATGCCCGCTGATGGTCGCGTTGGCGCACTCCACCATGATGCCGCCGCCGCTGAAGGCTTGCGCTATACCCGTCGGGTCGCCGTCATACGTGCCGGTCACACTGTTGCCGGTGATCTTCGCATTGCCGCTGACAGTCAGCGTGCTTTCCCCGCCGAGGCTCTCGAACGAACCGACGCTCACGCCGCCGCCGTAGAAGTCCGCCGTGTTGCCCACCACCTGCGCATCGCCGGTGATGGTGATGACGGTGCCGCCGCCGGAAGTATGGCCTATGGTATCGGTGCTGATCGAACTGATGCCGCCGCCCTTGTGCGAGGCAGTGTTGCCGCTGATCTGGGTCGTGCCATTGACCAGAACAGTGGAGCCGTAGTTCACCTGGACGCCGCCGCCGTAGCCGGTCGCGCCCGTGACGGCATTGTCCGCGATGATGTCGTCGGTCAGCGTCAATTCCGTATTCCACGAGCCGTAGATCGCACCGCCGCCGTAGTTGTTGCTGTCCGCGACGTAAGACTGATTGCCCGTCAAGGTCGAATTGGTGATGACAGCCACGGTTCCGACTGCCTGCGTGCCGTTCAGATAGATCGCGCCGCCAGCGCCGACTGTCTCGTGGTCGGTTGTGCCCGCTTCGTTATCGGTAAAGGTCGCATCGTCGATCGTCAAGATGCCATAAGTGCCGATGCCGAGCCCGCCGCCGTGCGACGAGGCTTTGTTGTGGTCGAAGACCACGCCGTCGGTGATGGTCACCGTGGCATATGTCCCCGCGTAGGCTCCGCCGCCCAGCGGCTGCGTATCGCCGACGAAGTGGATCTTGTCGCCGTTTTCATCAAAATTGACAACATTGTCCCGAAAAACCACATCGCCGCTGATGGTGGCGATCGCCCGGGCAGTGCTGGTGCCTTGGCCCAGATACACGCCGCCGCCGGCGGCGATGGCTTTCTGCGCCGCCCGATTGTTGAGGAACTGCGCTCCGTTGTTAATGGTCAGCGTGCTGCTCAGGTACTGATACAGCCCGCCGCCGCCCGCGCCGGCTATGTTGTGGTCAAAGGTCGCGCCGCTGACCGTCGTCAAGGAATTTGTGCCGACATACACGCCGCCGCCGTTCGTGCCCGCTTCGTTGCGGGATACAGCCACCTGCGCGCCGGTGATGCTGACGAGCGGCGCCTGATAGAACAGCGTCGCATCGGTGGGCTGCGTGGCGCTGGCATTGCCGACATACACGCCGCCACCGGCACCGCCCGCCTTGTTCTCCGTGATCTGCGTCTGGCCGCTGACGGTCAGCTGCGGGTTGGCGATCCCCACCGTGCCGGTCGCATAGGACGCACCCATCCAGATGCCGCCGCCGTCCGTCGCGGCGGAGTTGTGGCTGATCTTGCTCGTGCCGTTCACTGTGAGCGTCGAGCCGGTGCCAAGGTAGATGCCCCCGCCCGCGCCGGTGAGTGCTGTGTTGCCGGCCGCATCCGTATCGCCGCCGAAGACGCTGTCCGTGACGGTCATATGGCTGACGTTGCCCGAGTAGATCGCGCCGCCCGTGCCGGCCGTATTGCCGCTGAAGGTCGAGCCGGCGATGGTGGTCTGCCCGTTGCGGCTCGGCTGGCCAGTGGCTAAGGACAGCGTGTCGCTGGGTATATAGATCGCGCCGCCATATGTGCCCGCCGTGTTGCCGGTGAAAGTCGAGCCGACGATGTCCAACTCTGCTGGCATGCCGTTGAAATACACCGCCCCACCGTTGCGGTTGCCGGAGTTTGAGGTATTGCTGGCGCTGTTCCCGGTGAAGGCCGTATCGTCCAGCGTCACGCTGCCGCTAATCGCACTGAGGATATACAGAGCGCCACCGTAGGCCGCGCCGCTGGCTCCGCCGATCGCCTGATTGTTCGTAAAGACCGAGCCTGTGAAATCCACATCCAAGACCACCGCCCCCAGATAGACCGCTCCGCCGTTGGCGGTATAAGCCGCGCTATCGGCTGGGTCGCCCGTGTTGCCGGTGTAGGTGTTATAGGACAAATCCAGCGAATTGCCGGAACCGCCGTTCAGCGACGCAGTGCCGGCGATATAGACCGCCCCTCCGTTCATATTAGTAGCAGCGACCTCGCCGTGTCCGGCGCTGTTGTTCGTGAAGGTCGAATGCGTCAACGAGAAGGTGCTGCCGGTGCTGTTGTTGACGTAGACCGCCCCGCCCGCGCCGAACGCATAGTTGCCGTCAAAGGTGGCGTAGGTGATGTTCGTCTGCGCGTAGCCGCTACCGCTGACGCTGGTTATTCCGCCACTGTAAATCGCCCCGCCGTAGGAAGTCGTGCCCACGGTCGTGGCGTTGTTCTGAAAGAGCACGGGGTTGTCCGCCGTGCCGGTGATGTTCAGGGCAATCGGGCTGGTAGCCGCACCCGCCGTGTAAATCGCCCCGCCTAGTTTGTTGCTGGCAGTCGTCGTGTTGCCGCGCAAGATCGCGCCCGCATTGATAGTGATGGTTTGCGGCGAGTTGGCGGTGGTCACGGTAGCAATCGCCCCGCCGTTGCCGCTGCTGGCGTTGTTCTGGAAGACCGCGCCGTCCTCCAACGTCAGCGTGCCACCGCCCGCGGCGAAGGTAACGAGCGCGCCGCTGCTGGTCGGGATGCCGTTATAGACGAGTTCGGCGAACGTCAACGCTCCGCCGCCGCTGACGGTGAACCCGGCCGTGGCCACGTTCTTGGTCAGGGCGTTGTCGGGATCGGTCGCGTACAGCGTGATGTTCTTGCCAGCGCCGACCGTCTTGCCGGCTGTGAGGCTGATCGGCGCGGCCACCTCGATGTAGTACGCCGAGCCATCGGTCGGCGCGCCGGCGATGCAGGTGGCCAGCCCAGCCTCGGTGGACGCGGTGCAGTTGGCGGTTGCCGGCAGGCTCGCGCCCAACGGGGCGAGCAGCACGGCCCCGGTCTTGGCGGCCTTCAGCAGCGGCGAGGACTCGGCCGTCAACGGCGCGGCCGCTTCGGCGGTCTCGGCGGCAGGCGAGGCGTCTGCCTGGCCAGTCGGCTGGTCGGCCGCCGTCGATGACGAGTCGTCGCCGCTGGTGGCCGCAGCAGACTCGGCGGGATCAGATTCATCGGGGCTGGACGGCTCGGCGCTGGTCGCGGCGGCGCTCTGGCCCGCCGCACCAGCCGTCGACGCCTCGGAAGCCGCGGACTCGTCAACACCCGACGCGGCAGCGACAGACCCCCCCCCACCAGGCTCATCGGCCACAGCAGACGAAACCGCCGAACCAGAAGAAGACGCCTCAGCCGAAGACAACCCGCCAGCCTGCGACCCCGCCGACGAACCCGCAGCCGACTCGACCGAGCCCGAACCAGACGCGCTAGAATCCGCCGTACTCGAACCCTCCGCACTGGAAGCCGACGCGCTGGAATCCGCCGACGCGCCACCCGAGCCAGCCGACGAAACATCCGCCGCCTCAGCCGAGGCCGAACCGTCCGCCGACGCGGC
>JAISUF010000221.1 GCA_031272195.1 Propionibacteriaceae bacterium
CCCAAACCGTCTCGTCGCTGGTGCGAGCACTGTCGGGCCGCAACCCCGTCCTGATCGTCGAGGACGCCGAACACCTCGACATCGAGTCGATCGGCGCCATCGCGGCGGCCCGCTCGCGCTCCCCGTTCACGATTCTGGCGACCAGCCGCCGGGGGCGTCCCCAGGCCGCCGCCGTCGGCCTGATGACCAAGCGAATCCGCCCGATCTGGCGGATCAACATGGAGCCGATGCGGTTCGACGCCTTGCACTCCTTCGTCCACGAGCTGCTGCCCGGCGTCGTCGACTCCAACACGGTGGCGCGCCTGGCGACCGCCTCCGGCGGCCTGCCCAGCCTGGTGCGCTCCCTGGTGGCGGCCGCCCGCGACGACGGACGGCTGGTCACCGAGAACGAGCAGTGGCGCATCGACGGCCCGCTCTACTCGCCGCTGATGGCCGAGTCGATGCGCCCGCTGATCGAGGTCCTCGACGACGAGCAGTTCATCGGCTTGAGCAAGCTGGCCATGATGGGCTCGATGATGATCGGCGAGGCCGAGCGCAACATCGGCTTCGACGTCCTCAACGCTTTGGACGACTACGGCCTGCTGCAGGTCAGCCACGGCATCGACGGCCCGGTGGTGTCCGTCTTCCCGCCGATCGTCGGCGACTTCCTGCGCGACGAGAACGGGGCCACCCGCGTCCTGTTTCTGCGCAGCGAGCTGGACCACTCTGGCCTGCCCATGGACTGGGCGACCTCGCGCCGCGACGAGGTCTTGAGCCAGCCGTCGGTGCTGTCGAGCCGCATCTGGGAGCATTGGCACGCCGAGGCCGCCACCCTGGCGGAGGCTTGGCGGGCCGAGCCGACGCCCGAGCACGCCGTGCCGCTGCTGGCCGCCCTGCACGCCACGGCCGCCTCCGACAAGGAGATGCGCACGATCGTCGAACGCACCAAAATGGACGGCTCCAACACCTATTGGCGGATCCGCCTGGGGATGTGGCTGGCCATCCAGCGGGCCGTCAACGGCGCCGACCTGGCGGGCGCCATCAAACTGGTCGAGGAGATGGCCGTCGCCGCCGGCAGCACCGACTCGCTGATCGACACCGCCGTCGGACATCTGCGGTTCCTGGAGGACCGGGTGCCGGATTGGGAGGCCATCGACAAGACCGACCAGGACCCGTTCACCCAAGAGGTCCAAACCCTGCTCGAAGTCGAGTGCAAACTGGCGGAGGGCATGGTCGACGACGCCCTCGATCTGTTGAAGGACTACGATCCCGAGGAGCACGGCTACGCCGACCACGCGCCGATCTACTACGGCCTGGCCCTGCTGCTGTCCGGCAGGCTGGAGGAGGGCGTGGCCTGGGCCCAGCGCCAACTGGTGCTGGCCGAGGAGAAGCTGCTGCCCGGCCAGATGCAGGCCCACGGCTACGTCGCCGCCTTCGGCCTGGCTTTGCAGGGGCGTTACGGCGAGGTCGACCGGATCGCCTCGACCGTCTTGACGCTGACCGGCGTCTCGACGCTCTACGAGCACTTCCTCAGCGGCCTGCTGGTGCTGTCGGCCATCTCGTCGTCTTGGACGGGGCGCACCGACTATGCCCACAAGCTGGCCGACCAGGCCCTGCCGTTCGGCAAGCTCGGCCCCTTCCCGTGCATGCTGTCGTCGGTCGCCCCGGCGCTGGTCTGCGGGCGCGGCCCTGAGGCCGCCCACGAGGTTTGGCAGGCCGCCGAGGACCGCCTGGACCGCGGCTACGTCGCCTCGGCCATCTTCCTGGCCGCCGGCGCCGTCGAACTGGGGCCGGACCCGCAGCGGGCCGCCAAGATCAACAAGGCCGCCCAGCGCACCCAAAGCGAGCTGTTGCGCTCGCTCGGCTTCTACGCCTGGGCGTCCTCGACCATGGACATCGACGCGATGCGCGCCTCGATTGTCGACCTGGACAGGACGAACACCTCGATCCACGTCCTGCGGGCCAAGGTGCGCCTGGCCATGGCGCTGCGCTCCAAAGGCGAGCTGCAGGCCTCGTCCAAGGCGGCCGACGAGGCCTGGTCGTCGATGGACATCCCCGAGGAGGTGCGCCGCTCGATCTTCGGGCCGCTGGTCGAGGCGGTCGATTTGTCGCCGCGCGAGCTGGAGATCGCCAACCTGCTGACGCAGGGGGCCGTTCCGGCCGAGATCGCCATCGAGCTGGACGTCAGCGTGCGGACGGTCGAGAGCCACGTCTCCAACATCTACCGGAAGGTCGGCGTCTCCAGCCGCTCGCGGCTGAAGGCCATCATGGCTACGTGGTTGTCCCCGGCCGTGGCCTGAGAAACACCTAGCGGCGCGTCGGCGGGTGCGCAATTTGCGGCGCGCCGGTACGCAGTTGGGGCCGCCGCCGGGCCGAGAGCGGCCGGACGCGGGTTAGGTTCTAAGAGGTAACCACACTTGTCCAGGCGGCGATCTTGCCAGTCCCCAGTTTTCGGCAGGCCGCTTGGACTCTGCGGGGCCGGCCCTGCCCCTTGGGCCGGCCCCGAACTTTTTTCGGGAGGCGATGGCGTGACGAGGGTCCAGGGATTGCTGGTGCTGTTGGCGGTCGTCTTCGCCATCCTGGCCGTCTTGGTGGTCCGCCTGAACCTCGTCGCCGATGTAGACCACGCCGCCGGCCCGCTTGGTGTGTCGGCTGCAGCTTATGTCGGGTCGGTCTGAGGCTCGCGAGCCTTTTCCCGCTTTGCCTGCCGAATGCCCTCGCCGCGTCCAGCCGCGTCCAGGCCAGCCCCTGCCAGGCGCTGCCTCAGCCCGACAGCTCCTGGCGGGTCTTCCACAGCCGCAAGGCGAAATGGGTGTCGACGGCGTTGGGGCCGGACCGCCAGCCGGGGCCGCCGTGCAGCCGGTCCATCCGATCGAGCCGCTGCCGTACGGTGTTGACGTGGACGTGCAGCCTCGCGGCGGTCGGGGCGAGTTGGCGGGAGTTCTCGAAGAACTCCCAGGCGGTCTGGGCCAATT
>JAISUF010000233.1 GCA_031272195.1 Propionibacteriaceae bacterium
TACGTCGCCCCGGCCAAGGTGGAGACGGTCGTGGCGGCGTCGGTGCCGTACGTCTCGCAGGTGGTGGCGGTCGGCGACGGCCGCAAGTACATCGGCGTGCTGATGACGATGGACCGCGACAACGTCATGAACTGGGCCGGCCGCCACGACATGGTCGGCGAGCCGTTCGAGAAGATCATCGCCACACAGGCTTTCCGCGACTCCATCCAGCACGGCGTCGACAACGCCAACAGCCGCTTGGAGCGCTGGGAGACGGTCAAGCGTTTCGCCATCCTGCCCAAGGAGTTCTCCGTCGACGACGGCGGCGTCACGCCGAGCTTGAAGATCCGCCGCGCCATCATCGCCCAGCGTTACGCCGATGTGGTCGACTCCCTCTACGAGGAGGAGAAGGTGGCCGGCGAGGAGGCCTGAGGCCCGCCTGGCCGCTGGCGTCGGCCGCCGGGTCGGCGGGATTTCGCCTTGGGATGACAGGCGTCCCGAAGCCTCCAAACTCGGAATAGCCGCGCGTCCAGTCTTGTTGGCCTAGTCAAGGGCCGAGCGCTGTCCGCTGACGGGCTGCGCCGCGCCTGTGGGACCCGTCACGGGTCCTCTCGCGCGGTCTGGCCGGACGCCAGGCGGCGTCCGGGAGGCGGGACGCGCCCGCTCCGGTGGAAGGAGGAGCCCATGGGTTCCAATAATCGCAGGCTCAAGGGCCTCATTGCCGGTGCGGCCGGCGCCATTTTGCTGATCGGCGGATCGACCTACGCCTTGTGGTCGTCGTCCGGCGGCCTGAACGGCGGGACGATCACCGCCGGCTCGCTCGGCTTGACGGCTGGCACGCCGTCAAAGCTGTACGACGTCTCCAGCGACCGCCTCGACTCGACGGGCGATCCCGGCACTGGCACGGACCTGTCGACGGCGGTCGGCGACTGCCTGCCCAGCGAGACGTATTACGGCCACGAGGCCGACTTGTCGGATTGGAATATCGTCCCGGGCGACTCGATCTTGGAGGTTTTCCCGTTCAAGGGCCATCTCAAGGGCGACAACCTGGTGGCGAAGCTGTCGGCCAACTTCACCGGCGCGACCAGCGCGGTGACCGACTTGACGGCCATCAGCGGCTCCGTCACGGCCTACTACCTTGAGGGCACCGACGACGTGACGCGCACCGAGCTGGGCTCGGTCGATTTGCAGGAGCTGTTGGGCTCCGGCAGCGCCGGGGTCGAGGAGACGCTGGGCTTCTTCCAGTCGCCCGAGCAGACCGACGGCACCGCCGACGGCAGCTTGCCCGAACTGCCCGACTCGGCTCCGGCCAGCGACAACATCTGCGTGGTGTTGAGCGCCACCTGGGACGCCGATTCGACCGGCGCCACGGCGGGGACCAGCACTGGCTCGGTGACCGGGACGACCGACGTCGGCAAGTCGGTGCTAGGCCTGTCCAGCGGCATCAGCATCAACTTGGTGCAGACCCGCGACGGGGCCGAGATCGACGAGTGGAAGGCCAGCCAGGGCCACCAGTTCGGCGCCTGACCGAGTCGGCGGCGATGACCGCCGGGCCCGAAGCAGTATCCCTCTGCGGGCCCGGCGGTTAGCCGCATCCGAATCCCAACGCCATGAAAGGGGATGTTGTGGCGGCAACCCCAACCGACCAGACGGCCCGGTGGACGCCGGCGGCGGTCGAGGCCGCCCCCGCCGATTCCGACGGCGCCGGCCCGGCGGGGCCAGACGGCACCGCCGGCCAAGCCGACCAGTCCGGGTTCGAGGACCGCTGGCGGGCCGTGGGCGACAAGTCCGGGCGAAAGGGCGGGTTCGCCAGCGGCCTGGTGGCGGGCGTCACGTGGGCGCTGCTGGCGGGGCTGTTCGGGCTGGTGGTGGCCGGGGTGGCCGTGCCCAGGGCGCTGGGCGGGCTGGCCTTGACGGTGCTGTCCGGCTCGATGGAGCCGACGTTCTACCCCGGCGACCGCATCGTCACCGAGGCGGTCGCGCCTGACGAGGTCGAGGTTGGCGACGTCATCAGCTATCTGCCCAAACCCGACGACCCCGAACTGGTCACCCACCGCGTCGTCGGCGTCGGCTATTCGAAGGCGACGGGCAAGGTGTTCCATCTGCGCGGCGACGCCAACACCGCCGAGGACCCGCCGGTGCTGGGCAAGCAGATCCGCTTCCGCTACCTCTACCGCATTCCGTGGCTGGGCTGGGGCGCCGAGAAGGTGGGCGGCAACGCCGGCCTGCTGGTCTGCGTGTTCGCCGTGGCGCTGATCGGCTACGGCGTCGTCGAGATCGCCCGCCCCGCCGACAAGGACGGTCGGCGGTCGTCCAAACGCCCCCGCCCCGAGCCGGGCGCCCCAGACGTGCCCACGGGCTAAGAAGCGATTCGTCGGCACCTGCTGTCGCTGCGCTCTTCCATCGGCTCGGCCAAGCCGAGCAAGCTCGGCTCTCGCCTCAGTCGTGTCGGCGGTGGCCGTTGGGCGGCGCCTCGCCGCGTCGTCGGGCGCGGGTGCCACCGGCGACGAAGGCGACCCAGACTGCTAGAGTTGAGCAGTCCGGGGCGTAGCGTAGTGGCTAGCGCGCGTGCTTTGGGAGCACGAGATCGCAGGTTCGAGTCCTGTCGCCCCGACCAGTCCTTCGTCCGGTCGGGGGAGGCCGGGTCGTCCGGGCGGCTGAAATCTGTGGCGGCGGGCCGTCGAGGGTTTCCGTCCTGGCTATCGTGGGGAGCGTGAGCGGGTCGGCGCACAGGTCGGCCCGGATGGTTCTGTGACAAGTCGTCGGTCGGCGGGTCGCCGCCGCAAGGCGGGCTCGCCAGTCGGCGCATCGAGCTTGAGGGGGCATTCGATGAACAAGGGGATACGAGTCTTGTTGGGCGTGGTCGTGGTGGCGGTCCTGGCCTGCGCTGGAGTGGTCGGCTTCGGCTACTACCAAAGCAAATACGCCGGGGCCGACGTTTACGCCGTGACGCCGGCGCAGGTGCCGGAGCGGATCGATTTCGTCGACGACTCTGGCAACCGCATCAAGGACTCCAAGGGCAACGGCCTTTTCCGCTACCGTTACGAGATTTCGGGCTATACCCTGGCCGGCGAGCCCCGCAAACTGGTCTTCTCGATTTCCGGGGCCGATCCGAAGCCGCTGGAGCCGGGCACCTACCTGAAGTTCCTGGCCTCGCCCGACCGCGTCATCGAGGGCCCGAAGGTGGTCGCCGAGTCGGACGTCCCCAAGGCGCTGCGCGGCAAGCTGGCCTGACGCCGCGGCGCGGCTTCGCCACGGTGCGCCGAGGTCTCCGCTGCTGGCTCCGCCAGCCCCAAACCGGCGGAGCTCCGCCGGCCGGTTCGCGGTCGCAGGGCGTGTTCGCCCTGGGTGGCAATGAGGGCGTGGATGCCCTGTTCGGACTGCGGCCAGGCGTCGGGCGGTGGCACAATATTGTGCAACCGCCACGGGACTGGAGAATCATGAAACGCCTCATTGGCGTCGCGACCGCAATGGCAATGTCTGCCGCCGCCCTAGTCGCCGCCCCAACTTATGCAATCGCCGAAACCGTCACTGTTGACCCCACGGACAGGGATTCAGTGGCGAACGCCTATCTCAACACCTACATCCCCGCGCTGGACGTGCCAACCGCCTGGACGGGGTCGGTGTCGACCTGCGCGCCTGGCGCGCCTTCGTCCGCCGCCCAGGAGGCAACTTTCACCGCGCTGAACTTCGTGCGGGCGATGGCGAAGCTGCCCGCAGTCACAGAGGATCTAGCTGAGTCGGCCAAGACACAGCAGGCCGCACTAATGATGGAAGCCCGCAACGAGCTGTCGCACTACCGTTCGTCATGGACGCAATGTGCCACGGCTGATGGCATCAGCACTGGCCCCGGGGCCGAAATCATCGCCATGAACAGCGCCGCCGTAGGTGCGCCGTCTATTGCGCAATACATCCAAGACAGCGGTTCGAACAACCGCCAATTGGGGCACCGGGCGACCGTCTTGGGCGCCTACACCAAGGCTGGCTCTGGCAGCACCACCTCCTACAACGCGATGCACTTCTTCAGCTGGAGCACGGCAGGCCTGCCGGACAACTGGTCATGGCCGTCGGCCGGCTACTTCCCCTACAACCTGATGGAGGAGACAGGTTACGACAGCTATTACGAGACTGGTCCCGACTGGTCCTTCTATGTGAAAACGGGCAGTTTGAGCAGTGCCACCGTTTCGGTCGCGCACGACGGGTCGCCGGTTTCCGTGAGCGACGTCCGCACGGTGACTGGCGGCGGTCTGGCGTGGGTGATGCCCATCGACTTGCCCCAGCCCGAAGTCGGCGACATCGACACCTATACGGTGACTGTGTCCGGCATCACGGGAGGTTCCCAATCCGCGGTCAGCTATGACGTCGACGTGTTCGCCCTGCCGACCGTGACAGCCGGCAGCGGCTACATCACAGGGACCCGCAACGTGGGGCAGACGTTGACGTTGACGCCCAACTCGTGGTCCCCGTCCGACCTGACCTATGACTACCAGTGGTACCGAGTCGTGGACGGCGTCTACACCCCGATAGCCACCGGGGAAACCTACAAGCTGCAACCGGCTGATGAGGGCGCCAAGATCGGCTTCTTGATCAAGGGCAAGAAGGTCGGATACGTGCCTGCCAGCTTCGGGCCGGTGAACTACACCTGGACTGTCGGCGCGAGACTGTCGGTCAGCGGATCTGTGGCAATCAGCAGTTCCTCCCCTCAGATGGGTGTGGAATTGACCGCCAACCTGTCGTCTTGGAGCCCGTCTGGCGTTGCCTACGCCTACCAGTGGTACGCCGACAGCGCGGCCATCGCGGGGGCAACGTCTGACACCTACACGCCGACGGCGGCCGACGTCGGCAAGGCCATCACGGTGTCGGTCACCGGCTCGCATCCGGACTACGTCTCCAAGACCGTCACCTCGGCCGCCACGGCCGCCGTCGCCAAGGCCGACTTCGCCAAGGGCGCGCCCACCGTGTCCGGCTCGGCGGTCGTCGGCCAGACGCTGACCGGCGATCCGGGCTCTTGGACGCCGAGCGACGGCGCGTGGTCGTATCAGTGGCTGCGCAACGGCGTGGCCATCAGCGGCGCGACCGGCGCGAGCTACACGCTGGTGGCGGCCGATCAGGGCGCGGCCATCTCCTTCCAGGCGACGCAGGCCAAGGACGGCTACAACGACGCCACGGCCACCAGCGCCCCGACGGCCGCTGTGGCCGCTGCGCCGGGGTCTGAGAGCTCATCGGGCACGAGCCCATCAGGCCCGATCTCATCAGGAACGTCAACGTCGAGCACAGCATCTTCCGGCACCAGCACGTCTGGAACGGCGACGACCAGCGCGTATTCGAGTGCCACCTCATCTCCTTCTGCCATTGGCACGGCAACAGGTGCTGTCTCGGCAATCGCCACGGCTGCCACCACAGCGGGCGGCGGGGCGTCTGGCTCCGCCTCCGGCACCGCAACTGGCGCTGCCACCGGGGCGACGTCTGGCACCGGCACGACCACCACCGGCACGGCCGCCCCGCTGGCGGACGCCATCCGCATGCCGGTGTCCTCGCCGATCTACTTGAAGCAGAAGTCGTCGTACCAACTGCTGGCGACGGCCCAGTTGGGGAGCGCCGCCTCGAAGGCGAAGATCGCCTACACCTCGTCCAAGCCGAAAGTCTTGAAGGTTTCGGCCACGGGCAAGCTGACGGCCAAGGCGGTCAAGAAGCGCACGAAGGTCGTCGTCACCCTGACGGCCGACCAGGTGGTGAAGAAGCTGACGGTGTACGTCGTCCCCAAGACCGGGAAGGTCAAGGCGTCGGTGAAGGCGCCCAAGACGCTGAAAGCCAAGGGCGTCTACTGGCTGACGGCCAAGACCGGCCAGGGCACCAACGCCAAGGTGACGTTCAAGTCGTCGAAGAAGTCGGTGCTGACCGTCGACAAGTACGGAAAAGTCACCGCCAAGAAGAAGGGCAAGGCCGTCGTCACCATCAAGATCGGGACGAAGAAGATCAAGAAGACCATCACCGTCAAGTGAGGCCGCCACCGCCGGCTCTGACCCGTGGTGGCCCCGCCGGGCCACACTGGGCGCGCGAGCCTGGCGCAGGCAGCGGCCTGCGCGCCCGAGCCGCGCCTGCGGCCCTGGAGGGCCACATTGGGCGCGGGCCTGGCGTAGGAGCCTCCGGGGCCGTGGCAGGCGGGGTTGGGAAGGCTTCGTCTGGTCCCCGCCGCGCCAGCGGCCACGGCCCGCCTGCTGCCCGTCCTTTGGCACTCGGGTTGCTTGAGTGCTAATCCGGGTATAGATTCGTAGTTAGCACTCTCCCGGTGAGGGTGCTAACGACAATCGGCCGGGTGGCACCGCGACGACACCGGGCCGGGTGGCGAAGACAACTAGGAATAGACAATGGAAAGGGTTAGACGTGTCAGTCACGATCAAGCCGCTTGAGGACCGCGTCCTCGTCCAGCCGTTGGAGGCTGAGCAGACCACCGCTTCCGGGATCGTCATCCCGGACACCGCCAAGGAGAAGCCGCAGGAGGGCAAAGTCATCGCCGTCGGCCCCGGCCGCGTCGACGACTCCGGCAAGCGCATCCCGGTCGACGTCAAGGAAGGCGACGTCGTCATCTTCAGCAAGTACGGCGGCACCGAGGTGAAGTACGTCGGCGAGGAGTATCTGCTCTTGAACGCCCGCGACATCCTGGCCGTCGTGGTCAAGTGAACGCTGGAGGCGCGAAGTAATGCCAAAGATTCTGCAGTTCGACGAGGAGGCCCGCCGCTCCCTTGAGCGCGGCGTCGACTCCCTCGCCAACGCCGTCAAGGTCACCCTCGGCCCGAAAGGCCGCTACGTCGTGCTCGACAAGAAGTGGGGCGCCCCGACTATCACCAACGACGGCGTCACCGTCGCCAAAGAGGTCGAGCTGACCGACCCGTTCGAGAACTTGGGCGCGCAGCTGGCCAAGGAGGTCGCCACCAAGACCAACGACGTGGCCGGCGACGGCACGACGACCGCCACCGTGCTGGCCCAGGCGTTGGTCCACGAGGGCCTGCGGGCCGTCGCGGCCGGCGCCAACCCGATCGAGTTGAAGCGCGGCATCGACGCGGCCGTGGAGGCCATCTCCGAGGAGCTGCGCAAGCTCGCCCAGGAGGTCGACGACACCGCCGACATGGCCAACGTCGCCACCATCTCCTCGCGCGACGAGGAGATCGGCTCGCTGATCGCGCAGGCCTTCGACAAGGTCGGCAAGGACGGCGTCATCACCGTCGACGAGTCGAACACCTTCGGCACCGAGTTGGAGTTCACCGAGGGCATGCAGTTCGACAAGGGCTACCTGTCGCCGTATTTCGTCACCGACCCGGAGCGCATGGAGGCGGTCCTGGAAGATCCCTACATTCTGATCAACCAGGGCAAGATCTCCGCCATCAACGAGCTGCTGCCGCTGCTGGAGAAGGTAATCGGCGCCGGCAAGACGCTGTTCGTTGTGGCCGAGGACGTCGACGGCGAGGCCTTGAGCACGCTGATCGTCAACAAGATCAAGGGCGTGTTCACCTCTGTCGCGGTCAAGGCGCCGGCATTCGGCGACCGCCGCAAGGCCATGCTGGAAGACATCGCCATCCTGACCGGCGGCCAGGTTGTGGCACCCGAGGTCGGCTTGAAGCTCGACCAGGTCGGCCTGGAGGTGCTGGGGACGGCCCGCCGCATCGTCGTCACGAAGGACGACACGACGATCGTCGACGGCGCTGGCTCGGCCGAGGCGGTACAGGCCCGGGTGGCCCAGTTGAACGCCGAGATCGCCCGCACTGACTCCGACTGGGATCGCGAGAAGCTGCAGGAGCGGCTGGCCAAGCTGGCCGGCGGGGTTTGCGTCATCAAAGTAGGCGCCGCCACCGAGGTGGAGCTGAAGGAGAAGAAGCACCGCATCGAGGACGCCGTTTCGGCCACCCGCGCGGCTATCGAGGAGGGCATCGTCGCCGGCGGCGGCTCGGCCCTCATCCACGCCGCCAAGGTGTTGGAGGACGGCCTGGGCAAGGCCGGCGACGAGAAGGCCGGCGTGGCCATCGTCGCCAAGGCGGTCGCCGAGCCGTTGCGCTGGATCGCCGAGAACGGCGGCGAGCCCGGCTATCTGATCGTCTCGAAGGTCGCCGAGTTGAAGCCCGGCAACGGCTACAACGCCGCCACCGGCGAGTACGGCGATCTGATCAAGGCCGGCGTCATCGACCCGGTGAAGGTGACGCGCTCGGCCCTGGCCAACGCCGCCTCGATCGCCTCGCTGCTGCTGACCACGGAAACCTCCGTTGTGGACAAGCCAGCCGACGAGGACGACGCTCCCGCCGCGGCCCACGCCCACTAGCGGCAATCGGCAACAAGCGGCAAAGGGCCTCCACCCGGAAGGGTGGGGGCCCTTTTGCCGCGCGCATCGCGTCCGCCGGGGCCGAGTCGGGTCGTCGAGCGCGGCTGCCACCAGCAGGAGGGCGACCCTCCTGGTTGCGATCCACCACCCATCGCCCATCCTCGCAACTCCACCGACTGCTTCTATGGGGCTTGTCCATGTGACTGCCGATCGAGGAAGCGGGGTGGCTGGTCGGGGTGGCCGGCCACGGCTCAAGCCGCGGGGGTGTCCACGAGTGGCAGCAGATGGCCGTAGCCTTTGGTTTCGAGTTGATCCGCGGGGATGAAGCGCAGCGCCGCCGAGTTGATGCAGTATCGCAAGCCCCCCAACTCTTGTGGCCCGTCGGAGAAGACATGCCCGAGATGCGCCCCCGAACCGGCCGCGCGCACTTCGACGCGCGGGCGGCCGGGGATTGTCCTGTCCGCGTGCTCGGTCAACACTGCGGGATCGATCGGTTTGGCGAAGGCCGGCCAGCCGCAGCCCGAGTCGAACTTGGCGCTGGAAACGAACAGCGGCTCTCCCGTCACCACGTCCACGTAGACGCCGGGCTCGAAGGTGGCGTCGTACTCGTTGGCGAACGGCGGCTCGGTCGCACCCAGTTGGGTGACGGCGAACTGCCTGGCGTCGAGCGCGCGCAACCGGCCGACCTGCCCGGCCCATCGTTTCACCGACGCGAAGGCTGTCGCGGGAATGTGGCAATAGCCGCTCGGGTTCTTGGCCAGGTACTCCTGGTGGTAGTCCTCGGCCGGATAGAAGCTGGCAAGCGGTTTCGCTTCGACGGCAACGGGTTCTCGGTAGCGGGCCTGCAGTTCTGCCAAAGACGACACCACTATGGGTTCGTCTGCCGGGTCGGCCCAATAGACCCCTGTTCGGTACTGGGTGCCGACGTCGTTGCCTTGCCGATCCACGGCGATTGGATCGATGACTTGGAAGAAGAGGTACAACAAGTCGCCCAGGTCGATGATCGCGTCGTCGTATTCAACCGACACCGCCTCAGCCGCTCCTGTGGTGGAACGGCAGACCTGCTCGTACGTCGGGTTGGGCGTCGACCCGTTCGCGTAGCCTGCTTGGGCGCTCCTCACGCCAGGGATCAAAGACAGGTACTTCTGGATTCCCCAGAAGCACCCTCCGGCAAGGTAAATCGCCTTCATGGACGCCACCCTACCCGCCCTGTTCTTGCGCCAGCACTCGCCCGGCGGCTCGGACCTGGCGGCCACCGTTCGCCGGTGGGGCGCTGATTCTTGTCAGCGGGCGCGTTTAGGCTTTGGGCCGTCGGCGATTCGGGCGCAGGCGCTGCGGGTCTGAGAGGAGGAGGTCAACCAACGGGCTGGCCTACTCAAGCAGGCGGCGCAGGGTCCGCAGGTAGGTGTCGCGGGCTTGGGCGGCGTCCTGCCAGGTGGGCGGATCGGGCAGGGGCGAAGGCGACTCGGCGTCGCCTGGGGCGGAGGCGTCGCCGTGCTGGGGACGGGTGGGCGGCGCGTCGTCGCCGGAAGGGGAAGCCAGGGCGCCGGGGGAGGAACCCCCCGCGGGCGGGGTGAAGGCGCGGGCCAGGGTGACTTTCATGATGCCGACGGCGACGCTCACGCCGACGCGGGCGGCGTCCAGTCGGGCGTCGTCGTCTGGGAAGCGCGGGTCGCAGCGCAGGCGGCGGGCGCAGGCGTCGATCAGGCGGGTCTCGATTGACGCCACCGACGCGAACACGTGCCGCAGGAGGGCCGGGTTGCGCTCGATGACGGCCTGGCGGTCGTCAGCCGACGATCCCAGGGCGGTGGCGTCGGTCATGAGCGTCCAAATCACCTCGACCAGCGCTGCGACAATGTCCGCAGGCGGCTCGGGGTCGTCGGCGAAAGCGTCGATCAGGCCGGTCATGAATTGCTCGGAGAAGCCGATCACGGCGTCCTCTTTGGCGGCGAAATAGTTGAAGAACGTTCTCGGGGAGACGTCGGCCGCCTCGGCGATGGCGCCGACGGTGGTGGCCTCCAAGCCGGCCTCCAGCGTCAAACGCAGGGCCGCCCGGTGCAGCGCCAGCAGCGTCTGCTGTTTCTTGCGCTCGCGCAGTCCGCCCATTCGTCCTCCTCGGCCACCCCGCAGGCGGTAGTGGCGGCAACATTCAAGCAGATAATTTGCATGATTGCAAACTTGCGCACGTGCATTTAGTTGCTATGCTGATTGTGTTTGGCCGCTCGGGCACGCCGCCGCCGGGCCGCCGCTGATCCGGCGGGTCGTGAAGCGGCGGGGCAGTGGCCAACCGGCGGGCGGGCGGGCGCGTCGTCCGCCGCACAGCAGGCCAGTGGATCGCAGGGAGGGCGCCATGCACAGGTTGACCAAGCTATCGTTCGGGCATCGCAGCGTCGTGCTGCTGGTGGCCCTGCTCGCCTTGGTGGCGGGGCTCTACTGCACGACCACCCTCAAACAGGAGCTGATCCCGTCGATGGACCTGCCGCGCGGCTCCGTCATCACCGTCTACGCCGGCGCCAGCCCGGAGGTGGTCGAAGCCGAGGTCACCAAGCCGATCGAGGCGGCCGTCCAGGGCGTGGCCGGGGTGACGCAGGTCACCAGCACGTCGGCCTCCAACGTCTCCACCGTCACCCTGCAGTGGGATTACGCCGACGACGCCGACGCCATGGCCACCTCGATCCAGCGGGCCGTC
>JAISUF010000016.1 GCA_031272195.1 Propionibacteriaceae bacterium
CGGCTCCCAGCGCCATCGTCCTGCTGTCGGACGGCTACACCAATATCGGGCGGCCCTCGGCGACGGCCGCCACCGAGGCGGGGGAGCGCGGCATCCCCGTCTACACCATCGCCTACGGCACGCCTTGGGGCTACGTCGTCGACGACGGACGCCGCGAGCCGGTGCCGGTCAACCCGGAGGAGCTGGCCGAGGTCGCCAAACTGTCGGGCGGCAAGACCTTCGAGGCCGGCTCGTCGCAAGAACTGAAAGTGGTTTACGAGTCGATCGCCCGCTCGGTCGGCTACGTCACCGAGGACCGCGAGATCACCGAGCAGTTCGTCGGCTACGCGCTGGCGCTGGCCGGGCTGGCGGCCCTGGCCCTGATGAGTCTGGCGGCGCGATGGCCGTGATCGCCCAAGCCATCGCCGACCTGCGCCAGCGCATCGAGTCGGCCTGCCGGGCCGCCGGACGAGATCCGTCGACCGTCCGGCTGCTGCCGGTCTCCAAGACCCGACCGCCTTCCGACATCCGCGAGGTGTACGAGGCGGGTTGCCGCCGCGTCGGCGAGAACCGCGTCCAGGAGGCCTGGGCCAAGCATCTGGAACTGGCCGACCTGCCCGACTTGGAGTGGGCCGTCATCGGTCACTTGCAGTCCAACAAGGCCAAAGTCGTGGCCGAGTTCGCCACCGAGTTCCAGGCCCTGGACTCGCTGGAGCTGGCGGCGGCGCTCGACCGGCGCCTGCAGCGGGCCGGGCGGCAGTTGGACGTCCTCATCCAGGTCAACACCTCCCAGGAGGCGTCGAAGTCGGGGCTGGCGCCGGGCGAAGTCGTGCGGTTCGCAGCGGGGTTGACGCCGTTCGACGCCTTGCGGATTCGCGGCTTGATGACAATCGCCATGCCTTCTCTCGACCCGGCGTTGGTGGCACCCTGCTTCGAGCAGCTGGCCGGCCTGCAAGACGAGCTGCGGCAGGCGGCGGCGCCGGGCCAAAGCTATGACGAGTTGTCGATGGGCATGTCCGGCGACTTCGAGTTGGCCATCGCCGCCGGTTCGACCTGCGTGCGCGTCGGCACGGCCATCTTCGGGAAGCGCCGGATTGACAAGGCGTTGCCGCCTGGGTGAACAATTGAGTACGCACTCCGGTTTCGGGCAGTTGGGGAAGGCGAGCCTGACGGAGGTGTGAGATGGCAGTCTTCGGTGTGGCGCGGATCCATAGCGCCAGCGCCGCGATGCGCCCGCATGTGGAGTGGGCCTGCGCCCGCGCGCTCGGTCGTCGGCTGCGGCTGGAGTGGTTGTCCCAACCGGCCAGGCCGGGAACTTTCCGCGCCGACTTCGAGTGGCGAGGCGAGCTGGGGACGGGCGAGCGGCTGGCCAGCGCGCTGAAGGCCTGCGGGCGCGTCAGCTTCGAGGTCGCCCAAGACCCGGTGGCCGGCTGCGACGGCATGCGCTGGACGTACACCCCCTCGCTGGGTTTGCACGCCGCCCAAGTTGATCAATCTGGCGGCGTCGTGATCGGCGAGCAGCGGTTGCGGGCCGCCCTGGAAGGGGCGTCAGACTTGCGCCGAGCCATCGAGGGCCTGCTCGGCAGCGATTGGGACGGCGAGTTGGAGGCGCTGCGGATGGCTGGCGGCGCGGTCGAGTTGGCAAGGTCGCCTCGAAATGGCCGTTTGCCCAAGCCAACGGCGGTTTCAAGGATTGTCAGTGGCGGGTATTAGCCTGTTGGCATGGGTGTGGAAACGGGATACGCCAACGCGCGGGAGGTGCTGCGAGACGTTTTCGGCTACGACTCGTTCAAGGGCTTCCAAGGCGAGGTCGTCGAGCATGTGGTCGGCGGCGGCGACGCGGTCGTCCTGATGCCGACCGGCGGCGGCAAGTCGCTGTGCTACCAGTTGCCCGCCCTGCTGCGTCCCGGCACGGGAGTGGTGGTGTCTCCTCTGATCGCCCTGATGCAGGACCAGGTCGACGCCTTGGCCCAATTGGGCATCCGGGCGGCCTTCCTCAACTCGACCCAGAGCTGGGAGGAGTCCCAGGCGGTGGAGCGCGCCTTCGTGGGCGGCGAGTTGGACTTGCTCTACCTGGCGCCCGAACGGCTGTCCTCCCAGCGGGCCAAAGACCTGCTCGACCGCGGGCGGGTGGCGCTGTTCGCCATCGACGAGGCGCACTGCGTGTCGCAGTGGGGCCACGACTTCCGTCCCGACTATCTGGGGCTGTCGGTCTTGGCCGAACGGTGGCCCGGCGTGCCGCGGATCGCCTTGACGGCGACCGCCACCGCCGCCACCCACGCCGAAATTCGGCAGCGGCTGGCGTTGGAGGACGCCCGCGATTTCGTCGCCTCGTTCGACCGGCCGAACATCCGCTACCGCATCGAGCCGAAACGCTCGCCCCTGGCCGGGCAACTGCTCGATTTCGTCAAAGGGGAGCAGGCGGGCAATTGCGGCATCGTCTACGCCGCCACGAGGGCGCGCACCGAGCAGTTGGCGGCCATGCTGCGCGCCAACGGCGTCGACGCCGAGCCGTACCACGCTGGCATGGACGCCGCCGCCCGGCGGGCCGCCCAGGCCCGCTTTCTGCGCGAGCCCGGAGTCGTGGTGGTGGCGACGATCGCCTTCGGCATGGGCATCGACAAGCCCGACGTCCGCTTCGTCGCCCACGTCGACTTGCCCAAGTCGGTCGAGGGCTACTACCAGGAGACGGGGCGGGCCGGGCGCGACCAGGAGCCCGCCGTCGCCTGGATGGCTTACGGCCTAGCCGACGTCGTCCAGCAGCGCTCGCTCATCGAGTCGTCGACGGGCTCGCCGGAGCACAAACGCCTCCTGCGGGCGCACTTGGACGCCATGCTGGCCCTGTGCGAGACGGTCGAATGCCGGCGGGTCGGGCTGCTGGGATACTTCGGCGAGGTGTCGCAGCCGT
Source organism: Propionibacteriaceae bacterium (assembly GCA_031272195.1). Taxonomy (GTDB): domain Bacteria; phylum Actinomycetota; class Actinomycetes; order Propionibacteriales; family Propionibacteriaceae; genus Propionicimonas. The sequence continues at coordinate 2,888 of JAISUF010000016.1, forward strand.
GCGGCAACTGCGACACCTGCCTGTGGCCGCCGCAGGTGGTCGACGGCACGCGCGGGGCGCAGAAGCTGCTGTCCACCATCGTGCGGCTGGAGCGCGAGCGCGGCCAGCGTTTCGGCGCCGGCCAGGTGATCGACATCCTCTGCGGACGCTCGACGGCCAAGACGCGATCCTGGGACCACGAGACGCTGTCCACCTGGGGCGTCGGGCAGGAGTACAACCAGGCCCAGTGGCGCGATGTCGTCCGCCAATTGTTGGCCCGTGGCCTGGTGTCCCTCGGCGACCATTCGACGCTTGGATTGACCGAGGCGAGTTGGGAGGTGATGCGCGGTGACCGGCAGGTGCCGCTGCGGCGCGAGGTGCTGGCCCGCAGCTCCCGGTCGGGCGGGGGCAAAGGCGGCGTCGGGCCTAAGGCCGCCGGTGTAGTCGGTGAGCCGTCCGCAGGTGGTGGTCGCGTTGGCGGTCGCGCTGTTCAGGACTCGGTCGCGGTCGCGGCTTCCGGGCCGGGCGCACGGGCGGCGGACGCGCTGGACTCGGCAGACGCCGAGCTGTTTGAGCGGCTGCGCGCCTGGCGGGCCGAGACGGCGAAGGCGGCCGGTGTGCCGGCCTACGTCGTTTTCCACGACTCGGTGCTGCGGGCGATGGCGGCCCGCCGCCCGGCGACGCGCGAGGCCCTGTTCGAGTTGAGCGGTGTCGGGCGCGCCAAGCTGGAGCGCTACGGCGATGCGGTCTTGGAGGTGATAAGTAGCTAATTGGTGGCTCAAGCCGACGGCGGACATCGCCAGGCCGGGCCGCGTCGTTGAACGCCTTCACATACCCGGCCGTGGGCGACAACTCGTGAGTTCGTAGGTTTGGGCGGCAGCGAGGGCGATTTCCCGCGATTCACAAGCCCGGCCGTGGGCGAGAACTCGTGAGTTCGGGCTTGGAGGCGGTACATTGCTTGGACGGGCCGGATGGCCCGTCGCTGAGAGTGCGGAGGTGGTGATGGCCGAGGCGGACATGGGCGCGCAGCCGACTGGGCGGATGGGCCAAGATGACGGCGAGTCGGCGGCAGGCGAGGGCGACTTGACGTCAGCCCTCGTCGAACCGGCCCTCGTCGAACCAGCTCTCGTCGAACCAGCCCTCGTCGACGCGGACGCGGGTGCGGGAGCGGTGTTGGTCGAGCCGGGGTCGGCGCCCTTGGTGGCGAGCCGAGTGCCCGATGTGTCGGAGGATGAGTCGGCTGAGGCGGATTTGGTGGCCGCCGAGCCAGGACCAGGCGAGGAGGAGCCTGCCAATGGCGGCCTGGGGCACCAGGCTGGTGGAGTCAAGCCTGTGGCCTGCGCTACCGAGCCTGGCGATGGATGTCTGAAACAGTCTGACGGCAGCTCGGAGTCGGCGGATGTCGGCCCTGGGCTGGTGGATGCTGGCTTCGACCCGGCCGGCGGCCTCCCCGATCCTGCTGATGGCGGTGTCGGGCTGGCAGGTGGGGGTGCCAGGTCTGTGGATGGCACCGCCGATGCGGCAGGTGGCGGTGACGGGTCTGTGGATGGCACCGCCGATGCGGCGTATGAGGGTGCTGAGTCTGCGGACGGCGGCCCCGAGTTGGTGGACGGCCAGGCGGCCTCGGCCAGCCCGCGCAGCACGGCCAGGCGGCGGGAGCGCGAGGCCGCCCAAGCCATCAAGGAGGGGTTGTGCGCCCAGGTCGAATTGGGGGCCATCACTTGGGGGTCGGGCCAGGCCAAGGCCGAGATGGGCCGGATCATGGCGGAGTGGAAGCGGGCCGGGCACGCCGGCAAGCGCCTCGACAACGAATTGTGGGATCGCCTCAACGCCGCCCGCGACCTCCTCTACGGCCGCCTCGGCCTGGCCAACAAGCTGCGGCGGGAGGCCAACCTGGAGGCGAAAGCCCGCAAAGGCGAGCTGATCGCCCAAGCCCAGCGTTTGGCCGAGTCGGGCGAGGGCATGCAGGCGGGCGAGCGGATGGCGCAGCTGCTGGCCGAGTGGAAGGCCGCCGGCAGCGCTGGACGCCAGGACGATCAGCAGTTGTGGGAGCAGTTCAAAGCCGCCCACGACGAGGTCTTCTCCCGCGTCAAACAGGCCCGTCAGGAGCGCGACGCCGTCCGGCGGCAGGGCGCGGCGTCGAAGCGCCAAGTCATCGACGAGGCGCGCGGCCTGATCGGGTCGCTGGACTTGTCTGGGGCGCGGGCGCGGATGCGCGAGCTGGGCGATGAATTCCGGGCCTCGCCGTCGCCTGGCAGGGAGGCGGGGCGCAAGCTGCTGGCCGAGTTCCAGCAGGTCAAGGACGAGTTCTACGCCTGGGCCAAGGCCGAGCCGACGCGCCGCAAAGAGTCCGGGCAGCGCTCGACCTACTTCGTGCGGGCCCGGAAGGTCCAAGACGCCGACGAGCTGCGGTCTGAGATCGCCCGCGTCGAGGCCGAGTTGGCGGCCATGGCGCCCGGCGGGGCGGCCCGCAAACAACACGGCTCCAGCGTCGTCCTGAGCCTGGGCGACACGACCGGCTACGCCGCGCTGAGCGCCGAGCTGATCCGCCTGCGCCTGCGCTTGGACCAAGTCGAGCGCCAAGTCGGCCAACTCGACGCCAAACTGACCGCCCCCGAGAGGTCGAAGGAGGCAGCAGAGGAAGTCAAGCTTTCCGAGTCGGAGGCCTCCACCGATGAACTCGAGCCGCCCGCCACCAAGCAGCCGGGGGAGGGAGGCCCGACGAGTGAGTCGGCGCACACCGGCAGCGGGGAGATCCCCGACGAGTCGGGCGTTGGCGGTCGAATGGACTCGTAGGTCGGGGCGTCACAGTGAGCCGTTGGCGGACGCGGCATTGGACGTTGCGCCACCCGCTCCAGAGCATGCTCTGGGTGAGTTGTCCGAACTGGGCAAACCAGAGGCGGCGCAGCCAGACATCGACGAAGCTGTGTGGCTGACCTGGGCCGCGTCGCGGTCGGCCTCAGCGGCTGGCGTTCTGGTTGGTGACGACGACGGCCACGTTGTGCCCGCCGAAGCCGAAGGAGTTGTTGACACCCGCCAAATCGCCGTCTGGCAACGGGCGGGGGCTGGTCGCGATGTCGATGGGCAGGTCGGGCTCGGGGTCGTCCAGGTTGATGGTCGGCGGCGCCAGCCGCCGGTTCAGGGCCATGACGGTGGCGGCGGTCTCCAGCGCCCCGGCGCCGCCCAGCAGGTGGCCGGTCATCGACTTGGTGGACGTCACCACTACAGCGTCGGCGGCATCGCCGAGTGCCCTCCGGATGGAGTGGGCCTCGGTCAGGTCGCCCTGCGGCGTGGACGTGCCGTGGGCGTTGACGTGGTCGATGTCGCCTGGCGTCAAGTCGGCGTCGCGCAGGGCCAGCTCCATCGCCCCCGACTGGCCCTCGCCGCTCGGGTCGGGCTGCACGATGTCGTGGGAGTCGGAGGTGATCCCCGAGCCGGCCAGCGTGCCGTAGATCCGCGCGCCGCGCGCCAGAGCATGCTCCAGCGTCTCGATGACGAGCACCGCCGCGCCCTCCGAGAGCACGAAGCCGTCGCGGCCCCTGTCCCAGGGCCGGGAGGCCTTCTCCGGCTCGTCGTTGCGCTTGGATAGCGCCTGCATCTGGGCGAAGGCCGCGATCGGCAGGGGGTGGATGGTCGACTCGGTGCCCCCGACCACGGCGATGTCGGCCCGGCCCAGTCTGATGCGGTCCAGCGCCAAGGCGATAGCCTCATTGGATGACGCGCAGGCCGACACAGGTGTGTGGACGCCGGCTTTGGCCCCGACGGCGAGCCCGACGTTGGCGGCCGGGGCGTTGGCCATCAGCATCGGGATGGTGAACGGGCTGACGCGGCGCGGACCCTTGTCGCGCTGGGCGTCCCAGTTGTCCAACAGGGAGTGCAGGCCGCCGATGCCGGAGGCCAACGACACCATCAGCCGGTGCGGGTCGATATCGTTGTCGCCCTCCCAGGCGAAGCCGGCGTCCTCCCAAGCCTCCTGGGCGGCGATCAGGGCCAACTGGGTTGAGCGGTCGAGGCGGCGGGCTTTGACCCGCTCGACGCGCTCGCTGGGATCGACCAAGACCCGTCCGGCGATGCGGACGGGCAGGTCGGCGGCCCAGTCGTCGCTCAGCGCGGCGACGCCCGAGCGCCCCTCCAGCATGGCCTGCCAGGTCGAGGGCAGGTCGCCCCCCAGCGGGGTGGTGGCGCCGATTCCGGTGATGACGACTGTCACGGCTTCCTCCCGGTGCTCAGGCCTGGTGCGCCTCGATGTAGGCCACGGCGTCGCCGACGGTCACCAGGTTTTTCGACTCCTCGTCGGGGATCTTGACGCCGAACTTCTCCTCGCAGGCGACGATGATCTCGACCATCGCCAGCGAGTCGACGTCGAGGTCGTCGACGAACGACTTGTCGAGTTGCACCTCTTCGGCCGGCGTGCCGACGATCTCGTTGACCAATTCGGCCAGTTGGGCCCGAATCTCTTCAGTTGTCGCTGCCATTTCTCTTCTCCTTTGGTTGTGTGACAGTTCTTGGGCGTCAGGGCAGTTTGACGACTTGCCCCGCGTAGACCAATCCGGCTCCGAAGCCGATGATCAGGGCGGTCTGGCCGGATTGGGCCGCTCCGGTGGACAGCAGCTCGTCCATGGCGATGGGGATGGACGCGGCCGAGTTGTTGCCGTACTTGGTGATGGTGCGGGCGACGACGACGCGCTCGGGCAGTTTGAGGTAGCGCAGCAGCGTGTCGGTGATGCGGTTGTTGGCCTGGTGGGGGATGAACACGTCGAGGTCATCGGGCTCCAGCCCGGCTTGGGCCAGGCAGCGCTTGGCGGTGGCGGCGATGAACGACGTCGCCCACTTGAAGACGGCCTGACCGTTCATGCCGATGTAGGGCCAGGCCCCGGTCTCGACTGCCTTCGCCCAGTCGGAGTTCTGCCAGATGACGTCGCCCTGGCCGCCGTCGGACCCCCACACGACCGGCCCGATGCCGTTGTCGTCGGACGGCCCGACAATGACCGCACCTGCCCCGTCGCCGAACAGAAAGGCGGTCGACCGGTCGGTGGGGTCGGTCAGCTTGCTGAGCGTCTCGGCGCCGATCACGAGGACGTGCTGGGCCTGTCCGGCGCGGACCAGGGCCTCGGCTTGGGCCAGGCCGTAGCAGAAGCCGGCGCAGGCGGCGGAGATGTCGTAGGCGACGGCGTTGGGGATGCCCAGTTCGGCGGCCAGCGCCGGGGCGAGGGCGGGCGTCTGCTGGAAGTACGAGACCGTCGAGACGATGACGGCCGACAGCTGCGAGGCGTCGAGCCCGGACTTGGCGATGGCGCGGCGCGCGGCCGCCAGCGCCAGCGAGCGCAAGTCTTCGCCCTCGCCGAGCCAGCGGCGCTCGGTGATGCCGGTGCGTTTGGTGATCCACTCGTCGGAGGAGTCGATGAAACCGCACAGGTATTCGTTGTCGACCACGCGCGAGGGAATGGCCGAGCCGACGGCCAGGATGCGGGCGTGGCGGGGCCCGTTGCTGGAGAGAAGTGCCTTGCTCACGCCGCCGCCTGAGCGTGTTTAGCGGCGAAGGCGCGGGCCTCGTCCAACTGGTCGGGAGAGTTCAAGGCGAGCAATTCGACACCCTTCAGGTTGCGTTTGGCGATGCCGGTGAGCGTTCCGGCAGGCGGCAGCTCGAGCAGGCCGGTGACGCCCATCGCGGCCATCGTCGCCATGCACAGATCCCAGCGCACCGGGTTGGCGACTTGGTCGACCATCTTCGCCAGGTAGTCGGCGCCGCTGGGGACGGCGGTTCCGTCGAAGTTGGTCAGGATCGGCATGGCCGGGTCGGCGGCGGCGACGGCGCGGGCGAGCCGCGCCAGGCGGGCCAGCGCCGGCGCCATGTGGACGGTGTGGAAGGCCCCGGCGACGCTCAGCGGCACGAGTCTGGCGCGGGCGGGCGGGTTGGCCGCCAAGGCGGCCAGTTGGGCCACTGTGCCGGCGGCGACGATTTGGCCGGCGCCGTTGTGGTTGGCCGCCGTCAGGCCGCCCTCGGCGATGGCCCGCAGCACGTCGTCGGCCTCGCCGCCCAGTACGGCCGTCATCGACGTCGGCTCGACAGCGGCGGCGGCGGCCATCTGGCGGCCGCGCTCGCGGACCAACACGATGGCCTGTTCCGCGTTCAGCACCCCGGCGATGGCGGCGGCGGCGAATTCGCCCACCGAGTGCCCCGCCGTCACAAGGCGGCCCTCGCGCCCGACGCCCAGCGCCTCCCAGGCGCACAACGCGGCGGCCACGAGCAGCGGCTGGGCGACGGCGGTGTCCCGGATAGCGTCGGCGTCGGCCTCGGTTCCGTAGCGGGCGAAGTCCAGTCC
>JAISUF010000025.1 GCA_031272195.1 Propionibacteriaceae bacterium
AACGTCGACCACCGGTTGGGAAACCAGCCACGGCACCACGCGGCGAGCCGTCGCCTGGGCGTTGAGTCGACCGACCGCCAGCAACCCGGCGCTGACGTGCCCCGCCAGTTCGTCTACCAGTTTGGCCCCCGCCGACCACGCGAAACGGCTGGCCTCGCAGAACCGTTCGACGATGGGCCTGGCATCGCCCTCCCGATAGGCTCCCAACGCGTCGAAATAGCCACGCGTATTGGTCAATAGGCCCGCCGACAGCGGAGCTGTGGCGTGAGTCGCCACGCCTTTGCGCCGCAGCAAGCCGTGGACCAGGGCGCGCCCAGTGCGCCCGTTGCCGTCGACGAACGGATGTATCGTCTCGAACTGGGCGTGTGCGACCGCCGCTTGTAGCAGGAATGGCAGATCCCAACGCGCCATGAACCGCACGAGGTCCTCGATCGCGGGGGGGACGGCCTCTGGCGGCGGGCCGACGTGCGACGCCGTCACCGGCGTCGCACCGGATCGACCGACCCAGACCAACCGGTCGCGAAACTTGCCCGCCTCGCTCTCGATCCCCTGCTGCCGCGACAACAGTGCGCGGTGCATGGCCAGGATGGCAGGCGTGTCCAGCTCGGCGCCTAGGGCGATGCCCGCCTCCATCGCCGCCACGTTGCCGACGACGGTGTTGGCGTTGACGCTGCTCGACCGCCCCAACTGCGCCAAGGCAAGCTGCCTGGCCGAGGCGGTGATCTGCTCGATTTGGGAGCTGGACATTGATTCTGTGCGCAGCAGCACCGCGCCCATCGGCCACAGCGCCGGGCTCTCGGAGCCCAACCGGCTCGTCACATGGTTTTCGAAGCGCACCAGGGCCGCCAGTGCCTCATCCATGTCGGCCACCAGGCTGGCGGGCGCGTGCGGCTCGTAATCGGCGATATTCGTCGGCATGGCTGCCTGGTAGCGCCCGGATCCGGCGATCCTCTTGGCGTGGCTGGTCATGCCATCGTCAGGCGCGACCCACAGTCCGTCCACGAAGGTGACGGCGGGTATCCCCAGCGGCTCTTCCAAACTGTTAGCCATCGCGCCCCATACTAACAGTTTTCTGGAAAAGTGTTGGTATGCGCCGTCGAGCAGGCTCCTTTTCTCAGCCATCGACCCCTGCCCGAGGGAGGAATCCCACGCGGAACACCCGCCCAAGGCGAGGGCGTCAACCAATCGACAACACGAGCCCAGCATCGGCCGCCTGCCGACCCGTCGTACTACTCCAACCGTACACTTTCGTCATGGCCACATCGACCTTGACCCGGCGCCTGGAAGCTCGCCTGGACACCGAGACCGACGACATGATCACGCGGGCCGCCCAACTGTTGGGCCGGACCCGCTCGGCGTTCGTCGTCGAAACCGTTCGAGACGCCGCCGCCCGCGTGCTGGGACGCCGCGACGTCACCTGGCTGGACGCCGAGGTCTTCGACGCCATGATCGCCAGCCTGGACACAGCCGACCCAGCCCCCGCTCTGGCCGCCGCCGCCCGTCCGCGCGCCTCCAAGCCACGATGAGGGCCGAACCCGAGTTCCTGCTCTCCCCCATTCGGGGCGACATGGACTTGACGAGTTTTCATTGCGGTGTGGCATCGCTCGACACATGGCTGACCACCATGGCGGCGCGGGCCGACGCGCAGGACATCGCCAGGGTGCGCGTGTGGACCCGCCCCTCGCCGCCCAATCCGTGACGCCGACCGTCCCATGTCGGCGACTCGCCGCCATCTGGCACCAGCCGATCAAGCCATGCTCGGCCAGGCAAACGCGCCCGCCCCGGACTGATGCCCCGGGGCGGACGCGCTGGTGTGCGGAAATGGCTCAGCGCTGCGCGGGTTGGCGTTTCGACGGGTCGCTGGGCGGCGGGCCGCCGCCTCGCTGGACGGCGTCGAAGATGCCGACGCCGAGGGCTACGCAGAACAGGCCGACGGTGATCAGCAGCGTCCAATGCGCGCCGTTGGCGGGAGTTCCGCCGGAGCCGACCACCAGGTAGTAGACCGACAACGACACCGCCAGGCCGATGGCCGAGCCGAGGCGCTGCCCCAACTGCATCATCGACGAGCTGACGCCGGCTTTCTCAGGCGGCACGTTCTGCATGGTCAGCGTCAGGTTCGGCGAGATGATCGCGCCGGAGCCGCAGCCGGCGATCAAGCCGACGCCCGCCAGCCAGACGCCGATGCCGCCAGGCAGTTGTACGCCGACGCCGGCCAGATAGGCGATCAGCGACATGGCGCCGATGCCCAGGCTGGTGACGACCAGTCCGCCGACCACCAGCGGACGGCCATAGCGGGCCACCAGCCGTCCCGACGTCGCCGCGACCAGGGCTGATCCGACCGAGAACGGCGCGCACACCAGCCCCGCCTCCAAGGCGGTGTAGCCCATGCCGTTTTGCAGCAGCAGGACGACGATCAGCATGATCGAGTTCATGCCGGTGAAATAGACCGTGCCCAGAATCGTCCCGTTGCGGAACGACGGAGCCCCCAGCACCGACAAGTCGATGATGGTGTCGACGCCTCGGCGCTTGCCGCGGCGCTCGACGAAATACAGCGCCACCAGGCAGGCGGCGGCCAG
>JAISUF010000066.1 GCA_031272195.1 Propionibacteriaceae bacterium
ACAGTTTGCGGCCGGTGATGCGGCTGTAGTACTCCGAGGTCAGGGAGATGCAGCCGATGGCCGTGGTGAACGTCGCGAAGAGCACCGCCAAGCCGAAGATGACCGTGCCGGCGAAGCCCAGGTTGTTGGAGATGATGTAGTTGAGCAGGAAGTACTGCCCGACGCCGGTGCCGCCGTTCGTCTTGGCCATCGCCATCAGGGTCGGGTCGTTGGAGTAGAACAGGCCCAGCAGCGCCAGGCCGAGATAGATGACGACCAGGCAGATCGCCGCGACCACGCCGGACTTCAGAATCATCTTGGTCTGCTCGCCGGAGTCCTTGATGCCCTTGGCCATCAAGGTGGCGATGATGATGACGGCGATGATCGTGCCGGTGGCGGCGTCGAAGGTTTGCAGGCCTTGGACGATGCCGAAGGCCGCCATTGACGGCGAGCCGGAGTCCATGACGTAGGCATCCGGGCGCATGCCCGTGCCGCCCATGTTGACGAGGCCGACGACGATCAGGATAATCAAGACGACCAGCAGGGCCGGTGTCAGCCACTTGCCGACGATGTCGATCACCTTGGTGGGGCGGATGGCGCAGAAGGTGGCCAGCCCCAGGAAGACGACCAGGAACAGGAAGGCTTCGATGCGGAAGCCGGACAGGTCTTCGGGCACCTTGTCGAAACCGCCGGATTGGACCGGCTCCCAGAAAATCTGCCAGGCGGTCAGGGCGGTGCGCGGCACGACCACCAGCAGCGAGCCGATGAAGGTGGCGATGGCGCCGATGATGATCATGAACGTTCTGCCGGGGCGGTAGAAGACGCCCAACTCGACTTGCGGATACTTGCCGGAGGCCGCCAGGCCGAGGACGCCGAGCACCGTGTCGAAGATGATGAAGAAGATGACGGCGACCAACCAGCCGTTGGCGCCTCCGATGAAGCCCATGTAGGGCGGGAATATCAAGTTGCCGGCTCCGAAGAACGTCGCGAACACCATGAATCCGATGGCGATGACGACTGAGCGGTTGCCGGTGCTTGTTGCTGTGCTGCTAGACATTTGGCACTCTCTTCTTTGGGATGTGGGGAAGTAGCGGCTGCTAGCGAAATTGTGCCCCTGCCGCAGGGCCTGGCACAAGACCCCCGTCCAGATTTTGGAAACGCTTCCGAGACTTGCTCCCAGGCCCGTCGTCGCAGCCAAACCCGCCTTGACCGCTCAAGACAGGAACTCGGCCACCTCCGGGCTGGCCGGATCATCCAGCAGCGCCTGCGGCGAGTCGACTTGCAACAGGCGCCCGGCGTCCATCACGCCCACCCGGTCGGCCAGCGCGAAGGCCTCGTCTTGGTCGTGGGTGACGTAGAGGGCCGGCGTGCCGGTCGAGCGGACGATCTCGCCGATCGCGCCGACCAGTTGGCGGCGCAGGCGGCGGTCCAGGGCCGACAGCGGCTCGTCCAGCAGCAGCAGGCGCGGCCTCGGGGCCAGCGACCGGGCCAGGGCGACGCGCTGGGCCTGCCCGCCCGACAACTCCGACACCGGGCGGCGCTGATAGCCCGGCAGGCCGACCAGCTCCAGCAATTCGGCCACTCTGGCCTCGCGTTCGCGGCGGGGCAGCCGCCACAGCCCGTAGCCGACGTTGCCGGCCACGTTCAGATGCGGGAAGAGCTGGCCGTCTTGGAACATCATGACGAAACCGCGCCGGTGCGCGGGCACCCCGGACACGTCCTCGCCCTCCCACAGCACGCGGCCCGCCGCCAGCGGCTCCAGCCCGGCCACCGCCCGCAGCAGCGACGACTTGCCGCAACCCGACGCGCCCAGCACGGCCACGACCTCGCCCGCGCCGAGGGCCAGGCTGACGCCGTCGACGGCCAATAGCTCTCCGTAGGCGACGCTGACGCCATCCACCGCCAAGACGGGCCGATCTACCGCGCCGACTGCGCAGTCCACCCCTGCCGAGCCGCCACCAGCGGATCGGCCGTCCTCGACTGGCAAAGACCCGCCAGAGGCCGCGCCGAGCGAAGCGGCGGCTCCGAGCGCGCCTGCGCCGGGGATCGCCGGGCCGTTCACTTCGGCCCGCGCCGCGCCGGCCCCGCCGCCTGGCCGGTTCGCCTGCCCGCTCACGACAACGCCCCCGCCCGGTTCGGCGGGCCGACCAGCTCGCCGGCCGCCATGACGGCCGCCGTCAAGACCGTCAAGACGACGCAGGCGGCCATCGCCAGGCCGAAATTGTCCGGCCGCGATAGCAGCCGGTAGACGACGACCGGCAGTGTGGGGCGGTCCGGCCGGGCCAGGAACGACGTCGCCCCGAACTCGCCCAGCGAAGTGGCGAAGGCGAAGCCGACGGCCAAGCCCAATCCGCGCAACAGGTATGGGGCGTCGATGGTGGCCAGGACGCGGCCCGGCCCCGCCCCCAAAGTGGCCGCCGCCTGCCGCCAGCGGGGGTCGATGGCCCGCCAGGTCGGCAGCAGCGTCCTGACCACCAGCGGCAGCGCCACCAGCGCCTGGGCGATCGGCACCAGCACCCACGAGGTGCGCAGGTCCAGCGGCGGGCGGTTGAGCGTGATCAGGAAGCCGAAGCCGACCGTCACCGCCGACACGCCCAGCGGCAGCATGAAGGCGGCGTCCAGCGCCCCCAGCGCCCGCCGTCCCAACGCCGAGGCCGGGCGGCGCGACAGCACATAGCTGACCTGCGCCCCCAGGAACAGCGCGATGGCTGTGGCCAGCAGGGCCGTCAGCAGGGAGTTGCCGACGGCGTCCCAGACGGTCACGGCCAGGCCGGGGACGGCCTCCCCCAGCCTGGCGTAGTTGCCCAGCCCGAAGCCATCGCCAACGGCCACAGAACGCCACAGAAGGCTTCCCAGCGGCGCCGCCAGGAGTCCGACCACAACCCCGGCTGTGACGACCACTTGGGGCCAATCGCGGCCTGTCAGGGGCTGTTCGGCGGCGTCGCCGCGCAGCCTCAACGCCCGCTCGGAGCGGGCGCGGGCGCGGTTGGCGATCAGCAGAGCGGCGGCGACGATCGCCAACTGGACGATCGACAGCCCGGCGGCGGCCGGCAGGTCGAGCAGCGTCACGGCTTGGAAGTAGATCTCGGTCTCGACGGTGCCGTACCTCGTTTGGCCGAGCACCAGCACGACGCCGAAGGCGGTGGCGCAGAACAGGAAGGTCAGCGCCGCGCCGGCCGCGACGGCGGGGGCCAGGGCGGGCAGCGTCACCGTCCAGAAGACGCGCCGCCCGGTCGCGCCCAGGGTGCGGGCGGCGTCTTGGGCGCGGGTGTCGAGCCGGGCCCACAACGCCCCGACCGTCCGCACCACAACCGAGTAGTTGAAGAAGACCAGCGCCGCCAAGACCGCCCAGAAGGTGCCGTCCAGGAATTCCAGCGGGCCCGACAGCAGCGAGCGGAAGGCCACGCCGACCACCACCGACGGCAGCACGAACGGCACCGCCACGAAGGCGCGGACCAGGCGGCGTCCGGGCCACTTGCGCCGATAGAGCAGGCAGGCACCGGGGATGCCGAGCAAGACCGCCAAGACGGTCGCGGCGGCCGCCTGGCCGAGCGTCTGGCCGATGATCCGCCAAGTCCGGGCCGACGACAGCACTTCGACCACGGCCTGGCCGGTGAAGCCGTCCTCGCCCCAGAAGCCCCGCCCGACCAGCGTGGCCACCGGCCAGGCGAAGAAGACCGCGAAGAAGGCGATCGGGGCCAAAGATAAGGTGAGGGGCGCCAACCGCAGAGTGGCGCCCCTCGCACGTCTCGGGCTTCCCGGCTCCGCACAACCCCCCGGATAGCGGGCCTCACAAACTCCAAGACGTGTGTGAGCGACGACTATATCACCTTCCGTGCCCTCTCGGGAACTCCGGGCAACAATCATGTCGCTCGCTTCACATCATCCCACAACAACCTGTGTCCAATCTTTAATCCAGCGTTCGTTGTCAGAAGAAATCGTGGCCGCGTCGACCTCGATCGGCGCTGTGACGACGCCAGTGTACTTCTCCCAGGCCGCTGGGACGGTGGCCTCGGGGTTGACCGGCGACATGTACATCTGGTCGGGGATGGTCGACTGGACCGCCTTGCCGACGAGGAAGTCGATGAACTCCCCTGCCCCGGCCTCGTTCTGGCCGCCTTTGACGACGCCGGCGTACTCGATCTGCCTAAAGCAGGTCTTCGGCAGGGCGGAGGTCGGGGCGGTGCCGTCGTCGGCCTCGCCGTACATCGGCGAGGAGGCGTAGGACAGCACGATCGGCCGCGTGCCCTTGCCGCCGCCGGCGGTGAAGTCGGTGTAGTAGGCGTCCTCCCAGCCTTTGACCACCTTGACGCCGTTGGCGGCCAGCTGCTTCCAGTAGTCGAGGTAGCCGGGATCGCCCTTGGCGCCGACTGTCGCCACCAGGAAGGCCAGGCCGGGCGACGAGGTGGCCGGGTTCGTCACCACCAGGAGGTCTTTGTATTCGGGTTTGACGAGGTCGTCGAGGGTGGCGGGAGGCGCCACCTTCTTGGCGGCGAACCATTCGTCGTCGATGTTGAGGCAGACGTCGCCGTAGTCGACCGGCGTCAGCGACGAGGAGTCGTCGGCGGCGTATTTCGCCAGCGTGTCGGCCGACAGGACGGTCGTCGCGTGGGGGCGCAGTATGCCCGCCTCGATGGCCCGCCCGGCGAAGGTGTTGTCGATGCCGAAGACGACATCGCCCAGCGGCGCGTCCTTGGTCAAGACGAGCTGGTTGACCAGCGCCCCGGCCGAGTCGAGGGCCAGATATTCGACCTCCAGGCCGCTGGCCTTGGCGAATTCGGCCTTCAGCTCGTCGGACAGCGCGAAGGACTGGTGGGTGAGCACCGTCAGCTTCTTCGACGTGGTGGGCGCGTCGGTGGTGGCGGCTGTCTGCGGGCTGGCCGTGGCCGAGTCCGTGGCGGCTGGCGCGGCGCACCCGGCCAGGGCGACGGCCAACAGGGCCGCTGCGAACAGTTTGCGCATTGTTTTCCTCCTATTGCGGCAAGGAGGGCCTGGCCGGGCGGCCAGGGAGATTCTCGACGTCCCTACGCCGGTGCTAACCGGATCAGGTTCGAGGGTCTGCTCGGGCCGTACGGCCGTCGCACTCTCAGCCCGTGCGGGCTCCCCTGTCGATGCCCAGCCTATCCCAATGTGGCAGCCTTCTGCGCCTGCAGCCTTGACTACGCCGGATCGCGGCCGGCCGACCCCGCCTGGCCAGTGCGGCCAGACAAGGTTGAAGGTCAATTGCCGGTCTTCTTGAACTGGAAGACCGCCACCAGGAAGAGGACGGGGAGAGTCAGTCCCAAGATTGTGTCGATGTGTGCCCGACATCGACCGCCCGCCAGCGCAGCCACTACACTGGCGCTCGACTGGTGGGCGACGCCCAGCAGTCGAAACATTCGTCACTCGGGAGCCGCGACAACCGTCGCGGGAGAAGCGACCGCAGAAAAGGGGAACCGATGAGACAATTCTCCAGGCAAGTGCTTGCCACAATCGCCGGCCTGGCGCTCGCCGCCGGAGCCTGCGCCACGGCCACCAGCAGCCAGGCGGTCCCACTCGCGGCGACTGCGCCGCCAGCGGCGTCGGCTCGACTGGGCGCGCCCGTCAAGGTCAAGGCGACGTTCAACGCCAACGGGGGCGCAATCGCGGGAAAGGCGTCAAAGGCGAAGACGCTCGCCAAGGGCAAATTCCTGGGAAGTCTTCCCGTCGCCACGCGCGCGGGCTACGTCTTCGCCGGCTGGCACACCAAGCAGACGGCCGGCAAGCGGGTGACCCGTTTCACGAAGATCGCCAAGAGCACCACCTACTATGCCCACTGGAGACAGCGCTCGCAGGCGTTGCCGTTGTCGCTGACCGTGATGACGTACAACACGCTAACCGGCGAGAACGACTGCGCCGGCTGCCTGGCGCTGAAGAAGGCGGGCGACGGGGCGCAGCTGGCGCTGTCCAAGCGCATGCCGGCCGCCGCCCAGAAGGTGGCGGCAACGAACCCCGATATCGTCGGCTTCCAAGAGAACGAGGGCGAGCCCGGGGCCGAACTGCCCGCCACATATCTCCAAGCGCTGCTGCCCGGCTACACCTGGATACTGCCCGACCAGACCGTGCCCATCGCGGTGCGCGCCTCCATGTTCACGGTGGCCGACTCCGGGATCGTGACGCTCGAGAAGAACCCCAAGGCCTGCACCGCCAAGGACGACACGACCGGCCGTTACGTCTCCTGGGCGAAGCTGACGCTGGTGGCCGACGGCTCCGCGTTGTGGGTCTTCAACACCCACGGCCACCCCTACGACAAACTCGCCTGCGCCAAGGTGCGCTCCAAGAACATCGACAAGATCGTCGAACTGATGGACGAGAAGAATCCCGGCCAGGCCGAGCGCTTCCTGCTGTTGGGCGATTTCAACGCCTACAACGACGACACCCGGGCGGTCTTCCGCGACCACCTGGCCAAACTCGCCAAACTCGGCATCGTGGACGCCTACGAGTTGAAACAACGCGACGACTCGGACGTCCCCAAGGCCGATTCGGCCAGTTGGATGACGGCCAAAGTGGCGGGCAAGACGCGCGTCAGGGTGATTCGGCGCGACGGCCGCCACGTCGACTACATCTTCGTCAGCGAGGGCGCCCAGGTGACGTCGTGGCAAGTCAAGTCCGGCCCGGGCGTCAAATGGAAGACCATCGCCGGCAAGAAGGTGCCCTACTGGCCCGGCGTCATCCCATCGGACCACAATCCCGTCATCGCCAAGATCGCGCTGCCCTGAGCGTTGCGCCGGATGTTGGCGGCGCGCCTTATCACCAAGTGGCGCGGAATTAGGTTCCCATCGTCAGGCGGCCCGCCGTCCTGCTAGACTGCCGCAACGCCAATGGAGACTCAGGAGGCCCAAATGCGCAAGACCCTCACCACCATTTGCTCGGCTTTGTCGGCTTTGGCCTTGACGGCCTCGCTGGCGCCCGGCCAAGCCGCCGCGGCTCCGCAAGGCGGGTCGCCGGCCGAGACCACGCAAATCAATCTGCAGATCGCCCAAGTGGACAATCAGAACTTTCCCAACATGACGATGTACGTCAAAGTCACCAATCCGGCCGGCCAGGTGCTGGAAGGGCTCGCCCCGGCGAACTTCACCGTCGTCGAATACAATTCGGCCGGCCAGGCGTTCAACGCCGTCGTGACGTCGGTCAAACGTATGACGACCGTCGACAAGCTGTCGATGGACCTGGTGCTCGACCAATCCGGCTCGATGTACGGCTCGCCGCTGGCCGACGCCAAGAGCGCCGCCACGACCTTCGTCAACGAAATCCAGCAGCAGGCCGCCAACGTCGTCGAGATCACGTCATTCGACGACTCGGTTTACATCAAGCAGCCGTTCACCACCAGCGCCGCGGCCGCCAAGACGGCCATCAAGGCGATCACCGCTAACGGCAGCACCGCCATCTACGACGCCATCGTCTCGGCCCTGCGCCAGACCTCGACCCAGCCGGGGGCGCGCTGCGTGGTGCTGTTCACCGACGGCTACGAGAACGCCTCGTCGTCGTCGGTGTCCGACGTCGTCAAATTGGCCGCGACGACCAACATCCCCGTCTACATCATCGGCGTCGGCAACGACGTGGACGAGGCCGACCTGCAATACTTGGCGTCCGTGACCGGCGGCGCTTACTATTCGGCCGCGATCACCGGTCTGGAGACCGCCCTCAACCAGATCTACAACAACATCTACAACTGGCAGCGCGACCTTTACCAGATCAATTTCAAATCGCAGCTCACCAGCGAGACGAACATCTCCCGCCAGGTCAACGTGACGGCCGCCAGCGGCGACGGCTCGGCCACCGCCAGCCGCAAGTATCTGCCGACCAAGGATTACACCTGCTGGAACGGCAAGACGAAGACGAAGCTGAAGTCCTGCAGCACGCCCAACAAACTTTCGGCCATCAAGTACATGTATCCCTCCATCACGCTCCACTCGCAGCAGACCTCGTGCGTCAAGAAGCCCGGATCGAGCCGCTGGAACAACGCCAAGTACTACGAGTGCGTTTTCTCCGACAAGTCGACCATCCGCTACCGCTATTGGCCGAGCGCGAAAGACTCCAAGAAGCACTACAAGGAGAAGTACGGGAAGGCGAAATACACGCTCTACTTGAACGGCCAGAAGGCCGGCGTCGTCTACCAGAGCAAGAAGAAGGACAAGGCGACGGGCCTGTACCAATCGACGCTGGTGTTGACGGGCAACCACTGGTCGCTGAGCGTCGACGCCAAGACCCTGACCAGGCAGAAGGAAGTCTGGCAGACGATCCGCATCCGCGACCCGAAAGCCTGGAAGGGCTACAAGAAGGGCACCACGCCCGCCGAGGGCGTGCCGACCTACAAGAAGAAGTGATAGCGGGCCAGTCGAGGCCGACCCCGCGGCGTCCGGCGCGGTTGGCGGCTGCCGGATTGGCGTGTGTTGTCGCCACAGCCTGTCTGGCCTCGCTGGCCGAGCCCGTGCTGGCGTCGGCGGGCGGGGCGGCCCAGCCGCTCACGGCGTCCTCGGCAGGGCGGCCGAAGGTCAAGTTGAAGCTGTCCGCGACGCGGATCGCGGTGGGCAAGAGGCTGACCTTCGCCGCCACCGTGACTGGCCTGTCGACGGCCGCGGGTGAGACCCCGTCCCCCGCGCCCGGCGCCTCGGCGTCACCTTCGGCAACGGGCGGCGCCACCGCCTCGGAATCTGCCAGCCCGTCGGCGACGGCCACCGCCTCGTCTGACGCCGGCTCGGCGACGGACGAGGCGGCCACCCGGCTGGAGATCGTCTACTCCGCCGACAAACGGCATTGGGACGGCGTCAAGTCGGCCCAGTTGGACGCGGCGGGGAAGGCGTCGGCCGCCGTCGCCTGGAAGCAGGCCGGGCTGTGGTATTTCCGGGCCTGCCTGCCGATCGGCGCGTCCGGCGACGAGGTTTGCTCGGCGTCCACGCGCGTCAAGGCGACGCCGTCGTCGAAGCGCGTCAAACTGCCCAAGAACGCCTTGGGGATCACGGGCGCGCTCAACTTCCGGGAGGCCGTGCCCGGCGTCGTCTACCGCTCGGGCAAGCTGTCCGGCCTGACCGACGCCGACTTGAAGCGCCTGACGAAGGCCGGCGTTACGCTCGTCATCGACCTGCGCACCCCGTCCATCGCCAAAGCCTCGCCCGACCGGCTGCCGGAAGGCGTCGAATACCAGCTCGTCAACCTGTTCGCCTCGGCCACGTCGCCGTCCACCGGCGCGACGCCCGAAGCCGTGCTCAAGAACAGCGTCAAACGGGGTGCCGCCTTCGTCACCTCCGCCAAGCAGCGCGCCACTACCGCGAAGGTGCTCAAACTGATCGCCGCCGCCGACGGGACAGTCGTCATCCACTGCTCCGAGGGCAAGGACCGCACCGGCTACATCTCGGCGCTGTTGCAGTTGGCCTCCGGCGCCGACCCCGCGGAGGCGATGGCCGACTACCTGCTGTCGAACAGCTACCGGGCCAACTACGTCGCCGACAAGGTGAAAGCCGCCAAAGGGGCCGAGGCCAAGCTGACCGCCTACCTCAAATACTCCGTCCAGCCAGCCTTCCTCGACGCCTCCCTCGACGCGCTGTACGACAAGTACGGCAGCGTCGACAAGTTCCTCAAGAAGGGCCTAGGCTTGGAAGCCAAGACCGTAGCCAAGCTCAAAGCCAAACTGTCCCCCGCCGAATAGGAGAACCATGAACAAGTCAACCGCCACCACTCCCCGCCTGCTGCTCGCCCTCGCGGCCGCCTGCGCCATGGCCCTGTGCCTGCTGGGCTGCAGCTCGAAGCCGCCCATCGAACAGGTCGTCGACTCGGTCCAAAGCAGCATCCCCGACCTCAAAGCGCAATACGCCGACACCTACTCCGACATCACCATCACCGCCTCGGGCTCGGACACCATCGTCTACACCTACACCTACAAGGACGCCGTCGACGCCGCCGCGACCGCCACCACCCTCGACGGCCAGAAGGACACCCTGCAGAGCACCTGCGACGAGCAGGTCTTCCCCGCCATGAAGCAGGCCGGCGTGACCGCGCCCAAAGCCCAATACGTCTTCCTCAACCCCGACGGCAGCCAAGTCTGGACCAACACCTTCTCCGCCTCGTAGGGGCGACAAGGCCCGTACTCGCTGTCGGCGACGACTCGATCAGGAGATGCGCACGCCAAAGATCTTCTTGTCGTACGAGGCGATCACGAGCATGTTGTTGTAGACGGCTGCTGACGCCTCGATGTTCTTGCCGAGGCTGACGGTCGAGTAGTCCTGCCCGGTGTTCGGGTCGAAGAGATGCAGCAGGCCACCAGCATCGCCGAAGACTCCGTAGGAATGGCCGTCTTTGCCCTGGAAGATGACTGGCGAACTCCAAGAGTAGCGCTCAAGGTGTCGGCTCCACACGACCTCGCCGGTCTGGCGGTCCAACGCTATCAGCTCGCCGCCGAAGTCCCCCAGGCACTTGCCGAAGACGCATAACGCTGGATCTGTGGTCTTGGAAACGTTGAAAATCACCAAGTCGGCTGTGTCACCCTGGCCGAGCGCCGGAGTCGCCAATAGGCCTCCGTTGTTCGGATACGATGCCACCGTCGGGATGTCCTTCTCCCAGACGATGTCACCGGTGAGCGCGTTGATCTTGCGCAGATTCGTTACCATTGGGCCGCCAGTCTTGCCCCGTTTATCGAGAGAGTTGCCCTGATACAGGAACGGGCCGCCCGGAGCGTCTTCTATCACGATCGAAGCGTCTGAATCGTCGCCGACATCCCTGGCCCAAACAATCCGCATCGTCGTGGCGTCCCAGCAGATCAGGTTGCCGTCATTGTCGGTGGCGTACATCAGATTGCGGTACGCGGCCGCGGACGATTCGATGCCGCCCGCCTCCCTCAATTCGCCGTCAAGGGTGAGATTGACGCTCTCAGGTGTCTTGTACTCCAGCTTGGTGAGGACAGGGTCGACGCTCACCGTCTTCGCCACCGGGTCGAACTTCGCGTTGAGCTTCGCCTTGTACACCAACCCGTTCTCCGCCGGCTCTATCAGAGTGTCGGTCGCGGCGTTGACTAGGGCCGACGAGTCGAAGGCCCCCCACCCTTTGCGCGGACGGGCGGGATCGTCCTGCCCGGTCCAGCCGGAGACCTCCTTGTTCTGGATCAGGTCGAAGATGCGGTAGCGGAACGGGCAGTCGTCGGTGTCCTCGTTGTTGTCCATGTCGTTGAGGCCCTGGCCCGCATAAAGCAGCGGGTATCCGCGAGGGTCGATCGAGCCCGTGCCTTTGAACCCGCATCCGACATCAATCGGAGGCTTGGTCTGCTTCCCGGTCTCGAGATCTAGCCGGTAGATCTTGCCCTCGAAGACCGGGTAGATCACCTCGGTCAAGTCTTTGTCGGCAAACTCGGCAGCGAAACCCATCGCCTTGCGGGTCGCCTCGGGCCAGTTCACCAGCAGCGGCTGCCCCGTCCAGCCGGCGCCCGGCCAGTAGGACCCGTCGCCATGCGCCTCACCGATTTCTTGCGTCCACACGATCTCAAGCTTCTTCTCCTTCACCTCAGCGGTGCCATACGCGGGCGCGTCGCGGAAGTTGTTACCCCGGAAGGTGAGGACGCCGGGCACCTGGGTGTAGGTCTGGGGCGCGCCGAAGGCCACCGTTTGGTCAGGGGTGTACTTGTCCAGGACCTGGTTGTCGTTGTTCCAGATCCGCCAGCTCGCCTCACCCTCGCTGCCCGTCATGGAGATCGATGTCCAGCCGTCTGTCCCTGGGGTCCCGGCCTGGAAATTGGGCAAGCTGTTCAGCGGGATGGCCAGCTTGGCCGGGTCGGTTTCGGCGCTGTGCGTCGGTGTGGCCACGGCGGTCGGCGAGTGGTCGCGCACCCCCGGCGTCACCGTGTCCGGCGTGGTGCACGCCGTCAACATCACCAGCGTCGCGGCCAACGCCGCGCTGCCAACCTTCCGGCCAATCCTCATTACGCTCCTCGCTCATGCAACCACCCGAGTCTAGCCCCCCTCACTCTCGGCCTGCGCGTCGGAAGGCGTGGCAGTGCGGTCTGGATGCCGCCACTTGGCGCAGCGTGACGGGGGTGGGGGGTTCAACCCGAACACCGGTGACGACTTGTCCACCGTCACCCTGGGCAAGAACAGCGAGTCCAGCCCGGCCGTCTACGACAACATGATCGTCGTGGCCAGCTACGCCAAGAAGATTTGGGCGGTGCGGGTCAGCTAAGTGGTGATTCGTAAGTCGGTGCCGTTGTGTCGGTGCCGTTGCGGGCAATCGTCGAAAACCGCTTGACAGGTCCGAAACGGGCACCTACCCTAGCCATATGGTCTTACCATTGACGGAAGCCGGGGCAACGACGTCCCAGGCCAAGGCTCCGGCGTCGCGGGAAGCGGCGGTTGAGCAGCAGTCGGCGGACCCGGGCCAGTTGACGGTGGCGCTGTTCGCCACCTGCGTCAACGACTTGATGTTCCCCGAAACGCCCAAGGCGGTCGTGCGGCTGCTGCGGCGGCTGGGCTGCCGAGTGGAGTTCCCGCTGGCCCAAACCTGCTGCGGGCAGATGTTCACCAACACCGGCTATTTCGACGACGGGCTCGACTGCGTGCGCGCCTACGTCGAGGCCTTCGAGGGCTACGGGCACATCGTCGGGCCGTCCGGCTCGTGCGTCGGCGCCATCCGCCACCAGGCGGTCATGCTGGCCGAGCAGGCCGGCGACTACGACCTGGCCCGCCGCGCCCAAGCCTGCGTCGACCACAGTTACGAGCTGAGCGAATTCCTCGTCGACGTGTTGGGGCTGACCGACGTCGGGGCGTTCTTCCCGCACAAGGTCACCTACCACCCGACCTGCCACTCGGCGCGGATCGCCAAGATCGGCGACCGACCGTACCGCCTGCTGCGGGCCGTCAAGGGGTTGGAGTTGGTCGACCTGCCCGACGCCGACACCTGCTGCGGCTTCGGCGGCACCTTCTCGGTCAAGAACCCGGAAATCTCGGCCGCCATGGCCGCCGACAAGGCCCGCAACGTCGTGGCGACCGGCGCGGAGTACGTCGTCACTGGCGACAACGCCTGTCTGATGAACATCGGCGGCGTCCTCCACCGCAACAACACCGGCGTCAAGACGATCCACCTGGCCGAAATCCTGGCCTGCCAGGAAGGAGACGCCCAATGAGCACCGCCGCCGACCCGCGCCCCCGCCGCACACCGGCCCCGCCGCCCGGCACCATCGGCGTCGGCCAGCCCGATCCCGTCGCCTCCCCCGCCTTCCGCAAGAACGCCCAGCGCCAACTCCAGAACGGGCGGATGCGCAAGAACCTCTCCCACGCCACCACCACGATCCGCGCCAAGCGCCTGCTGCGGGTCGCCGAGGTTCCCGACTGGGAGGAGCTGAGGGCGGCCGGCGCGGCAATCAAGGACCGCGTCGCCAGACACCTCGACCACTACCTGGCGCAGGCCGAGGAGAACCTCGTGAAAGCCGGGGCGCACGTCCACTGGGCGCGCGACGCCCAAGAGGCCAACCAGATCGTCGTCGACCTGGTGCGGGCCAAAGGCGTCGACGAGATCGTCAAGGTCAAGTCGATGGTCACCCAGGAAATCGAGCTGAACGAGGCCCTGGAGCAGGCCGGCGTCGCCGCCTGGGAGACCGACCTGGCCGAGCTGATCGTCCAACTCGGCCACGACCGCCCCTCGCACATCCTCGTGCCTGCCATCCACCGCAACCGCGAAGAGGTTCGCGAGATCTTCAACAAGGAGATGGGCGCCTACGGCACGCCGCCGCCCGAGGGCATGACGAACGACCCGCCGGTGCTGGCCGGCGCCGCCCGCCGCCACCTGCGCGAGAAGTTCCTGCGCGCCAAGGTCGGCGTCTCGGGGTCGAACATGGTGGTTTGCGACACCGGCACCGTCTGCGTCGTCGAGTCGGAGGGCAACGGCCGGATGTGCCTGACGCTGCCCGAGACGCTGATCTCGGTGGTCGGCGTCGAGAAGCTCGTGCCAACCTTCGACGACCTGGAAGTCTTCATGAAGCTGCTGCCGCGCTCCTCGACGGCCGAGCGGATGAACCCCTACACGTCGATGTGGACCGGCGTCACCCCAGGCGACGGCCCGCAGGAGATGCACGTCGTCTTCGTCGACAACGGCCGCACCAACGCCTTGGCCGACCCGGTCGGACGGCCCGTCCTGCGCTGCATCCGCTGCTCGGCCTGCATGAACATCTGCCCGATCTTCGAGCGCGTCGGCGGCCACGCCTACGGCTCGGTCTATCCGGGCCCGATCGGCATCGCCTTGACCCCGCTGCTGCGCGGCATCGACTCCGACATCGACAAGTCGCTGCCCTACGCCTCGACGCTGTGCTGCGCCTGCGCCGACGTCTGCCCGGTGAAGATACCGATCCCCGACATCATCGTCCACCTGCGGCACAAGGTGGCCGACAAGAAGCGCCAAGGCCCGCGTCCGCATCTGGAGCCGTTGGCGTTCATCCCGGTGGACTGGGCGTTCAAGGACGCCAAGCACTTCGAGTTGGCGCAGAAGGCCGTCGCGCTGGCCAAGAAGTCCGTGCTGCGCGGCGTCGACAACTTCGGCCCGCTGCCGTGGCCGGCCTCGCCGTGGACTCGGGCCCGCGACCTGCCCTCGCCCCCGGCCGAGTCGTTCAGAGCCTGGTGGAAGCGCACCCAAGGAGGCAACGCATGACCGCCCAGACGAGTGCCCGCGACGTGATTTTCGCCCGCATCCGCGAGGCTTTGCGAGACGTTCCCCAAGGCCCGCCCGAACAGGACGCGCCGATCGATTGGGAGTACGGCAAACCGGCCGGCATCGAGGACGTGCTGGGCGCGTTCGTCGACACCTGCCTCGACTACAAGGCCGTCGTCGAGCGGGTGCGCAGCGCTGACGTGCCCGAGACAATCGCGCGACTGGTGCACGAGCGCGGCCTGGCGACGCTGGTGGCCCCCGCCGGGATCGACCCGGCCTGGCGGCAGGCCGTCCAGGATGGCGGCGCGTTGGTCGTCGACGACGACCCGCCGCTGTCGGCGGCCGAATTGGACCAAATCGACGCGGTGGTGACCGCCGCCCGCGTCGGCATCGCCGACACCGGCACGATCGTCTTGGACCACGCCCCAGACCAGGGCCGCCGCGCCTTGACGCTGGTGCCCGACACCCACCTTTGCGTCATCCGCGCCGAGCAGGTGGTCTCGGACGTGCCCGAAGCCGTCCAACGGCTCAAAGAGTCCGTGCGCGAGGGGCGTCCGCTGACGTGGATCTCCGGCGGCTCGGCCACCTCCGACATCGAACTGAGCCGCGTCGAGGGCGTCCACGGGCCGCGCAACCTGCTGGTCGTCCTGGCCGAGTAGCGGCCGACCCGCCGCGCCCGCGTCAGGGCCGGCCTGAGCGGTTGGCGACCTGTCGCGGGTCGGGATGGCGTCGCGCCCGGCTGGGTTCGCGCCGGTTGGCGCGGCGGCTTGGCGTTCGGCGACCCGGCCTGTCGGGGCAGACGCCCCCGGCGGCTCGACCGGACAGGCTCAGCCTTGCGCGACCTGTTCGGCCAACAACTCCAGGATGTGGCGGTAGGTCTTGCCCGTGGCCCTGGTCATGCCCAGCTCGCAGGTCCGGTTGCAGGAGGCGTGGGCGGCGGCGTCCAGGCTGGCCACCTCGGCGGCCTCCCCACGGGTCGCCGAGCGGGTCAGCTCGGGGTGCAGCAGGCCGCGGTCGCCGGCGAAGGCGCAGCAGCCGGTGGCAAGCGGCACGTTGACCTTCTCGGCGACGGCTTGCGCCACCGTCACCAGGTCGGCGTTCAGCCCCAGCTGGGTCGAGGAGCAGGTCTGGTGCAGCGTCAGGCTGGGAAGCTTCGGGTAGGGGCCCAGCTTGGGCAGGATGTGGCCGGCGGTGAAGGCGACGGCGTCGACCACCTCGGCGTCCAGCGACGGGTCCTGCTCGAGCATGTGCCGGAAGCCCTCGGTGCACGACGAGGCGTCGCAGACGGCGTACAGCCTGTGATCCCGGCTCGCCGCGCGAAGCGCCGCCAGCACCCTGTCCGACATCGACTGGTGGCCGGCCGGGATGCCCTTGGACGACCAGACCGTCCCGCAGCACAGCGACTCGATCTGCCCCGGCACGGCCAAGACGATGCCGACGCGGGCGCACAAAGCCTCGAAAGCCGCCTGTACGCCTGACCCCTCGGCCGGGCCGAACATCCGGTTGACGCAGGCCGGCAGGTAGACGGCCGCGGCCTGCCCGCTCGGGAGCGGACGGGCGCGACGGGCCCCGCCGCCGGGCAACTCCTTCGACAGCAGCGGCAGCGTGTCCTCGGAGAGGATCTTGCGCCCCACCTTGTTGGCCGCGATGACGACGGGCTGCAGCGGGCCGTGGGCGACGCTCATCGCCGTCGAGGCCAGCGTCGTGGTCCCCTTCCAGTGTTTGGCGGCCAGCGTCCAGAACTTCGGCGCGGCCGGGCTGGCTTTGCGGAACTCCTTGACGAACAGCGCCGTGTTGATCTTCAGCGGGCAGTTCAGACCGCACAGGCCGTCCACCGCGCAGGTGTCGACGCCCTCGTACTCGTAGCGGGCCTGGAGGGCCTTGGCGAGCGCCTCGTCGCCCTCGGCCCGAGCGGCGGCCACCTCCCGTTGCAAGGCGATGCGCTGGCGCGGGGTGAGGGTCAGCCCGCGGGCCGGGCAGACCGGCTCGCAATAGCCGCACTCCACGCAGCGGTCGACCAGGTCGTGCACGGCCACGGGGGGCTTGATGTGTTTCAAGTGCAATTCCGGGTCGTCGGTGATGACGACGTTGTCGTTCAACAGGCCGACGGGGTCGAACAACCCCTTGACCTCGCGCATCACCTCGTACAGCTCGCTGCCCCATTGGCGTTCCACGAACGGCGCCATGACCCGGCCTGTGCCGTGCTCGGCCTTCAACGAGCCGGAATAGCCCAGCACGACCTCGACCATCGCCTCGGTGAAGTCGCGGTAGCGGCCCAGCGCCTCGTCGCCGTCGAAACGGTCGGTGATCATGAAGTGGATGTTGCCGTCCTTGGCGTGCCCGAAGATGACCGAGTCGGCGTAGCGGTACTGCTCGAACAGCCCATCGAGGTCGACGCAGGCCGCGGCCAGGGACGCCACCGGGACGACCACGTCCTCCAACAGGGCGGTGGTGCCGACCTTGCGGGCGCCCGCCACGGAGGTGTAGAGGCCGTTGCGCAGCGCCCACAACTCCTCGCGCAGGGCGGCGTCCTCGGCCAGCGCGACCGGCTGGTCGACCGGCAGCGAGGCCAGCGCGGGCCGGGCGGCTTCGGTGACCGCGTCCAGCTCTTCGCGGCTGGCGGCCTGGTATTCGACCAGCAGGGCCGCCTGGGTTGTGACGTCCAGGCGCTTGATCACCTCGGGCGTGTCGTCGAAGGCCTGGCCGACGCGCAGCGACGTCGGGTCCATCAACTCCAGCGTCGCGGCCCCCGACTCGACCAGCGCGGGCAGCGCCGAGTTGGCCTGGAAGAGGTCTTCGAAGACCACCAGCGCCGTCTTGGCGAACGAGCGTATCGGCACGGTGCGATACGTCGCCTCGGCGACGAAGCCCAGCGTCCCCTCCGAGCCGATCATCAGGTGGGCGAGGATGTCGATCGGCATCGCGTAGTCGGTGAACGAGTTCAGGCCGTAGCCCATGGTGTTCTTCATCGAGTACTGCTGCTCGATCTTCGCCATTGAGGCCGGATTGGACCTGACGCGGTCGCGCAGTTTGGCCAGGCCCTCGTAGAGGGCTGGCTCGGTGAGGCGCAGCTTGTCGTCGGCGTCAGGCGCGCCAGTGTCGATGACGGTCCCGCTGGCCAGCACCACCACCAGCGATTCGAGGGTCCGGTAGGTGTTCTCGACCGTCCCGCAGGCCATGCCCGAGGAGTTGTTGGCCACCACCCCGCCGATGGTGCAGGCCTTCGAGCTGGCCGGGTCGGGCCCCAGCTTGCGGCCGTGCCGCGCCAGGTGGGCGTTGACCGCCTGCACGGTGGCGCCGGGCTGCACCCGCACCCTGGCGCCGCCGTCCAACACCTCGACGCCGGTGAAATTCCTCCGCACGTCCACCAGCACCTTGTCCGTGCCGGCCTGGCCGGACAGGCTCGTACCGCCGGAGCGGAACGTCAACGCCAGGCCGGTCTGGGCGCAGGCCCGCAGCAGGCGCGCGACCTCCTCGGCCGACTTCGGCGCCACCACCGCCTGGGGGTAGAGCAGGAAGTGGGAGGCGTCGTGGGCGCAGGCGCGGCGGTCGAACTCCTCCACCCGCACCTGTCCGGCCTCTGACACACAGCCGCGCAAGGCGGCGACATCGATCGACACGGTCGGCGCCCGTCACCCGGCCGCGGGGACCGGGATCATCGCGGTCAGGACGGTGGCCTGCAGCGTCACCAAGACGGCGAAGATCAACAGCAGCACGATCGACCAGCCGATGACCTTGCGGAAGATGGCGCCCTCTTGGTTGACCAGCCCGGCGGCGGCCGCGGCGACCGACAGCGACTGCGGCGAGATCATCTTGCCCATACAGCCGCCGGTCGAGTTCGACGTCGTCATCAACACTTGGTGGGCCAGGTCGCTTTGGCCCCAGACGCTCTGCGCGGCGGTCGCCTGCATCGAGGAGAACAGCGCGTTCGACGATGTGTCGGAGCCGGTGATGGCGACGCCCACCCAACCCAGGATGGGCGACAGGAAGGCGAACGCCAGGCCCGTGCCGGTGGCCAAGCCCTTGCCCAGCGACAAAGTGATGCCGGAGGCGTTCATGACGTAGGCCAGGCCGAGCACGCAGGCGATGGTGACGATGGTCCACTTCAACGTAACGACGGTTCGTCCGAACTCGCCGGCCGCCTGGCCCGGCTTCATCTTGTAGATCAGGGCGGTGACGACGCCGCCGAGGAACAGCAGCGTGCCGGTGGACAGCACCGACCACAGGTTGATCGTCGGCGAGACGCAGGCGGTCGTGGCCGTCCAGGCCGCCGCGGTGTCCGAGCCGGCTTTGAAGCAGCCCTCCAGGCCGGGCCACATGAAGACCAGCGCCCCCGGCACCTTCGTGCCGTCGCCGGTCGTGTAGCCGCCAGCCCAGTTGGCGATGGACGTCTTGACGAACGGGAGCTGGGAGACCGCGAAGATGGCCACAACGATGGCGTACGGCGCGACGGCGCCCCAGACGCGGGCGGCGCCGGTGGTACGCATGGCCGGGGTCTGCTCCTCCTCGGCGTCGGAGTACTCGGCCAGCACCGGGTTCTTCGGCTTGACGAAGCGCAGGATGACGAGGATGCCCAAGATGCACATCACCGATGCGATGACGTCGGTGATCTGGTAGCCGATGAAGTTGGACGACAGGAACTGGCAGACCGCGAAGATCACCCCGGCCGACAAGGCGATATGCCAGGTGTCTTTGAGGCCGCGCCGTCCGTCGACCAGGAAGACCAGGAACAGCGGGACGATCATCGCCATGAACGGCGACTGGCGTCCGGCCATCGCGCCGAACGTCTCGGCCAGGTGGGCGGCGTCGAACCCGCCGCCGCCGAAGACGCTGGCCGAGCCGGCGCCCAGGGCCGTGATGGGGGCGCCCATCGCGCCGAAGGCGACCGGCGCGGTGTTGGCCAGCATGCACACGACGGCCGATTTCAGCGGCTTCATGCCTGCCGCCACCAGCATGGCGGCCGTGATGGCCACCGGCGTGCCGAAGCCGGCCAGGGCTTCGAGCAGGGCGCCGAAGCAGAAGGCGATCAGGATCGACAGGATGCGCAAGTCGTCGGTGATGCCGCGCAGCAGGTCGCGCAGAACCTTGTCCCAGCCGAGCTTGACCGTCAGGTTGTACATCCAGACCGCCGGGATCAGGATCCACATGATCTGGCAGACGCCGAAGAAGACGCCCTCGATGGTGCTGTCGGCGGCGAAGGCCAGCGGCATGCCCCAGGCCAGCATGGCCAAGACGATGGTGACCAACAGCGTGGCCAGGGCGGCTTTCCAGGCGGCGACCTTGAAGACGCCGAGCATGGCGAACAGCACGACCAGCGGCAACGCCGCCACCAGGGCCGAGACCAGCAAGCTGCCGCCCACGGCTTGCGGGTCCTGTAGGTAGATATCCAAAGGAAGTAACACGTGAAGTCTCCTCGCTGAGCTGAGTGATACCTAATATTGTCGAACAAGTAGACACGTTTGGCAAGAGGTCTGAGCCAACAATTTTCTGAATCGGCCTTGCATCGGTCCTCCGCTGGCATGGGCATTCCTCGGGTTGGCCTCCCGCTGGAATCGGCCTCGCGACTGCGGTTGCCCGGCCGCCTGGCTGGGCGCGTCCGACAACCTTCGGCTCGGGGACAATAAGCTGTTGCCATGATTTGGATCGACTGGCGGCCCGTCGCCGCCGGGGAGGGCAGGTAGATGGCTCGCCAGCTCACAGTCACCTCCGTGGTGGACGCCGTGGTCAACGACTTGACGGCCCTCGTCCTCGCCAAAGAGTTGAAACCCGGCGACGCCCTGACCGAAGTCGACGTCGCCGAGCGTTACGACGTGGCCCGCGCCACGGCCAAGGCCGCCATCGAGCGGCTGGTCGCCGACAAGGTGCTCGACCGGCGCAACCACAAGACGGCCCGCGTCGTCATGCTCGGCGCCGACGACGTGCGCGACATCTACAACACCCGCATCTACCTGGAGTCGGAGGTGCTGCGCCGGTTGGCGTCCCGCCGCCACGCCGACGACGGCGCCCGGGCCGCCAACGCCGAGATCGGCGAGCTTTGGGCCCAGGGCGTCTGGGACATCACCGACCCTGACATGCGCTTCCACACCTGCCTGGTGTCGGCGCTGGAAAGCCCGCGCACCTACGCGATGTATCGCAGCCTGGCATTCGAGGTGAAACTGTGCATGTCGCAGCTACAGGGCAGTCAGCGGCTCAGCCCCGAGATCATCGTCGCCGAGCACGCCAAACTGCTGGAGCTGGTCGAGGCCGGCCAGGGCGACGACGCCGCCGCCCTGCTGGACGAGCACCTCAGCCGCGCCCGCGAACTGCTGGCCGGGATGTTGGGCGGCACGGCGGGCCCGGAGGCCTTCCAACCCTCCTCGGCTCTGCCCGGTGGGGCGCTCTGGGTCGGCTGACGCGGCCCCCAAGACGACAATATCGGGCCGGGAGGCCGCTGGCCTGTCAGACCATCGAGTCTTCCTCGGAGCGGGCGCGGCGGCGGCTCAAGACCGCCAGGATGATCACCAGCACGCCGAGCAGGCCGATGCCGCCGGCGATCCACGGCGCGGTCGCCGCGATCGCCTCGCCGCCGGTCTTGACGACAACCTTCGGCGCCTTGACGGTGATGTACACCGGGATGGTCCGCTGGGTGCCCTGGGCGTTCTCGACCACGACCGTCAGGCCGTCCTTGCCGACGTAATCCTCGTCCGGGGTGTACGTCAGCGTGCCGACGGACCCCTCGGGCAGGTTGCGGGCCAGCGTGGCCGAGCCGGCCACGAACTCGACCGTGCCGTGGTCGCCGTCCTCGATCGAGACGAACGTCACCGGCTGGGCGGTGGTCTTCACCTTGTCCAGCACGGAGAAGTCGATCGACTCGTTCATCATCGTGGTCAGGTCGATCCGGTCGGGGGCGATCATGTCGACGATGGCCTCGTCGGCCGGCAGGATCGTCAACGGGGCCTGCTGCCCGCTCGGCTTGCCGCCGATCGAGAAGGTGGCCGCCGTCGCGCCCTCGACCAAACCGCTGATCTTGGCCGTCCAGGTGCCGTCGTGGTTGTTCACCAGCTCGGAGATGACGACGTTGTCGGCCGTCAGCAGGCCGTCGCCTGTCACCACCGACAGCGCGATCTGCTCGTTGTTGTCGCCCAGCAGGTTGCCCTGGGCGTCGCGCAGGGTGATCGTGATGGTCGCCTCGACGCCGGGCTTGACCGCCGACGGCGTGATCGTGATCGTCGACTTGGTGGCGTCGGCCGGGCCGGGCACGAACTGGATCGTGCCGGTGCCGAGCACGTGGGCCGGGTCGAACGCCTGCTGGTCGTCGGGGTAGGTGTACGGCGTCTTGATCGAGGCCGAGACCTGGTAGTCGCCGGCCACAGTCGAGGTGTACGTCACCATCGCCCAGCCGTCGGCGTCGGTCCGGGCCACGACGATCACGCCGTCGCCGCCGACCGTCGTCCCGGAGGACGTGCCGGCCGGGACGGTGAAGACGACCGCCAGGCCGGGGATCGGCACGCCGTTGGCGTTGACGATGCGGACCTTGGCGTAGCGCGTCTGGACGCCGTCGGCGATGGCCGGGCCGGCTTCGGTGACGAATGTC
>JAISUF010000154.1 GCA_031272195.1 Propionibacteriaceae bacterium
TCTTGCCCAGCGTCAACTCCTGCGAGTCCAGGCCCTGCAGGATCATCGCCCGAACCGCCCGGTCCTTCACCGAGCCGGACGGATTGAGATGCTCGGCCTTCGCCAGGACGGACACCCCGTCGGGCAGAGAGCCGATCCGCCCCAATTTCAACAACGGCGTCTCGCCGATCATGTCCAGGCAGGTCCTGGTGTGCAATGCGCCTTGCAGTGCGGACATCATGTCGCTCCCTCGTCAGCGGGCCGCAGCCCTCCCACGCCCCCAGCTGGGCGTTCAGCAACAACAACACCGCCGCCGTCCGCGGCATTCCCGAAGCAGGCGCGCGGGCCTGCCGAGAACTGCCCATTGCCGATCGTTGACAACCGCCCGCCGCAGCAACTGCCGAGACGAGCGTTGGCGATCCACCACCGCCACGATGGCGCGGGACAACCGAGCAGCCAAACGACCGAAATTTCGTGTTGGAAGTGCAACTATGCCCAGACGCGGCCAGTTTCGTTTGATTCTCACGCAGCGCGGGTAGCGTGGGAATTGCCGCGCCCCCCATAGTGGACTGCGGCGAGCCAATCTGAAAGGAACCACTTGTGTCTGGCACACCTTTGCGCGATGTCATCAGCCTGAATCCCCTATTCGCCCGTCCGGGGGAGAACACCTCCGCCCCCCGTTACACTTTGCCGCCAGACCCGATGCTGCCCGAAACGGCCTACCAAATCGTCCACGACGAGGCAATGCTGGACGGCAACGCCCGGCTCAATTTGGCCACGTTCGTCTCCACCTGGATGGACCGCTGGGCCGACCGGCTCTATTCCGAGTCCTACGACAAGAACGCCATCGACAAAGACGAATACCCCCAAACCGCCGCCATGGAAACCTACTGCTGGCGCATGCTGGCCGACCTGTGGCACAGCCCGGACCCGGCCGGCGCCATCGGCTGCTCGACGACCGGCTCGTCGGAGGCCTGCATGCTGGGGGGCCTGGCCCTCAAGCGCCGCTGGCAGGAGCGCCGCCGCGCCGAGGGCAAACCGACCGACCGGCCCAACCTGGTGATGTCGAGCGCGGTCCAGGTCTGCTGGGAGAAGTTCTGCGACTACTTCGACGTCGAGCCCCGCCGCGTCCCCATCAGCCTGGACCACAAAGTGCTCGACGGCTGGGAATTGGACCGCTACGTCGACGAGAACACCATCGGCGTGGTCGCCATCATGGGCGTCACCTACACCGGAATGTACGAGCCGGTCGCCCAAATCGCGGCCGCCCTGGACGACATCCAGGCGAAAACCGGATTGGACGTGCCGATCCATGTCGACGGCGCCTCCGGCGGCATGATCGCGCCGTTCATCCAACCCGAGCTGGCCTGGGATTTCCGCATTGCGAGGGTCGCCTCGATCAACACCTCCGGCCACAAGTACGGCCTGGTCTATCCGGGCCTGGGATGGGTCGTGTGGCGCAGCGCCGACTTGCTGCCCCAGTCGCTGATATTCAAGGTCAGCTACCTGGGCGGCGAAATGCCGACCTTCGCGATCAATTTCTCCCGCCCCGGCGCCCAGGTGCTGCTGCAATACTGGGCGTTCCTGCGCTTCGGCTTCGAGGGCTACCGGCAAGTCCAGCAGGCCACCGCCGACGTGGCCCGGCACCTGGCCGCCGAGATCGCCGCCATGGGGCCGTTCGAGTTGTGGAACGACGCCTCCGACATCCCCGTCTTCGCCTGGATGCTGAAAGACGACCCGGCCCGCGCCTGGACGCTCTACGACCTCAGCGACCGGCTGCGCATGAAGGGCTGGCAGGTGCCGGCCTATCCGATGCCCGCCGACCTGACCGGCCTCACCGTGCAGCGGATCGTCGTTCGCAACGGGCTCGGCATGGACTTGGCCGACCGGCTGTTGGACGACATCCGCACCCAGGCGGCGTACCTCGACCGCACCGGCGCGACGTCCGGCGAGTCGGCGTCGGCCTTCCACCACTAGGAGGCCGCCATGGCTGACGCCACACATCCCGCCCCGTCCCCGGCCGCCCGCCTGACCGTCATGCAGCTGGCCATCATGACGACGATCGCGGTCGCCTCGCTGCGCTCCCTGCCGGCGATGGCGGCCAACGGGCTCAGCTCGGTGCTGATGTACCTCATACCGGCGGTCCTATTCCTGGTGCCGACCGCCCTGGTCGGCGCCGAGCTGGCCACCACCTACGCCGGCGGCGTCTACGTCTGGGTGCGGGAGGCCTTCGGCAACCGCTTCGGCTTCGTCGCCATCTGGCTGCAGTGGATCCAGAACGTAGTCTGGTTTCCCATCCAGCTGGCCTTCATCGCCTCGGCCGTGGCCTACATGGTCGGGCGCGGCGACTTGTCCGACTCCGGGCTCTACACCGGCGTCGTCATCATCGTCGTCTATTGGCTGGCCACGCTGATCGCCCTGCGCGGCGGCAACCTGTTCGCCAAAGTCGGCTCGTGGGGCGGTTTGATCGGCACGCTGATCCCGGCCGGGCTGCTGATCGTCCTCGGGATCGCCTGGCTGTCCACCTCCCAGCCGATCGCCGACTCCTTCGCCAAATCGACCTGGACCGAGCCGGGGATGGTCGGCATCGGGTCGATCGTCTTGGTGGTGTCGAACGTGCTGGCCTACGCCGGCATGGAGATGAACGCCGTCCACGCCGGCGACATGGCCAACCCCAGGCGGGATTTCACCAAAGCGCTGCTGATCGCCTTCGGGCTGATCTTGGGCATTTTCATCTTCCCGACGCTCGCCATCTCCATCGCGGTGCCGGCGGCCAAACTCGGCATGGCCAACGGCATCATGGTGGCCTTCCAGTATTTCTTCGACGCCTGGGGCGCCGGCTGGCTGGCCAACGTCCTGGCCGCCATGATCGTCTTCGGGGCCCTGGCATCGGTGGTCACCTGGGTGGCGGGGCCGTCGCGCGGCCTGTTGGCGGCCGGGCGCACGGGGCTGCTGCCCCCGGCTCTGCAGCGCCGCAACGGCCACGGCGTCCAAGTCGGCATCCTGATCCCGCAGGGGATCATCGTCACGGCGCTGGCGCTGATCTACGTGATCGTGCCCGACGTCTCGGGAGTCTTCCTGGCCCTGATCGGCATGGCGGCGGCGTTGTACGTGGTCATGTACTTGATGATGTTCGCCGCGGCCGTGCGGCTGCGCCGCAAGGAGCCCGACGCGCCGCGCGGCTACAAGGTGCCCGCCTTGAAACTGGTGGCGGGGGTCGGATTCGTCGCCTGCCTGCTGGCGCTGGCGATGAGCTTCATCCCGTCGTCGGACGAGGCCGTCATCCCGGCCGGGGTGTATCCGCTGATCGTCGCCGCCGTCGTGGTGGTGCTGGGCGTCCCGCCGCTGATCTTCTACGCGGCGCGCAAACCTGCTTGGGATCAGCGCACCGCCGCCGAGAAGGCGGAAGACCCCCACCACTGAGCGCGTCCGGGCGCCGCATGAACGCCGGGGCGGGCGGCGGGCCGAACCCGCCGGCGTCGGCCCGTGACGAGGGCGCCCAGCCGGGCGGCGGGTCGGCCTGCAGGCCTCAGCCTGAGGCGGCCCGTCCCGTCCAGCCGGTCGCGGTCAGCGTCAAAGCGCCAGCGCCTGGCCGAGGTCGGCCAGCAGGTCGGCGACGGGCTCGACGCCGACGCTCAGGCGCAGCAGGCCGTCGGTGATGCCCGCCGCCCGCCGCGCATCAGCTGTCATGGC
>JAISUF010000167.1 GCA_031272195.1 Propionibacteriaceae bacterium
GCCAACTGCTTCTCGCGGCGGTCGAGCTGCTCGCGACGGCGAGCCAGCTCCGGGTCGGGTCGGCTCTCGGAGCGGCGCAGGCGCAACAACAGCAGCACGATGACGAGGGCCAGCACCACGACCACGGCGACGACGACAACCGTCATCATGAACATGTAGTCGGCTGCCAGGGGCATGGCGCGGTCTCCTCTCCGGGCGGGCACGGCAAGCCTGGCTGACAGCGCCTTGGCGCAATAGCGGGATTCAGTTCCCCTTTGGTTGTTCAAATCAAGCGCGACGTCGCCGTCGCCCAGTTCCGAGACTACCCCAGCCCCCGACCCGGCGGAAGGGCTCTCCCGTTGGTAGTCTTGCCGTTGCGGCGATTGTCTCAACCGAAGGTTCACCGCGCGTTCCGCCGACCGACAGCGCCTCGCCGCCGTGACGACGGCGCAGTCCGGCGAACGCCCCTTGGCTAGCCGATCTTGGCCACCGCCCTGGCGGCCTCGGGGCCGTCGGCGAGCAGCGTCTCGAAGCCGTCCGCGTCGAGGATCGGGCGCTGCAGGGCCACGGCCTTGTCGTACTTGGAGCCGGCGTTCTCCCCCACCACCACGAAATCGGTCTTCGACGACACCGAGCCGGCCGGCTTGCCGCCGCGCGAGGCGATCGCCTGGTTGGCCGAGTCCCGCGTGTAGCCGGGCAGCGAACCGGTGACCACCACCGTCAAGCCCTCCAACGGGCGATCCCCCGGCTCGGCGGCCGTCGGCTCGTCGGCCATGGCGCAGCCGGCGGCCCGCCATTTGGCGACGATCTGGCGGTGCCAATCGGCCGCGAACCAGTCCTGGATGGCGGCGGCCATCGTCGGGCCGACCCCGTCGACCGCCGACAGATCGTCGAAACCGGCCGCCATCAGAGCATCGACGCTCGGGAAGGCGCGGGCGATGTCCGGGGCGGCGCCAGGGCCGACGTGGCGTATCGACAAGGCGACCAGGAAGCGCGCGAAGGGCCGCGTCTTGGCCTCCTCGAGATTGCGCAGCAGCTTCTCGGCCGTCTTGGACAGCACCCGGCGGCCGTGTTTGGCGTCCTCCCAGCGGTGGAAGACGTTGCGGGTGCCGTCATCGCCGTCGCACAGCTCCAAGAGGCGCGGATTGGCCGCCAACGCCTCGGCGGTCAGGCTGAACAGGTCGCCCTCGTCGGACACCAGGCCGGCCTCCAGCAGCAGGTCGACGGTCTTCTCCCCCAGCGTCTCGACGTCGAGCGCCTGGCGCGAACCGACGTGGACCAGCCGCTCGCGCAGCTGGGCCGGGCAGGACCGCTGGTTCGGGCAGCGCAAATCGGCGTCCGAGTCGTTCTCCGGGCGAAGCCTGGCGCCGCAGGACGGGCAAACCTCTGGCATGGCGAACGCCCGCTCGCCGCCGTCGCGGTCCTCGACCACCGGGCCCAGCACCTCCGGGATGACGTCGCCGGCCTTCCGCACGACGACCACGTCGCCGATCAGCACGCCCTTGCGGCGCACCTCCGACTCGTTGTGCAAAGTGGCGCGGTCGACGGTCGACCCCGCCACCCGCACCGGCTCCATGACGGCGAACGGCGTCACCCGCCCCGTGCGGCCGACCCCGACTTGGATGTCGAGCAGCTTGGTGGTGGCCTCCTCCGGCGGGTACTTGTAGGCGATGGCCCAGCGCGGGGCCCGAACCGTCGCCCCCAGGCGGCGCTGCAGCGCCAGCGAGTTGATCTTCACCACCACCCCGTCGATGTCGTGCTCCAAGGCGTGGCGGTCGGCGGCGTGTCCCTCGACGAACTCCCACACCTCGTCCAGGCTGTGGAGCAGGCGGGTGTGCGGACTGGTCGGCAGGCCGTACCCCTTGAGGACGTTGTAGGCGTCCGACTGCCTGGCGAAGCCGACTCCCCCCGTAACCAGGCCGAGGCCGTGGCAGTAGAACGACAGCTTGCGCGCCCGCGTCACCTCGACGTCCTTCTGGCGCAGCGAGCCGGCCGCCGCGTTGCGCGGATTGGCGAAGAAATAGCGCTTCTTCGGCGGCGGGACGCCCTTCGCCTTGGCCTCGGCCGCGTCGCGCTCCAACTCGCGGGCCATCTCCTGGTTCAGGGCCTCGAAGTCGGATCCCTTCATGAAGACCTCGCCGCGCACCTCAACGACCGACGGCACCTCGCCACCGGCCAACTGCCCAGGGATCGACTCGATCGTCTCGACGTTGGCGGTGATGTTCTCGCCGACTTTGCCGTCGCCCCGTGTGGCGGCGCTGACCAGGACCCCCGCCCGGTAGACCAAATCTAGGGCCAGCCCGTCGATCTTCACCTCGCACAAGAAGCCCGACTCCGCCAGCTCGCGCTCGCCGATATCGGCCGTGGCGCGCTTGGCCCAGGCCATGAACTCCTCGCGCGAGAAGACGTTGTCCAGGGAGTACATCGGCTCCAGATGCGTCACCTTCGCGAAGCGTCCGTCGGCCCAGCCGCCAACCTGCTGAGAGGGCGAGTCCAGCGTCACCAGCTCGGGATGGGCCTCCTCCAAAGCGATCAGCTCCCGCATTAGCGCGTCGAACTCGCCGTCGGTGATCGTCGGGGCGTCCAACTGGTAGTAGCGGCGCCGGTGTTCGGCGATCTCGCGGCTGAGGACGGCGTGACGGCGCTCGAAGTTCATGCCCACAATCTAGCGCGGCCCGGCCCGCCGACCTCCCCGAGCGCATGGCCACACGGCGCGCCTCGACGCCCTCGGCCGACGGATGGCCGTTCCACATCCACCAAGACGCGCCCCCCAAACCCGCCGGACGGCCGACGGGCCACGACATGGCCGCCAGCGCCGCAGCATCGTCTGCCGGCCGTTTCCAACGGCCCCGTCACAGCCAGGCAGGTCACACCTGATCGTCGAGAATGGCGACTGTCTTGGCCAAGGCCGTCATGGCCTGGCGGGCCCGGCCCGCCGATAGAGAGGCCAGGCCGCAGGCCGGCGTCAGCACGAGCGAATCCGGACGGACCCCGATGTCGTCCAAGAAGCGCAATGTCCGGGCCCGCAATTCGTCAGGCGAGGGAAGCTGGCCGCCAGTCGTCGGCAGCACGCCGAGCCACAGCTCGGCCCCGTTCTCAGCCGCCCGCGCGAGCGCGTCGAAGTCGCCGTCCGCCAGCATGTCGAGATCGAACGAGACGGCCTCGAAAGGCGATCGGCTCGACGGCTCGGCCGCCAACTCGGCGAACGGCATACCCGGGGCGCAGCAGTGGATTGCCGCCTGCGCGCCCTCGGCTCGCGCGGCCGCCGCCACCTCGGCCTGTGCGCCAACGGCCTCCGGCAGATCGACCGCCCCGTAGCGGAAGTAGCCGCCCGGGGTCGGCACGCCGCCGCGCAGGACCGACGGCAGGGCCGGCTCGTCCACCTGCAACACCAAGGCCGCGCCGGGCAGGCGTTTGGCGACCTCGCCCAGATGGGCCTTGACGCCCTCGGCCAGCGCCTGCGCCAAGTCGCGCCTGGCACCGCCATCGCCCAGGACCTTGGCCGAGCGGCCGGCCGAGACGACGGCCGCCAGCGTCCACGGGCCGCACACCTGCACCTTGAAGCGGCCCTGGAAGTCGTGGGCCGCTTCCTCCAAACGGTCCAAGTCGTCGCGCAAGACCGACCTGGCCAGGCGCTGGTCGGCGCCAGCGGCAGGGGCCAGACGCCACTCCCCGGCCTCCCATTGCGCCCCCAAACCCGCCACCACGGCCAACCCCCGACCGATCATGTCCGAGGCCGGCCCGCGGGCGGGCAGCTCCGGCAGATGGGGGAAATCCTCGAACACGTCCAACACCGCGCCGATGGCCGTGGCCATGTCCGGGCCGGGCAGCGAGCCCAGGCCGGTGCACGAAACCCTCACGCCGTCGCCTCCACCACCGCCGAGCCGACCACCCGGTCTCCGTCATAGCAGACCACCTGCTGGCCGGGCGCTATGCCGATGGCGGGCTCGTCGAGGCGCACCTGCAAACGCCCGTCGGCGTACGCGAATGCCGCCGCCTCGGGCGCCGAATGGGCCCGCCACTGGGCCAGGCCCTGCCACGGCCCCGCCACCTCGCCAGCGGTCCATGTCGGTTTGAGGCCCGTCATCCGAGACACCGCCAGGCGCTCCCTGGGGCCGACGGTGACCGTGTTCGACACCGTGTCCACGCCGATGACGTAGCGCGGCCGCCCGTCCTCGGCCGGGACCGTCAGGCGCAGGCCGTGGCGCTGCCCGACGGTGAACTGGAACGCCCCGTTGTGGGCGCCCACGACCGTCCCGCCCTCGTCTCGAATCTCGCCCGGCCTCTCCCCCAGGCTCGCCCGCAGGTAGCCGGAGGTGTCGCCGGTGGGGATGAAGCAGATGTCGTTCGAATCCGGCTTGCGGGCCACGTAGAGCCCGCGCCGGGCCGCCTCATCGCGAACATCGCCCTTGGAGGCGGCGTCTCCCAGCGGGAACAGTGAATGGGCGAGCTGGTGCTGGTTCAACACGCCCAACACGTACGACTGGTCCTTGGCAGGCTCCCTCGACCGCAACAGCGCCACCTGGCCGCCGCGCCTCTCCAGTCTGGCGTAATGGCCGGTCGCCACGGCGTCGAAGCCCAACGCCAACCCCCGCCTCAGGACGGCCTCGAACTTGACCTTCTCGTTGCAGCGCAAACACGGGTTGGGCGTCCGTCCGGCGGCGTACTCGCCCAAGAAATCGTCGACAACGTCGGCGGCGAACTCCTCGGAGAGGTCCCAAACGTAGAACGGGATGCCCAACACGTCGGCCGCCCGGCGGGCGTCGTGCGAGTCCTCCAGGGAACAGCAGCCCCGCGCCCCCGAACGGTAGGTCTGGGGGTTCTTCGACAGCGCCAGGTGGACGCCCGTCACCTCGTGTCCGGCGTCGACCAGGCGGGCCGCCGCCACGGCCGAGTCCACCCCCCCGCTCATGGCCGCCAACACGCGCATGTCAGGCAGTGTACCTGTCAGCTCCCGCCCGCGGGCCGACTGGCGATGGTGCCGATGCTCCGACACAGCCAGCCCTCGTCGGCGCGCTGATGTCGTCAGCCCTCGTCGCGCCACGCCTCGATCAGCCGCCTGGCCACCGAATGGCGGCTCGGCAGAATGACGGCGCCCCCGTCCACCAGGCCAGCCAGCTCCCGACGCGAGAACCAGTCGGCCTGCTCGATCTCCTGGCCGTCCAAGTCCAGCGACACGCTGCGGGCGGTGGCCGTGAAGGCCAGCATCAGCGAGCGCGGAAACGGCCAAGGCTGCGACCCGAAATACGCCACCTGCCCCAGCTCGACGCCAACCTCTTCCAACACCTCGCGCCGGGCGGCCTGCTCGGGCGACTCCCCCGCCTCCACGAACCCGGCCAGCACCGACATCCGGCCCGGCCCCCACGACGGCTGCCTGCCCAACAGCAAGCGATCGTCGTCATCGGTCACCGCGACGATGGCGGCCGGATCCAGCCTGGGGAAGGTCTGCTGTCCGCAGCCCGCGCAGCGACGGCTGCGACCGGCCGACTCCGGCACGGTCGGCCCTCCGCAATTGGCGCAGTAGCCAGCCGAATCATGCCAATTGACCAAGGCAACAGCCGCGAACAACTCGGCGACGCGCTCATCGGGCACAGCGTCCAGCTCGCGGCGCAACGGCGTCAGGTCGGCGTTCGGCTCGACGTGCCTGACAAACAGCGCGCGACCGGACGGCCTGTCGCCTACCAGGTAGCAGCGGCCCGGATCGAACCGGCCGCTCGTCGGCTCGAAATCGAGCCCGGCCACGAGGCTGCCCCCGGCGGCGTCCAGGCACGCCCCCTCGCCCCACTGACGGCGCAACCAGCCGTCGTCGTCGCGCCGCGAGCTGCACTGGCCAAGCCCGGCGGGCTGGTCCCAAACACTCATATGCTCACGTTAGCCCAGCCACCAGCGCCTCCAATC
>JAISUF010000231.1 GCA_031272195.1 Propionibacteriaceae bacterium
CTGCCCGCTGGGCGGGAGGCAGGGTTTGGACCAGCCTCATGCCCCAGTCCTTGTCCGCCACCTGGGCGCTGGCGTCCTCACCTACCGGCTCGGCCAGCGCGGCGACGTCCTCGACCGGCGTCGAGCGACGGCCTTTGCGCCAGGCGCTGATGTGGTGGTTGACGATCGAGCGGCGCACGTAGGCCCCGACGTCGCCGCCGGCGGCCACCTTGTCCCACTTCGGGAAGATGCCGATCAGCGCGTCCTGGACGGCGTCTTGGGCGTCTTGGTGGTTGCCGGTGACGACGTAGGCGAAACGCTGCAAGGCGACCGACTGCTCGCGCACGAAGTCGACGAACGACGGCGCCACCGTTGGGGCCACG
Source organism: Propionibacteriaceae bacterium (assembly GCA_031272195.1). Classification (GTDB taxonomy): domain Bacteria; phylum Actinomycetota; class Actinomycetes; order Propionibacteriales; family Propionibacteriaceae; genus Propionicimonas. The sequence goes on from JAISUF010000231.1 coordinate 363, forward strand.
TCAGCCTGCGTCACCCAAACCTCCCCGAGCGCCATTGTCATAGCCATCTTCTCATCTCCCGGCGCCCGGCGAGGCGCGTGTCTTGCCTACAACAACACCACGCCCCAGCCGCCCGAAACGTGTCACCGCGCCCCGCGAACGCGCAGGTCGGCCGATTCGCCTTGGCGCGCCCCAGTGGCCGATGGCGTGAAGAAAACCCGTACTACGGAGGAAAAATCAGCTGTCGATGTGCTTGACGCGCCCCTCTTGCCCTATAGTGGTTGGCGCACTCGCCGCCCTAGCTCAGTCGGCAGAGCGGTTCACTCGTAATGAACAGGTCAAGGGTTCGATTCCCTTGGGCGGCTCGCGGTGCGAAACGCCTAGCCGGGACGCGAAACGACCAGCCAGGACCAGAAGCCATGCCATCAACCCGCCGCCCCCAAAACGCCCCCGCCCGCCCCCGCGTCACACCGGCAGGCAAGCGCCGCGCCCGCCGCTGACCAGCCGCGAGCGGGGCGCCTTCACAAGCCGAGGAACTCGCGGCATTCGCGCCACACCACCTCGGACTCGGGGATGTCGGGGAAGAAGACCTGGAAGTCGTGCCACATGTAGTGGAAGATGTGCACTTTGACGTCGACGCCCGCCTTGGCCAGCTTTTCGCCGAACAGCAGGCCGTCGCACAGCAGTATCTCGGTGTCGTCGGCGACGATCAGCGTCGGCGGAAACTTCTCCGGCTGGTCGAAACAAATCGGCGAGACCTCCGGGTCGTCGTCCAGAGCCGTGCCGGGCAGGAGCATGTCGTGCAGGGCGGGGGCCAGGCCGCCGAGGAAGATCTGGTCGGTGTCGATGTTGTCGCGGTGCGACACCAGGCCGTGGCGGATGTTGACAGTGTCGGAGTAGACGTCGACCGCCGGGTGCAGGGCGATCACCTTGTGCGGGGTCGGCCGGCCGAGCCGGATCAGCCGTATCGCCAGGGCCAGGGCCATTTCGCCGCCGGCCGAGTCGCCCATGACGACGATGTCGTCGGGCTGGTAGCCGCGCTGCTCGATCAGATACTTGTAGAAGCCGTGTACGTCGTCCAACCCGGCGGGCAGCTTGTGCTCGGGCGCCAGGCGGTATTCGACGGTCAGCACGGGCAGGCCCAGCTTGTTGGAGACGTTGAAGCCGACGAAACGGGCGTAGTTGCCGTTGCCGCAGATGAACGCCCCGCCGTGGATGTAGAGCACGATCTTGGCCGCGGCGGCGTCGCGCGCCGGGTCGCGGTAGAGGAAGCCCAAGCTGGGCCCGACCTGGATGTCCTCGCGCTCCAAGTTGGCCGGGGTGGCGTCGTCCAGATATTCGTAGGTCGCGCCGGGGACGATGGGGCATTTCACCTTGTCCTGAAGCTTTTGGCCCAAGGCGGTGGTGGCCTCCGGGCTGCGCATCTCGGTGTCGTGCTGGAACCACGGCTCGCCTTCGAATCGGCTGAAATCCATTGTCATCGCCAGTCCCTCCTTTGGAACGCGCGCCGCCGGACGCCGGTGCGCCAATTGCCAATATCGCCCGTCCAGACCGTCCGTGTGAATGGCGTCAGGGGCCATACCGACCGGCTTTTGATGGCTGACGGCGACACAGCTCGGACAAGCCGCCGCATTCTCGCCCGCGGGCCGCGCGGCTACGCTGAAGATGGCGGCGGGTCCGCCCAGGCGAGGCGGCGCGGCGCCGCTCGACCGCCGCGGATTGACAAATGAACTGGCGTCCCGGCGCGGGGAGGCCATCGACACGGAAGGCGAAGCCCATGACCGATGTTTACGTAGTCTCGTCCTGCCGCACGGCGGTGGGAAGTTTCGGCGGCAGCCTCAAAGACGTGCCCGCCCCCAAACTCGGCGCGATCGCCATCGCCGAGGCGTTGCGGCGCGGAAACGTCCCGCCGCAGGCCGTCGACGAGGTGGCCTTCGGTTGCGTCTTGACGACCGGACTGGGCCAGAACGTGGCCCGCCAGGCGGCCATCGGCGCCGGGCTGCCCGTCGGCGTGCCCGCCCACACCGTCGGCATGGTGTGCGGATCGGGCCTGAAGTCCGTCTTGGACGCCGGCCGGGCCATCCGGGCCGGCGACGCGCAAGTGGTGGTGGCCGGGGGCGCCGAGAACATGTCGGCCGCGCCCTACGCCGCGCCCGCCGCCCGCTGGGGGGCCCGCATGGGCGACGCCTCGCTGGTCGACACGATGGTCGCCGACGGCCTGTGGGACGCCTTCAACGACTACCACATGGGCATCACCGCCGAGAACGTCGCCGACGCCTACGGCGTCACCCGCGAGGACATGGACGCCCTCGCCCTGACCTCGCAGGAGCGCGCCTTGGCGGCCATCGAGCAGGGCCGTTTCGCCGACGAGATCGTGCCGGTTGAGACAGTCGTCAAGAGGCAGACGGTCGTCTTCGACACCGACGAGCACCCCCGCCACACCTCGGCCGAGGCGCTGGCCAAACTGCGCCCCGCCTTCAAGCCGGACGGCGGACGGGTGACGGCGGGCAACGCCTCCGGCATCAACGACGGCGCGGCGGCCCTCGTGCTGGCCTCCGGCGAGGCTGTCGAGCGGCTCGGGCTGACGCCGCTGTTCAAGCTGGTCGGCTGGGGACAGGCCGGCGTCGACCCGGCGATCATGGGGATCGGCCCGGTGGAGGCGTCGCGCAAAGCCCTGTCGGTGGCCGGCGCCGGCGTCGGCGACCTCGACCTGGCCGAGGCCAACGAGGCCTTCGCCGCCCAAGCCTGCGCCGTCATCCGCGAGCTGGGCCTCGACCCGGCGCGCACCAACGTCAACGGGGGCGCCATCGCCCTGGGCCACCCGATCGGGGCTTCCGGGGCCCGCATCACCGTCACGCTGCTGCACGAAATGTTGCGCCGCCCCGACGCCCGCCTCGGCCTGTCGACGCTGTGCATCGGCGGCGGCATGGGTGTGGCCGCCGTTTTCGAGAAATGCTGAGGCGCTGACGCCAGTCCGATCAGAGGCGCCGCGGGGGGCGACGGCCCGGCAGACGCCGCCTCACCGAACGAGCGCCGGCGCCGACAATCGATTGGGCCGCCCGCCAGGCGCGTCCCGCCGGACAGGCGACGGCCCGGGGATGGCGGCCGGTCGCTGAGTGCCACGACCAGCGCCGCCAGCCCCGGGCCGCGCCCCCGCGCCTCACTCGTAGGCGAAGAATCCCCGGCCGGACTTGCGGCCCAGCCAGCCGGCTCGGACGTAGCGGCGCAGCATCGGGTGGGGGCGGTATTTCGGATCGCCGGTCTCCGATTGCAGCACCTCCATGATGGCCAGACAGACATCCAGGCCGATCAGGTCGCCGAGGGCGAGCGGGCCGATCGGGTGGTTGGCGCCCAGCTTCATGGCGGTGTCGACGTCCTCGGCGCTGGCCGTCCCACTGGCCAGCACCTCGACCGCCTCGTTGATCATCGGGATCAAGATGCGGTTGACGACGAACCCGGCCGAGTCGGCCACCACGACCGGCGTCTTGCCGAGGTCGGCGGCGATGCCGCAAACCGCGTCCAGCGCCTCCTTGGGCGTGTCGGCCCCCGAGACGACCTCGACCAGTTTCATGACCGGCGCGGGGTTGAAGAAGTGCATGCCGACCAGCGGATGGCGCAGGCCCTTGGCCAGCTCGGTGACCGACAGCGACGAGGTGTTGGTGGCCAGGATCGTCTTCTCGGCGCACTGCTCGTCCAGCTTGGCGAACAGCTCTTGTTTGACGTCCATCCGCTCCAAGACGGCCTCGACCACCAAGTCGGCCTCGACTACGTCCTCCAGGCCGCCGACGGCGATGTTGCCCAGCAGGTGGTCTGCCTGCAGGCGGGTCCGCTTGCCTTTGGCGACCAGTTTGTCCTGGCCGGCCGCGATGCGGTCGAGCCCGCGCTGGGCCAAGTCGAGCGTGACGTCGCCGAGGACGACCTCGTAGGCCAATCCGCCCGCGAACGCCTCGGCGATGCCCGAGCCCATCGTCCCGGCTCCGATTACTCCAACTTTCATTTCTCCTCCTTGTCCCCCAACTGGTGTCTGTCCCCCGCCTGCGATCAGGCGTCGATGAAGCCGGCGGCCTTCCGCTTTTCGAGGAAGGCGGCCATGCCCTCTTGCTGGTCGGCCGTGCCGAAGCAGCTTGCGAAAGCCTCGGCCTCCAGCGCCAGGCCGGAGTCGATGTCGGTCTCCAGCCCGGCCCGCAGGGCGGCTTTGGCGGCCCTGACGGCGATCGGCGCCTGGGCGGCGATCCGGGCGGCCAGCTTGGCGGCGGCGTCCAGCAGCTCCGAGGCCGGATAGACGGCGTTGGCCAAGCCGATGGCCAAGGCGCGGCCCGCGTCGATGTTGACGCCGGAGAAGACCAGCTCGGAGGCCACCCCGGAGCCGACCAGCCGGGCCAGCCGCTGCGTGCCGCCGAAGCCCGGCGTGATGCCGAGCGCCACTTCAGGCTGCCCGAAGACGGCCTTCTCGCTGGCCAGGCGGATGTCGCAGGCCAGCGCCAACTCGCAGCCGCCGCCCAGCGCGAAGCCGTTGACGGCTGCGATCG
>JAISUF010000029.1 GCA_031272195.1 Propionibacteriaceae bacterium
CGCTGGCCTGGTCGGTCGGCAACACCGAGACTGGCCGGAAGACCGCCTTGGCGTTGATGGCCCACGAGGGGCTGATCGCCGACGAGGTGCTGGCCACGTCGGTCGTCCACGACCCGGCGGCCAAGGCTTTCGCCGACGACGGTTTGGATTTCGCGTTCGCCGTGACGCGGAACTGAGGAGCGCTCGAAGCCGCCGGGCGCGCGCGCTCATCGCCCTCTGTGCGGCGCGCCCCGGCGGCTCGCTGCACGAGTATGACCGCTGTGGGGAGTTGGCGGCGTTGGGCTCGCGGGCGGGCTATGGTTGTGTTGACCGGGGGGGTGATATGGACGACGAGGACGCGCTGCTGCGGGAGGCGGCCAAGGCCGCGGCGGGACCGCCGCCGGTGGTTTTCCTGCACGCCGCCGGGGCGATGCCGGTGATGTGGCAGTCGCAGGTCGAGGCCCTGGGCGCCGAGCGCCAGGCGTACGCGCCTTGGCTGGCGGGTTTCCGGCCGGGCAGGCAGCACGACGGTTCGATCCGCCGCGCCTCCGAGGAACTGGTCGCCATGATGGACCTCAACGACATCGCCGCCGCCCAACTGGTGGCCCACCAACTGGGCGCCATGGTGGCCCTGCAGTGCGCCGTCGACCACCTCGACCGGATCGACAAGATGGTGCTGTCGGGGGCGTCGGTCCTGCCCGGACGCGGCGCGCTGGCGATGCAGCGGCGGATGTTGAAGATGCTGCCCGCCGCCAGCCTGGGGCCGGACGTCAACAAGGCCGCCCTGCTGCGCTCCTTGGACGCCATGTCCGACGCCGACTTCTCCGAACGGCTGGGCGAAATCGACTGCCCCGTGCTGCTGATCTGCTCCGACGGCGACGACACCGGCTGCCGCAACGCCGACGCTTTGGCCGTCAAACTGCCCAACGCCTCCGTCAGGCTGATCCGGGGCTCGACGACCGACCCGATGTTCGAATCGCCAGACGAGTACAACGACGCTCTGGTGGCATTCCTGGGCTGAGGCCGAGCCGGCCCATCGCTTCGGGGCGGGGTGCCGCCGTCGGCTTTCGGCTCTCAGGCGTCCTCGGCGGCCAGGTCGTCGCGGACGGCCATGGCGACGTCGGGCGCGTCGGTGAAGACGGCGTCCACGCCCCAGCGCATGAGGCGGCGCAGCTCGGCTTTGCCGTTGACCACCCACGGTCGCACGTACAGCCCCGCCTCGTGGCACTTGCGCACATAGCGTTTGCCGAAGACCGCCACAGCCGGCGGGTGGACGGCCTCGACGCCGAGCGCGGCGACGTAGCGCCACGGGCGGAACAGGATGTCTTGGTAGAGGCAGCCGAGCGGGCCGACGCCCATGTCCTCCAGCAGGCGCAGCGAGTAGTGGTTGAACGTCGAAAACACCACGCGGCGCTCGAGGCCGTGGCGCCGCACCGCCTCGACGGCCTTCTCCTCCAGGCCGGGATATTCGACCTCGGAGTTCTTCAGCTCGACATTGAGCCGCAGTTTGGTTGGGACGAGCAGTTCGAGCACCTCGTCGAGGGTGGGGATGCGGGCTTGTCGGAAGTCGGTCTTGCCGGCGCAGGCGTCGAGCGCTTTGAGTTGGGCCAGGGTGTGGGATTTCACCGGCCCGCTGCCGTCGGTGGTGCGGTCGAGCGTCTCGTCGTGGATGACGACCAATTGGTGGTCGGACGTCATTTGGACGTCGAACTCGACGGCGTCGGCGTGCAGCCCGATGGCGAGTTTGAACGAGGGGATGGTGTTCTCCGGGGCGTATGCGGCCGCTCCCCGGTGGCCGTAGATCTCGGTCACGTGGCCTCCTGTCGGCTGGCACCAGTTTATGTCCGGCGCCGCCAGGCGGGAACCGGTTACGGGAACATTGGCCATGGCCCTCTACGAATTCATCCACGATCCGGCTTCGGCCCAGCGCGCCGCCGACTTGCTGCCGAACGACCAGCCGTTCAAGCCCGTGCCCCCGGCGCACCGCGTCCGCTGCCGCCGCCTGGAGCGGTCGGCGGCGTCAACCGGTGACGAAGTCGATCAGGCGTTCGACGGCTTGGGGCAGGGCCGGGTCGAGGTCGGTCCACGACTTGACGCGGCCCAGGATCCAGCGCCACGTCTCGGCGATGTCAGTCTGGCAGCGGGCCGGGCGGCCCAGGGCGCGGCTGACGCCCGCCTTCCAGTCTTGCCCTTTGGGGATTTCGGGCCAGGCGGCCAGCCCGACGACCGCCGGCTTGACCGCCGCCCAAATGTCGATGAACGGATGCCCGACCACCAGCACGTCCTCGCCCGACACCTGCGCCACGATGCGCGACTCCTTCGTGCCGGTGACGAGGTGGTCGACCAACACGCCGAGGCGTTGGCCGGGTCCGGGCTGGAAGGCCTCGACGACGGCCGGCAGGTCGTCCACGCCGCCGAGGTATTCGACGACGACGCCGACGTGGCGCAGGTCGTCGCCCCAGATTTTCTCGACCAGCTCGGCGTCGTGGCGGCCTTCCACGTAGATGCGCGACGCTCTGGCCACCTTGGCGTCCTCGCGTGCGCCGAGGCGCGATCCCGAAGCTGTGTGGGTGTTCGCGGTTCGGCCGGTGGCGCGCGGCGGATGGACGAGGCTGACCGGCTTGCCGTCGATCCAGAAGCCGGGCCCGAGCGGGAACGACCGTTTGGCGCCGCGTCGGTCCTCCAAGACGACCAGCCCGTTTTCCCAGCGCATGACGGCCCCGACGAACCCGCTGGTCGGCTCCTCGACCACCAAACCCGCCCGGACGGGAACTTCGGCGCTGACCGGCTTGCCCGCCTGCCGCCAGCCCTTCGCCAGCACGTCCGTGTCGTATCGACCCACCCGACCACCGTACCGGTTGGGCCGCCCGGCGTCCGGCAGCGACTCCGATCGGCGCGGCGACGGTGGCGACCCACTTCCCACCGCCCCAGCGTGGACCCTTCACGCCACCAAACATCTTTGGGGCACGGCACCCCACCACGCGAGCAGCATCTCTGATGATCGTCGCGGGTTGGCTGAAGGCGCATCCGATGGGCTATGATGCTATGCGGTCCGTCGGGGTTCCCGGAGGGCCAAGGTTCGAGGGAAACTCGCAGACGCGAGTAGTCAACCAAGCTTGACTGTTCCCTGACCGCTCGGGGTGTGGCGCAGCTTGGTAGCGCGCTTCGTTCGGGACGAAGAGGTCGCAGGTTCAAATCCTGTCACCCCGACGCAGGCTGAGAGGCGTGAGAACTCGTTCTCACGCCCGAGGCCAAGGAAGGGGTAATAGGCCTGACAAGGCCGAATACCCCGACCAATGTGTAGGGCATTCGCCCTTGCCGGTGGCGGTTTCCGCCCAGTGCGAGGACGGTGCCGAAGTGGCCAGGTCATCAAATTGCCATCAAAATGGGCTGCGCCTGAGCGTGGCTCCGGGCCTGATTGGCGAACCCGTCGCGGTAGACCTTTTTCATGGTGACGAACCTGGCAATTCTGAAACGGTTGGCGGCGGCTGCGGCGGGTTCGGTGCGCGCGGAGGGCCGCGATCCATCGCCGGATGCACGGAAGGCCGTTGACGAGATGCTGCTCGGGATGAAGACGATCGACGAAGTTCGTCAGGAACTCCTGGTTCGCTACCAGGTCAAAGCGGCCCGCTGATGGGCCTGGACGACCAGTACGAGATCGCCAACGACCCATACGTCGACCCCACCCACAAGGCTGTCCCGATAGCCGCCACACTTCCTGCAGCACCACCAGCGCGTCATAGGAGTACTTCCTGGGCCGCGGTTTGCGTTTCTGCTTCCCGGACCTTTCACCTGAGCCAAGTCGGCAGCTTGTGAAGCGGATGCAATGTGTATACGCTTACATACATAAAGTGCGGCCGGTGAGAGTATCGGAGAGATAGTGAAGATCAACTTTTCATGCCCGGTTTCGGGCACTCAGCGGGACAACAATGCTGTCCGGGTCGTCGCGGCTGAGACGCTCCTGCTCGCCTTGGGGGCGATTGCGTTGGCGCTGACAGCGGGTTCCGACTGGGCTGCGGGTTTGACCGGCTTGCTGGGGCTTGACTTCCTGGTCCGGGCTTTCCTGAGCCCGCGATTCTCCCCGCTTGCGACGGTCGCCAAAGCGTTGGTGAACGCGCTGGGGCTGCCCAAGAAGCCGGTGGACGCCGCTCCAAAGGTGTTCGCAGCCCGGATCGGCGTCCTTTTCACCGTGACGGCAACTGTGCTTTTTCTCCTGGGTCTGGCGACAGCCGGGGTGGTGGTGCTTTCGATCCTGGCTGTGTTCGCCCTGCTGGAATCGGCCTTCTCATTCTGTGCCGGCTGCTGGGTCCATTCACTGCTTCCGAGCAGCCTGGGCAACGCCCTGACCCGTCAGTTCACCGTCGCGCAAGACGCCACCGGCTGACGGAGCCGCCGTCGTCTCTGTATGCCGCGACGAGGTGGTGAAGAC
>JAISUF010000064.1 GCA_031272195.1 Propionibacteriaceae bacterium
CGCGCCATCAACTCGGCGGGAATGGCGACGCCGGAGGCGGTGACGTTGTGGGTGATCTGGTCCGGGCGGGAGGCGCCGATGATCGCGCCGGCGACGTTCGGATTCTGCAACACCCAGGCGATGGCCAGTTGGGCCTGCGTCAAGCCCAGTTCGCGGGCCAGCGGCTTGAGGTTCTTGACGCGCTCGAGGACGTCGTCGTCCATCCAGCGGGCGATCATGTTGGCGCCGCCCTTGTCGTCGGTGGCGCGGGAGCCTTTGGGCGGCTTCTTGCCGGGGGTGTACTTGCCTGACAGCACGCCTTGGGCCATCGGCGACCAGCAAATCTGCGACAGGCCCAACTCTTGGGCGGTCGGCACCACCCACGGCTCGATGACGCGCCACAGCATCGAATACTGCGGCTGGTTGGAGACCAGCTGGAAGCCGAGGTCCTTGGCCAGGGCGGCGCCCGCGCGAAGCTGGTCGGCGTCCCACTCGGAGACGCCGATGTAGAGCGCCTTGCCGGCCCGGACGACATCGGCGAAAGCCTGCATCGTCTCCTCCAGCGGCGTCTCGGTGTCATAGCGGTGAGCCTGGTAGAGGTCGACGTAGTCGGTGCGCAGACGCTTCAGCGAGGCGTTGATCGACTCCATGATGTGCTTGCGCGACAGGCCGACGTCGTTGGGTCCCTGCGGGCCGGTCGGCCAATAAACCTTGGTGAAAATCTCGAGCGACTCGCGGCGCTGCTTGCGCAGGGCCTTGCCGAGCACCTTCTCGGCGGCGCCGTTGGCGTAGACGTCGGCGGTGTCGAAAGTCGTGATGCCCACCTCAAGGGCGGTGCGGACGCACTCGATGGCCGTCTCGTCCTCCACCTGCGACCCGTGGGTCAGCCAGTTGCCGTAGATGATCTCGGAGATCTTCAAACCCGAATTGCCCAGGTAGCGAAACTTCATGGCTCCATTCCTCTCGTCAATGCAACACTAGCGCGTCTGCGGGGCCGGGTGCGCGACGCCTAGCCGAGGGGGAAGACGCCCGCCGGATGCCCCGACCGCGCCTCCGGCGGAGGCGCGGCGCCTAGCCGAGCGGGGAGACGCCCTTGGCATCCTGGCTGCTCGACGCGGGCACGCCAACGCGCCAGGGGTCGGCTAAGACCCCTGGCGCGAGGAAACACAATCCCGGTCGGCCTACTCGGAGGTGAACAGGGAGCCGTCGTCCTCGACCGGCGCCTCGACGGGCGCGGGCGCGGACTGGGCGACGGGGGCCGTCTGCTCCGGCATGGACACGCCGGCCAGATCGGCCATGTTGCCCATCGCGGCGCCGCCCATCGTCGCCAGCATCTGGCGGACGTTGGTCAGCTGGGCGGTGATGGCGTCGCGGCGGGCGGTCGCGGCCTGGACCTCACGGTCGGACTCGCGGCGGATCCGCTCGGCGGCCATCCGGGCCTGCTCGACGACCTTGGCGGCCTCGTTGTTGGCGTCGCGGACGATGCCTTCGGCCTCCTCCTGGGCCTCGACGCGGATGCGCTCGGCCTCGGCGGCGGTCGACGCCTGCAACTCCTCGGCCCTGGCCAGGGCGTCGTCGTTGGCCTGCATCTGGGCGGCGAACTCGGCGGCGGCCTTGTCACGGCGCTCGGCCAGCGTCCGCTCGAAGTCGGCGGCGGCCGCGGCGGCGCGGGCCCGCTGGTGCTCGTAGAGGGCCTCGGCCTCTTCGCGGCGGGCGGTCGCCTCGCGGTCGGCGTGGTCGAGGATCTCGTCGGCCTGGCGGCGGGCGTTCTCAATGGTCTTGGACGCCTCGGCGTCGGCCCGAGAGGCCTTGTCCTGGGCGTAGGCCTCGGTGTCGCTGCGCACCTGGGCGGCGGCGGCGGCCGAATCCTGGCCGAGCTTGTCGGCCTCGGCCTTGGCGGTGGAGACCAGCTCTTCGGCTTCGGCCTCGGCCAGCGACAGCATCTGGCCGATGCGCTTGCCCAGGTCTTCAAACGTCGGATGCGAGTTCTTCAACTCGTCGGCCAAGGCGGCCGTGCGGGAACGCTCCTCGGCGACGTCCTGGTGCAGGCGATTGGCTGTGGTCTGCAGCCGCTCAACCTCCGCGGAGTGGTTGCTGGCCTCGCTGCGGGCCTGAGCCAGGGCCTTGTAAAGGTCGTCGATGGCCTTGTCCACCTCTACGACGTCGTAACCGCGCATCACTGTGCGGAAAGTCGGTTTCTCACTCATGTGTCTCCTCTATCGGACTGGTTCGGGTTGCTACCGAGGTTGTCGCAGTCTGCCTGGGCGAGAGCCAAGAAGCCTGCTGTGGGGAAGCATTTTGCGCGCCGACCTTTGCAGGGGCGGCGCTTGGGGGCGGCGTCACTGGGCTGGTTGGCAACCTAAAACTACCATTACCTGAGCCCGGAGTCATAGGCGCGGCCTTGGATGAACTGAACGCGCCGGGATGTTCGGACACCGCCAACGCCTCGATGACGCCCGACAGGCCGCCCAGCTCGGACTGGATCTCCTCGCGGCGGCGGGCCAAGTCGCCGACCTCTTTGCGAGCCCGGTCGAGCATCGTGCGGGCCTCGGCGCGAATCTCGTCGGCCTCGGTGCGGGCGTCCTCGAGGACGCGCATGGCCTCCTCGCGCAAGCTCTTGACGCGCTCGAAGCTCTCTTTCTGGATGCGCTCCAGGTCGGCGGCGGCGCGCTCGCGGATCAGCTTGGCGCCGGCCTCGGCCTCGGAGTATTCCCGTTCGGAGCGGGCCTTGCGCGAGTCGGCGTCGTCGCGGGCCTGGCTGATGACCTTTTCGGCGTCGGCCTCGGCCTGCGCCCGGATGCGGACGGCGTCGCGCTCGGCGGTGGCCAGGGCGGCTTTGGCGGCGGCGTGCAGGTTTTCGGCTTCGCGGCGGACGTTGCGAGTGTGGTCGGCCAACGCCTCCAGGACGGTGCGCCGCTCCATGTCGGCCTCGCGGTGGGCGTTCTCGATCAGCTCGCGGGCGGTCTGCTCGGAGGTCGAAGCCCGGGCGGTGGCGGCGGCCACTTGGCGCTCGACTTGGGCCTGGGTCTCGGCCAGGCGCATCTCGCGCTCGGCCTCGGTTTCGGACAGGACGCGGGCCACCTGCTCGTCCAGTTCGCGGCGGTCGGCGTCCATCTTCTCGCGGTGCTGGGCCTGCTCGTGGGCGAATTCGGCCTTCTGGGAGGCCAGGTCGGCCTCGATCTCGGCTTTCCACAGCGAGATCTCTTGGACGGTCGACTCGCGGCGCTGGGTGTCGTCGGCCTCAAGCTGGCGGTAGCGGGCCTCCATGTCGGCTTCCAGCTCGGAGCGGCGGCGGTTCTCCTCCTCCTCCAAGGCGCGGTAGCGGTTGGCGATCTCGGTGGTGGCCGAGGCCCGCTGCTGGTTGAGGCGCTCCTCGATCTCGATCTCGTGCTCGTTGGCGGCGGCGATGTACTGGTCGGCGCGGGCCTGGCCGTCGGCGACGATCTGCTCGGCCTCGACGCGGGCCTGGGCGATCATCTCGGCGGCGTTGCGGTCGGCGGCCTGCTGGGTGAGGGCGGCCTGGTCGGTGGCGTTCTTGATGATCGCCTGGGCCTCCTCGTTGGCCTCTCGCAGGTGTTGGCGTTTGGCTTGGGCGAGGGCGTCCTCGAACTCTTGGCGGCGCTGGTTCATCTGCCGCTCGAACGAGTCGGAGTCCTCGGTCAGCTGGCGCGACCAGGCGTTGAGCCCGTCGACGGCCTCCAAAGCCTCGGCCTTGATGCGCTGGGCCTCGCGGCGGCCCTCGGCCCGAATCCCCTCGGCGTCGGTGTAGGCCTCGTTGCGCAGCCGGTCGGCCAGGATCTGGGCCTGGGCGAGGATCGCGGACGCGCGGGCAACCGGAGAATCGTCCGGAGACACGACGAGAGCCGGCTGGCCTGGAACCTGCATGCTTACAATGTTCTCCGAGTCGCTACGGGTTGGGCAATTCGACCTCATTGTTTCACTTTCAAGCCTGAATCGCATGTTCAGGCTCGCCGCGAGCCGCCTTGGGGACCCTCGGACACCGCCTGACGACGCCTTTCGCCGCCCCGCTGGCGGCATGGGGACTTTGGCCCCAACGCCTCGGGACGGATGGCCCGCCCGCTGGGCCAGGCGCCTCGGAGGTTTGGCGGCGAACGCCTCGACGAGGCAGATCGGAGTGGCGTCCACGCCCCTGGACATCGCCCGTCCCGCCATCGTCCGTCGCCCGCCCTGCCCATCGCCGACCCTGGCCATCGTCCGTTGTCACAGCGCCTATTGCGACGGCCAGGCGGTTCGTCGGCCAGACGGGCTGGCTGGGCGGTCGCGCGGTTGAGTAGAGTTTGCCCGTGCGCTACGTGTCCACCCGAGCCGTCGAGGCCGAACCCCTCGGCTTCACCGACATCCTGCTGGAGGGGCTGGCCCCCGACGGCGGACTGTTCGTGCCCGAGCACTATCCGCGCGTCGACCAGGCGACTGTGTCCGCTTGGAGCGAACTGCTGGAGCGCGACGGCTACGCCGCCCTGGCCCACGCGGTGCTGAGCCTGTTCATCGGCGACATCCCCTCAGACGACCTGCTGGGCATCTGCCAGCGCGCCTACAACCGCGACGTCTTCGCCGCCGATCAGATCGTCGGCGTCTCGCCGCTCGACTCCGGCCTGTGGCTGGCGCACCTGTCGGACGGACCGAGCGCCGCCTTCAAAGACATGGCCATGCAGTTCCTCGGCCAGCTTTTCGAATACGAACTGGCCCGCCGCGGGCGTGTCCTCAACATTCTCGGCGCGACCAGCGGCGACACCGGCTCGTCGGCCGAGTACGCGATGTCGGGACGGCGCGGCGTGCGCGTCTTCATGTTGACGCCGGCCGGGCGCATGACGCCGTTCCAACAAGCCCAGATGTACTCCCTGGACGACCCGGCCATCGTCAACATCGCCGTCGACGGCGTCTTCGACGACTGCCAGGACCTCGTCAAGGAGGTCTCGGCCGATCTGGAGTTCAAGCGGCGCTTCCACCTGGGCGCGGTCAACTCGATCAACTGGGCGCGGGTGGCCGCGCAGGTCGTCTACTACGTCGCCGCCTGTCTGCGTCTGGGCGGTACGCCGGTGTCGTTCTGCGTGCCGACGGGCAACTTCGGCAACATCCTGGCCGGGCACGTCGCCCGCCAAATGGGCCTCCCGATCAAGGAGTTGGTGCTGGCCACCAACGAGAACAACGTTCTCGACGAGTTCTTCCGCAGCGGCGTCTACCGGGTCCGGGCGACGGCCGACGTGGTGGCCACCAGCTCGCCCAGCATGGACATCTCCAAGGCGTCCAATTTCGAGCGTTTCGTCTTCGACCTGCTGGGGCGCGACGCCGCCGCGGTGGGGAGGCTGTTCGCCGACGACCTGCCCGGCCGGGGCTTCTTCGACCTGTCGGGCCGACCCGAGTTCGCGACCATCCGGCAGCGTTTCGGCTTGGCCTCCGGATCGTCGACGCACGCCGACCGGCTGGCCGCCATCCGCCAAGCTTGGAATGACGACGGCGTCCTGATCGACCCGCACACCGCCGACGCCGTGACGGTGGCCCGCCGCTTCGCCGAACCGGACGTGCCGATGATCGTCACCGAGACGGCCCTGCCGGTCAAGTTCGCCGCCACCATCGAGGAGGCCATCGGCCGCCAGCCCGACCGCCCCGCCCGCTTCGCCGGCCTGGAGGACCGTCCCCAACACGTCATCCAGATGGGCAAAGACGCCGAGGCGCTGAAATCCCTGATCGCCCAGCGCGCCGCCTGAGCGGGCGGCTCCGCTTCTCTCAAGTCGTCGCCCTGGGGCGGCCACTCGCCCCATGCGGAGCGCGCTCGTCGGTAGCGTTGTGGCCATTCACCGCTACTCCTCTGATGCGGCCACTCGCCCTTTGCGGAGCGCTCTCGTCCCCCACTGGCGAGCCGGGCAACGCTGGGCGGCTCGCCGTCACTCGCACATCGAGTCGAAGCCGGCCGATATCCACTCCACCGAACCGTTGCCGTTCAGTTTGATGCCACCGGGGGTGGTGAAGGTGTAGCCCTCGTCGCCGATCAGGTCGTTGTGCTCCAGCTTGCCTTTGGGGAACTTGGCGGCCAGCTCTTGGAAGGACAGACTGGTCGTCAGGCCTTCGGCCAGCGTGATCGGCTCGACCATGTTCTCCTCCAGGTTGAACGACCAGCCGTTGAGGTAGCGCTCGGAGTCGGACTTGTCGTCTTTGGCCAGGAACAGCACGCTCAGCCCGCCGTAGGTCAGCGTTCGGGAGTACGGGGTGTCGGGGTCGAGTTCGCAGAACGGGCCGGAGTAGTCGTCGTCGGCGGGGCCCAGCTCGGCGGTCAGCAGTTTCGCCACGTCGTCTTCCGCGGTCTTCTTGAACGGCAGGCCGGCCACCGAGTCGCCCGCCAGGATGATCGGCTCCAGCGGCGTCGGCGAGGCGCTCGGCTGGACGGTCGCGTCGGCGGGGGTCGTCGGCTCGCCCGCGCCGGTCTGCGAGGGCTGGGCGGCGGGCTGTCCAGACTGGCCGGTGACGACGCCGGCGCCGCCTGCCAGCGTGCCGGACGCCTCCGGCGATTGCACGGCGCAAGCGGACAAGGCCAGACAAGCGGCGGCCACCAGGGCGATTCGGATCGGTTGGGCGTCCATCTCACCGATTATGGCCCCCGGCCGCGCCACTTGGCGGTAGCCGCACCGGGAGAGCCTGCGATTCCATCCGCCGCCTCAAGACGAGCGGCTGGCGGCGACCGAGCCGCAACTTTGGCCAGCTCGTCCCACGGCGGGCAAGGCTTTTGTTGGAGGCTGTGCGGCGCTGCTAAACTTGCCCGGCGAGCCAACGGATGTTGGGATCCAACCACGCGAGGCGGCGTTCGCCGGCCTCGACTCCTTCGTCTGACACAGGAAGGCACAGTCATGAAGAAGTGTATTATCGGCCTGCTGGCCGCGTCGATGGCTCTCGGCCTGGCGGCCTGCGGCACCACCGGCGACGGCTCGGATGCCGCCTCGTCCACACCGTTTAAGATCGGCGCCACCGGCCCGCTGACCGGCGGGGCCGCCATCTACGGCAACTCGGCCAAGAACGGCGCCCAGATCGCCGTCGACGAGATCAACGCCCTCGGCGGCATCCAGTTGGAGCTGAACTACCAAGACGACGAGCACGACGCCGAGAAGGCCGTCAACGCCTACGGCACGCTCAAAGACTGGGGCATGCAGCTTTCGCTCGGTTCGGTGACGACCACCCCGGCGATCGCTGTCAGCGACGAGAGCTACGCCGACCACATCTTCTCCCTAACCCCGTCGGCGTCCTCCACGCAGGTGACCGCGAACAAGGACAACTACTTCCAGATGTGCTTCGCCGACCCGAACCAGGGCTCGGCCTCGGCCCAGTACATCTTCGACCAGAAGCTGGGCACGAAGGTCGCCGTCATCTACAAGAACGACGACGCCTACTCGACCGGCATCTACCAGACGTTCAAGACGAAGGCCGCCGAGCTGGGGCTCGACGTCGTGTCCGAGACGACCTTCACCGAGGACAGCCAACAGGACTTCTCGGTCCAGTTGGGCGACGCCAAGCAGGCCGGCGCCGACCTGGTGTTCCTGCCGATGTACTACACGCCCGCCTCGCTGATCTTCAAGCAGGCCAAGGCGATGGGCTACGCGCCGAAGTTCTTCGGCGTCGACGGCATGGACGGCATCCTCACCCTTGACGGCTTCGACACCAAGCTGGCCGAGGGCGTCATGCTGTTGACGCCGTTCAACGCCGACGCCACCGACGAGAAGACCAAGGCCTTCGTCGCCAAGTACAAGGAGGCCTACGGCGAGGTGCCCAACCAGTTCGCCGCCGACGGCTACGACTGCATCTACGCGCTCTACCAGGCGTTGAAGAACTCCGGCGCGACGCCCGACATGACCGCCGAGCAGCTCAACGACTTGATGATCAAGCAGTTCACGACGATGACGTTCGACGGCCTGACCGGCGACGGCATGACGTGGTCGGCCAACGGCGAGGTCACCAAGCAGCCGAAGGGCATGGTCATCAAAGACGGCGCCTACGTCGGCATGTGATTTTCGCCGCACTGGGGACGCCCTCGCCTGAGGGCCGTCCCCGGCGGAAGGAGACACTGGGATTTCATGGCTTTCTTGTCGCACCTCATCAGTGGCGTCAGCCTGGGTAGCATCTACGCCATCATCGCGCTGGGCTACACGATGGTTTACGGCATCGCCAAGATGCTGAACTTCGCCCACGGCGACGTCATCATGGTGGGCGGCTACGTGTGCTTCTT